>JAFQKR010000030.1 GCA_017396825.1 Clostridia bacterium
AAAAACTCGTATTTCAAAGCGAAATACGAGTCAGACCGCTGACAAAGGCACAGAACACGAAAAAGACATAAAATTTGCTCTCATAAAGAAGAGAATCCGAGAAGTTAATCCTCGGATTCTCTTTGATTTTTTCTATTTTTTTCGTTCAAAACGAACCTCGGCTCACAGTACTTAGTACAGTTTTCGCCTCGGTTCGTCTTGTCTGCACTCTTTCTCAGCACTCTGCCAGCTTGATGACAAGGTTTGTCATCAAGCTGACTCGTATTTCAAAGCGAAATACGAGTTTTTGATTTTTATTTAGTATTATCTGCGTTTTTTATTGCTTTTTGCAGAGAACCAAGCGGCCAAAGCCACACATCCGACGCATAGGATAACTGCTACCACGATGGTAACTATCTTACCGATACCGCCGTCCTTGTCATCGCCGTTGTTAGAAACGTTGCTCTCATCTTTTGATTCGGTATTACTTTCCTCAGTGCTTATCGTCGCGCTTTCCTCGGCGCTTTCCTCCACGCTTTCTTCCTTGGATATCTCCTCGGGAAGTTTTTCAAAGCTTGCCTTTATAGCCATGTCGGCGTTAACCGTTAGGGTGTATTCACCGCCCACACCTATTTCCGCACCGTCAGCGGTAACCGAAATAAGCTTGTAACCCTTCTTTGCGCTTACGGTAAAAGTGAAACTGTTGCCCTTTTCAACGGTGCTCTTGCCCTCGGGGGTGGCAACGCCGCCCTCGCCTACCGTAACCGTTACCGAGCAATAGTCGGGGGCAGGCTTTTCGTTTTCGCGCCAGATAGCGGTAAAGGTCACGTCACTGTTTGCAACGCATGTGTCTCCTACAGTATAGATTTTGCCGTTACCATCCTTCCAACCGGTGAAGGTGTAGCCCTCCTTAACGCCGAAGCAACCGTCAACCAGAAAGCTACCGCCCTTTTCAACAGCGAAAGAGCCTTGCACTCCTGAGGAAACGCCGCCGTCGTATTTGACGGAAACGGTGCTTACGCCCTTAGCCGCCTCTGTAAAATCAACAGATGTAAAGGAGAGCAAAAACTTACTGCCGCCGTTAAATATTCTACCGCAGCCGTCTTTCCAATATCCATCCTTTAAGGTGACGGTGCTGCCCACCTTTGCGGAAGCACTTTCCACCACCTTACCACCCTTGGAGTAGCTGATTATCCCAAGAACGGTCATTTCGGGGCTTTCGGGGCGGCCCCATGCAGCAGTGAAGGTTATATCGCTGTTTACGTTGTATATTATCTCGCCGGGCTTATAAAGTTTTCCTCCGGAACGCCAACCAATGAAAACGTAGTCACGGAATTTGTAGTTGCTTTCAGCAACCACGTGGTTCTCCCCTGCTTTAACGTAGGCGGTGGCAGGGGTAGGACCCGTTACGTAATCCTGCGCCTCTGCGCCTGCATAAACCAGCGGCATATAGCCGTATTTAATAACGTAGTCGTAGTTGTTGCCTGCGGCTGAGTTGTCTCCCGAACTGTCGCCGCTTTCGCCCTCTGCCCCTGCGGTAACAAAAAGACCTAGCGAAAGAAGCAAAGCAAAAAGAAAGGCTAAAGTCCTAGTGATTTTCATAAAAGAGCCCCCTTCTATGGGAAAATGGAATTTTGTAAATTATACCACGTTTATTACGATAAGTAAATAGGTTTTCAAAAATAAGGAAAAAGACCTGTATCCCCAAAAGGGTACAGGTCTGATTACACCTTGATAAAAGCCTTATGCCATTGCGTTAAGCAAACGAGTGAAACGGCTCTTACGTCTGGCAGCGGTATTCTTGTGCATGATGCCCTTTGCTACCGCCTTGTCGATCTTTGCGACAGCTTCCCTATAGGTAGCAGCGGCAAGCTCCTTATTGCCGTCTGCGAGAGCGGCCTCATACTTCCTGATGGAAGTCTTAAGCGCAGATTTAATAACCTTATTACGCAAAGTCTTAACTGCGATAACCTTTACTCTCTTTTTAGCTGACTTAATGTTCGGCAAGCAACTCACCTCCCTAAAGAATTTGTATTTACTAACTCAATAATAATATCACACCTTTTTCCATTTTGCAAGAGAAATTTATAAAAAAATGTTATTTTTTTGATATAAATTTTTGTGCTTTTTAATTACATCTATTGACAGCCCCATAAAACCTTGGTAAAATATATTCTCGGCGGAGGTATCCGCTATCATCTTTGCAGAGGAGTATGTATTTGAACGCCATTTTTTTTGCAAACAGCGCGTTGCTGGGCTTGGGGCTTGCCATGGATGCCTTTTCTGTATCCTTGGTGCGCGGTCTTAACGACCCTAAGATGAAAAAAAGCGGCATTATTGCAACCGCATCCTGCTTTGCGTTCTTTCAGGCGGCAATGCCTCTTGTTGGCTGGATATGTGTGCACACGGTTTTAGAGCATTTTAAGTCGTTTCAAAAGTTTATACCGTGGATAGCCCTTCTTTTGCTTTTCGCTATCGGTGCAAATATGCTCTCCGACGGTATAAAGCACCGTTGCGGTGGGGAAGAGGAGAAGTCAAGGGGCGGTATAGGCACTTTGCTTATGCAGGGTATAGCTACCTCTATTGATGCCCTTTCGGTTGGCTTCACCATTGCGGAGCATAACACTGCTGAGGCTTTTATATGCGCTCTTATCATCGCTGCTATTACCTTTGTTGTGTGTGCGGCAGGGGTTTGTATAGGTAAAAAGTTCGGTTGCCGCTTTGCCGGCAGGGCGGAAATCTTCGGCGGTGTGGTTCTTATTCTGATCGGCGTTGAAATATTTGTTACAGGTATAGTTTAAAATACAAACGGAAAGGATGATAAGGACATCTTTTCCGTTTTTTTGCTTAAAAAGTAAAAAAGCCGTTGCACATAAGCGTCGGTGTATGTTATAATGTAGTCGTGGTAATTTGGCTTATTTATACAGGATGTGAAAGGACCCTTAGCGTATGGATATTTTTGACGTACTTACAATGATAGGCGGCCTTTGCCTTTTCCTTTTCGGCATGGACTTTATGGGTCAGGCGCTTGAAAGAAAGGCGGGCAACAAACTTCAGTCTCTTTTGGAAAGGCTTACCTCCGGTAGAATAGCGGGTCTTCTTACGGGTATGGGTGTTACCGCCGTTATCCAAAGTTCCTCCGCCACTACCGTTATGGTTGTTGGTTTCGTTAACTCAGGGCTTATGACCTTGAGGCAGGCGATAAACGTTATCATGGGTGCTAACATCGGTACCACTATTACCGCATGGATACTCAGCCTTGGCGGTATCGAGGGTGACAACGTTTTCGTTCAAATGCTCAAGCCGTCATCCTTCACTCCTATTCTTGCCCTCATTGGCATAGTGTGCTACATGTTCGGTAAGTCCACCAAGCATAAGGATACGGGTATGATACTCCTGGGGTTTGCCACCCTTATGTTCGGTATGGAAACCATGAGCGGCGCTGTAAAAGGTCTTGCAGACGTGCCCGAGTTTGCCCAACTGTTCATTATGTTTGAAAATCCCGTGCTTGGTCTTCTTGCAGGCGCAGTGCTTACGGCAATTATCCAGTCCAGCTCCGCCTCCGTTGGTATATTGCAGGCGCTTGCGGCAACAGGCAGTGTAAGCTACGGCGCGGCGGTTCCGATCATAATGGGTCAGAATATAGGCACGTGTATTACCGCCATTCTTTCTTCCTTTGGCACTAATAAAAACGCAAAGCGCACAGCCGTGCTTCATTTGTTGTTCAACATTATCGGCTCCACGATTTTGCTCACCGCTTTTTGGGTGGTAAAGGCTGTTTTAGCCCCCGCAATACTTGATGAATATGTCAACAGTGCAGGGATTGCCGTTGTGCATTCCGTATTCAATATAACCTGCACCGCTATATTGCTTCCTGCATCCTCCTTGCTTGAAAAGTTGGTTATAAAGCTGGTTCCGGACGCCCCCGAAAAGGAAAAGAGGGTGGTGCTGGACGAGCGTTTGCTGGCTACCCCCGCAGTTGCTATCGAGCGTTGCCGTGCGGTTGCCACCGATATGGCAAGCTGTGCCATAAACTGCCTTAAGGGCGGTATACAAAGCCTTACCGATTACAGTGACGAGTTGGCGCAAAAGGTAAGGGACATGGAAGAGGAAAACGACTATTATGAAGATGTTATCGGCACCTATCTTGTTAAGTTAAGTACCCATCAGGTAAGCGACCGTGACAGTGCCGAGGCGGCAAAGCTTCTTAAAATAATCGGTGACTTTGAGCGTATTTCCGACCACGGTGTAAGCATGCTTCGTTCCGCTGAGGAACTTATAGAGAAGAAAAAGGCCTTTTCCGCTGATGCAAAGAACGAGCTTTTACAGCTTTGTCAGGCGGTAAACGAAATTCTAGACCTTACCCTTGACGCTTTTCTTAACGATAATCTTGAAAGCGCAAACAGTGTTGAGCCCTTGGAGCAGGTTATCGACAAGATAAAGGAGCATTTGCGTACTCGCCACATACTCCGTCTACAGCAGGGCGGATGCAGTATCGAGGTTGGCTTTGTATGGAACGACCTGCTTACCAGTCTCGAACGCACCTCCGATCACTGCTCTAATATCGCAGGCTGTATTATAGACGCGGCTCGTAACAACATGAACGTACACGAGTCGCTCCGTACTGCCAAGTCCTCCAGCCCCTTCTTTAAAGAAAAATACGAGTTTTACGCAAGCAAATATCTGATAGTATAAGATATCAAGGAGCGTTTTATATGAAAAAGGTTTTATCGGCGTTGCTTATAATTGCGGCTTTGTTTTCTCTGTCTGCTTTTTCCGTTTACGCTGAGGATAGATTTCAAAAGGGGGTTGCCGCCGAAGGCTTGACGGTGTATAGCGACCCGATGGACAGCGGCGAAGCGGTGATTACCCTTTCCGCAGATGAAGAGGTAGTCATCCGTGGCGAGGAAGGGGAGTACCTCTACGTTGAAGTATCGGGCGGCGATGAAAAACTATATGGCTATTGCCCGGCAAGCGGCATAAAAAGGCTTTATCACGGTGTCACCAATAGCGAGGTAAACATTCGCAGCGTTAATAACACCACGGGCGAGCTTTTGGGGACGTTTTTTGCAAGCACAGAACTTGTTGTATACGGTGAAGCCATCGACGGCTGGTACGAGGTTGAGGGCGTGTGTAAGGCCGGGACTACCGTAAGAGGCTATTGCTTTGGCGGATATATAAACGTTACCGGCTCTGTTTATGCCGACAGTGAGGAGTCTGACGACACCACCGAGGATTTTAACAAGGGCAAGGACAACGCCGCAAACCTTACATCCAACCCCATAAACAACACCCTTACAGGTCTGTATGACCAAAGGTGGTATAGAATATCCACCGATGAAGAGATGGATACGGTTGTTATTATCAACAGCATCAACAGCAACGACTGTATTTGGAACTACGAGCTTTACAGCTCCCATGGTAACAAGGAGGCAGGCGGTGTTACGGGTGAAAACGGCAAGGGCAGGCTTTGGTTTTGCAATCTTGACGGCACGTATTATTTAAAGCTTTCCATCGCTGTAGACGAAAAGGGCAATTTTGCATCTATAATAGATTATGACGTAAGCGCCGTAGATGAAGAGGATTGCCGTGACAACGAAGACGACGATGGGTACTACGTTATAGAAAAAGCAGATACCCCTCTTTTCATGGCAGATGATCATATAGGGCTTAAGGCTAACGACGGTAAGGCGGTTTTGGGGTGTGGAATTGACAATGACGGCGGCCGTTACTATGTTCTTGTAGGAGAAACGGCTGAATCGGTTGAAATAAGTTTGTGTCCCGAAAGGTTTTCCACCGCTTTCAGCACGGAACAGATTTCCTATAACGGCAAGGACTGTTACTATACCGTGATGCATTATGACTACGGGAGAGGCTGTTATTATCAATGTAACGGCGGAAAGGATACCACCTTTGCAGAGGACGACGCCTACGAGCTTTTAAACCTTTATTACGGCGAAAGGGCGTCCAAAGGCAGATATAATATTATCCGACGTTTCCAAAAAGGTGATATAATGCGTGTAGTTATCGCTTTAGCCATCGGCATTGTTACCATAGTGGCCATGGTGTTTGTAGTGGTTAAATTCATTAAAAAGATGAGGTTTGACCGTCGCTATCATTATTAAAAGAAAATGGGAGACGCTTCTTTAAGAAGCGTCTCCCGTAATTTTTACTTAAAATTAATAGTTTTCTTTTCTAACTTCAAAGAAGCTCTGGGGATGCTTGCAAACGGGGCAAAGCTGAGGAGCCTTCTTGCCGATTACAAGGTGACCGCAGTTGCGGCATTCCCACATGGTTTCCTCGCTCTTTGCGAAAACAGCCTGCATCTCAACGTTGGAGAGAAGCGCACGATAACGTTCTTCGTGAGACTTTTCGATAGCGGCAACCATCTTGAACTGAACAGCAAGCTCGGTAAAGCCTTCTTCTTCAGCTTCCTTTGCAAAACGGTCGTACATATCGGTCCACTCATAGTTTTCGCCTGCGGCTGCTGCTGCAAGGTTAGCGGCGGTATCGCCAAGTTCGCCAAGGGCCTTGAACCAAAGCTTTGCGTGTTCCTTTTCGTTTTCAGCGGTCTTAAGGAATATCTCAGCTATCTGTTCATAGCCTTCCTTTTTTGCAACGGATGCAAAATAGGTATACTTATTTCTTGCCTGACTTTCGCCTGCGAAAGCTTCCATCAAATTCTTTTCTGTCTTGGTGCCTTTAAGTTCCATAATGTCCTCCTATTTTTAAAATATTATTATACAAGCGCATTATACCAAAACAATATGAGATTTTCAAGTGTTTTCTTTGCCTTTTTATTGACAAAAATGGTAAAGAGTGATACATTAATTATGTGTAAATCAAATAGGGGGAGTTTGCCCTGTGAGCAAAATTATTGTGTTTGACGGCAACAGTATACTCAACCGCGCATACTACGGGATACGTCCGCTTAGTACCGCCGACGGTATACCTACAAACGCCGTTTACGGTTTTATAAATATAATACTAAAGAATTTAAGTCTTGCAGATGCTGAATACGGCGCGGTGGCATTTGACCTTCGCGCTCCTACCTTCCGCCACAAGATGTATGAGGGATATAAGGCTAACCGTCACGGTATGCCCGACGACCTTGCCGCCCAGTTACCCTATGCCAAGCAGGCGGCGGAATTTTTGGGGCTTAAGGTTTTGGAAAAAGAGGGCTTTGAGGCGGACGATATTCTCGGTACCCTTTCCGCAATGGCAGGGGATAAGGATATGGACTGTGTTTTGGTTACGGGTGATAAGGATAGCCTTCAGCTTATTAATTCCCATACCACAGTGTACCTTGCCGCCACCAACGAAACCAAGATATTTGACAGCGCCGCCTTTATGGAAAAATACGGTGTCTCCCCCGATGCTTTCGTGGATGTAAAGGCTCTTATGGGTGACAGCAGTGATAATATCCCGGGTGTTAAGGGAATAGGCGAGAAGGGAGCCCTTAAGCTTATTGCCGAGCACGGCACCTTAGACGGGGTATATGCCGCCGCCGACAGTATAAAGGGCAGTGTGGGAGAAAAGCTTAGAGCAGGTAGGGATAGCGCTTATCTCAGCCGTGAGCTTGCAAGGATAGTTAAGGACGCACCCGTTGACTGCGGCGTTGAGGATTGTCTTATCCAACGCAAGGATAAGGAACTTTACGACCTTTGTATAAGGCTTGAGCTTAAAGCTATTGCCGACAGACTGCACCTTGAGGCGGAGTCTGCGGCAAGCGGTATTGAAAAAAAGCCCTTTACACAAGTAAGCGCTGATGAAGGTGCAAGGCTTTATAAAAGTGCAAAGCGAGTATATATATATTACTGTAACTCTGCCGTTTATTTGACTGACGGCGGAGACAAAAACGTTTTCTTCCCTATGGATAGAGAAGCGAAGAACTTTTTCGACACCTTGGGTGACAGAGGCGTTTACTGGAGCTATAAGGAAACCGCGGAAGCGGCAGAGTTTGATATTGCGCCGCCGGCAGAGGATATATCCCTCCTTGCCTACGTGGTAAAGCCACTTGACGGCGGCCTTGGCAGTCCTATCCGTGCCGCAAGGGCAGTAGGCCTTTTTGAAGGAGAGCCGGATGCAGAAGCAGAGGTTTTGATGCTGCCCGACCTTGAAAACGCCCTAAAAGCGCAGGCGGCAGAGGCAGGCCAGCTACAGCTTTACAGAAGCATAGAGCTAAGGCTTTCATCTCTACTACTTGAGATGCAAAGGATTGGCTTTAAGGTAAACCGCGAGGGGCTTTTGGAATATTCCGCCTTCCTGTCCGACCGAATGGCAGAGGCAGAGGAGGCAATATATATGCTGGCAGGCGAGGAGTTTAATATAAACTCACCAAAGCAGCTTGGCACGATTCTTTTCGAAAAATTGGGGCTTCCTCATTTTAAAAAGACGAAAAGCGGATATTCCACCGATGCAGAGGTAATGCAAAAACTAAAAAGGCTGCATCCCATAGTGGACCTTATCTTAAGCTACCGTCAGTTTTCAAAGCTTAAAAGCACCTATGCGGAGGGACTTGTTAAGGTTATCTCTGAAAAGGATGGCAGAATACACAGCACCTTTAACCAAACTCTAACCATGACGGGTAGGCTTTCCTCTTCGGAGCCTAATTTGCAAAACATACCCATAAGGACTGAGCTTGGCAGGATATTCCGTAAGTTTTTCGTTGCCGAGGAGGGCTGCGTTCTTATAGACGCAGACTATTCGCAGATAGAACTGAGGGTGCTTGCCCACGTATCGGGTGACCCTACCTTGATAGGTGCCTTTCGTGACGGGGAGGATATCCATGCCATTACGGCATCTCAGGTCTTCGGCGTACCGCTGAACAGCGTTACCGACGAGATGCGTAAGAGGGCAAAGGCGGTAAACTTTGGTATAGTTTACGGTATCAGCGCCTTCTCTTTATCCGAGGATATAGGCGTAAGCCGTAAGGAGGCTAGTGAATATATCGATGCCTATTTCCGCAAATATCCTCGCGTTAAGGATTATCTGGACGAAACGGTTAAAAAGGCGAAGGCAGACGGGTTTGTAAACACCGTTTTCGGCCGCAGACGTTATATACCCGAGTTGTCTGCAAAGAACAAGAACCTTGTCGCATTTGGTGAGAGAGTCGCGATGAATACCCCCATTCAGGGCACGGCGGCGGATATAATTAAAAAGGCGATGGTGGAAACAGATGCGGCCTTGAAGGCGGCAGGTATGAAGGCACGCCTTATACTGCAGATCCACGACGAGCTTATCGTTGAGGCGCCTGCAGACGAAGCAGAGGCGGCATTGGCGTTGCTTAAGGAAAAAATGGAAAACACCGTTAAACTGCTTGTTCCATTGGTTGCGGATGCACACGTGGGTGATAGCTGGTTTGATGCAAAATAGAAAGGTGAAAAAGATGATAGATTTAAAAGGAAGAAAGGCGAGATATCTTCTCGTATATCCCGACTATACGGATAGAGACTTAAAGAGCAAGCAGACCGGCGGTAATTACAGCGAGGGTCTTGCGTCTATATCCGCAGTGCTTAAGCAGGCGGGCCACAGCGTAGGTCTTTTGCACCTGCTTTATCTTCACGAGGAAGAGGATTTTAAAAGCAAACTAAAGGCTTCCGGCGAATGGGATATCATAGGCTTTTCCATTCGTACTACTGCTTTTCCCGATTGTCAAAAATATATCAAGTGGACCAAGGAAGTTTATCCCGACGTGTTTATAACCTGCGGCAGTTATCACTGCACGCTTGTTCCCGAGGAGGTTATATCCGTTGACGGCGTTGATTGTGTTACTATCGGCGACGGTGAATATGCCGAGCTTGAGCTGTGCGACAAGATGAGCGCAGGTGAGGACTACACGGACATTGAAAGCAAGTGGTTCAAAATGCCCGACGGTACAATAAAAAAGAACCCCGTACGGCCTCTGTTTGCTGACCTTGACAGGCTTCCCATACCTGATTTTGACCTGTTTGACTACGCAAACCTTGAAAGCGTAAAGGTGGACACAGCCATAGTTATCGTAAGCCGAGGTTGTTTTTATAACTGCACCTATTGCGGTAACGGCAACTTTCGTAAGGTGTATCCCAACAAGAAGATCTACGCCCGTTTCCGTAGCCCCGAAAACGCTATTCTTTATCTTAAGACCTTGCTTTCTAAGTATCCTAACATAAAATACATTAACTTCCGTGACGCTATCTTCAACATGTTCCCCGATTGGTTTGATAAGTTTATCGAGCTTTACAAAAAGGAGATACATTTGCCCTGCACGGGTAATATTCGCTTTGATATCCTTACCGAGGATACCGTTCGCAAGATGAAGGAAGCAGGCTTTTACACTATTGATATGGGTCTTGAAAGCGGTGACCAGGAGATGCGCTTTAAGTATCTTAAGCGTTTCCAGACCGACGAGATGATGATAAACTGCAGTAAGTGGTTCCACAAGTACGGTATTGCACAGCTTACCTACAACATCATCGGTCTCCCCCACGAGACTATTCACGGCGCCCTCAAGACCATAAAGCTTAACGCAAAAATGAAGAGTGATAGGGTTATTCCCAATATCTTCTATCCCTATCCCGGCACAAGGCTTCACGATATAGCTAAAGAAGCAGGCTTTTTGCCTGAGGTTATCTCTCCTGATTGCCGTGTTCCTCTGGTTCAGCCCGATTTCCCCGAGCACGAGGTGCTGTTCATAGAGGCGTACTTTATGCACTACGTAAAGAAGTACAAAAAGGCCTTTGCTAAGGGCGGTAAGCGTGGCGAGCGCATGGAAAGAAGACTGGACAAGGCTATAACGGAGCGCAGTGTGGGCAGTTATAAGCGCAGAGTTTGGATACACGACAGGTATACTTCGGTTCGTAACGGGCTTAAGGATTTTCTGGTTAACCGTATGCCAAAGTTCTATTTGTTCTTGCGCCGTCAAAAGCATAAGAAGAAGGCGAAGGAAGTATGACGGGTATTCTTTATATAGTTCCAACACCCATTGGTAACTTGGGGGACATAAGCGAGCGTGTTAAGAGCGTGCTTTCTGACGTGGATTTTGTTGCCTGCGAGGACACCCGTGTGGGCGGCAAGCTGCTTTTTCTGCTTGATATAAAAAAGGAGCTTGTAAAGCACCACGACCACAACAAAAAGCAAAGCGCCGCCTATATAACAGACCGCCTTTTAAAGGGCGAAAACTGTGCACTTATAAGTGATGCGGGCACTCCCGCAGTATCTGATCCGGGCGAGATGCTTGTTAACCAATGCCATAAAGCAGGGGTTACGGTGGTGCCTCTCCCCGGTCCCTGCGCCGCGGTTTGCGCTTTGTCGGCATCGGGGTTGCCCAGCAGACGGTTTGTGTTCGAGGGCTTTTTGCCCGATAAGGGGAAGGAACGCAAGGAACGTCTTGCCGCCCTTGCTACCGAGGAACGCACTGCAATAGTCTACTGTACCCCTCACGATCTGGCAAAGGACGTTGGCGATCTTTACGATGCCTTGGGTAACAGAAGGCTTACCCTTACCAGAGAACTTACAAAGGTGAACGAGCAGATCTGCTTTACTACTCTCAAGGAGGCTGCATTGCTTATAGCGGAGGGGGTTATCCCTTGCAAGGGCGAGCTTGCGTTGGTTATAGAAGGCTCTGATGGAAGTGCCGCAAACGACAACGCCTTTTGGGCGGATATGGACGTGCCCACCCACGTTGCTCATTATCAGGCGCTGGGTTTTTCCAAGATGGATGCCATAAAGAAGACGGCTAAGGATAGGGGCGTGGCAAAATCCGTCATATATAATGAGGTGTAAAAATAGCCTCGAGCGCAAAAATATTCATTCTATCATAAAGAAGAAAACGGCTTTTGCCGTTTTCAAGCTGATGACAAACCTTGTCATCAGCTTGACAGACTGCTGAGAAAGAGTGCAGACAAAACGAACCGAGGCGAAAGCTGTACTGAGTACTGTGAGTCGAGGTTCGTTTTGAGCGAAAAAATATAAAAATATATAAAAATTT
>JAFQKR010000031.1 GCA_017396825.1 Clostridia bacterium
TATAACACGCCCCACGTTAACGTCTGCCCCCTTCTTAAAGGTAACAGAGGTATCGTATCTAAGCCATGCGGCGAGAATAGCGTCATAAGCTCTTTTTTCGCCGTCTGTCAGCTTGGTGTAAAAATACCTTGAGTGAGCCTTGTCTCCCAAACCAACACCTCCCGCAAACGGCTATATCTAATCAAAGTAATATTATCATAAAACAAATGATAAGTAAATAGTTTTAACAAAAAACTGCGCATTTTTATGCAAAAAAGGCCTGCAAAAGCAGACCCTTACTTTAAGCATTATTCGTAATATTCCTCCGGAACCGCATACACAATGGCGGAAAAGCCCGTTCCGGAACCGTCATCAAGGGTTGCAACGCCCCTAAGTCGGTAGCAGGGCTGTACGTGAGGCTGGTCCTCGTCGTTAAAGGCATCCAGATAAACCACCTCTGCCGCGGTAACCTCAAGGCGTTTCACGGTGCTTCCGCCAACGCTCTCATCATCGTATTTTATATCTAAAAGCCCATCGGCAAAGCTCGCCTCTACCTCGTCCTTTGTCTTTGAAACGACATCAAACACCTTTTCTCTGCCGCTGTAAAGCATGCCCACGGAAAACACTTTTCCGTTAGCCACGCCAACCGTTATACTGCAGGCGCCTATGGTATCGTAGCCGTCTATCCAACTCTTGTATCGAAGGGTTGTCTGCAGAACGATCTCCTCGTTGCCTACGTACTCTTTAAGCTCGTCCTTACCCGCCCTTTTAAGATCCTGCGTGGGTATGCCCAGCCTTTGCAAAGCCGTCTCCGCAACTGCCTCCATCTCCTTTTCGGAAAGAGAAGCGCCATATTCATAGTCACGCTTTTTGTATTCAAAGGCGCCGGTATCGTAAACCTTCAGGGTGTCACCCGCCTCGTTTGTATACAGCTTGTACCCATTCCTTTTAGAGCCCTTTGCCTTTTCAAAGCCAAACTCTTTTTTTACCTTTTCAAGCACCTCGACCTTATCATTCTTTTTCAAATAGATGCCGAGAGTTTCCCCAAAGGCCTCGTCACCTACGCTGAATACCACCTCGGCATCCTTTGCAAAGGGCTCTGCCCCAAGTGTCTTATCCAGTCTTGGCCTTACCAGCTCGCCGCCCGAAAACAGTTTGAACAGCCAAACGCCAAGTACAAGGGCAACGCAAGCGGCAACCGCCGCCCATTTGTACCACCCTTTAGGAAAACGTTTTTTTGCAGCCCCCGTATATTCGCCGGCCTCGTCAACATACTTAAAATCAATGTTGCCTATAATTTCCGATACCCTTTCCCTTTTCATAAAGCCACTCCTTCCTTCAAAAGATGCTGTTTCAGCTTACCTCTGATGCGGGAAAGCCTTACGGACACGTTGTGCTTGCTTATACCAAAAAGCCTTGCCAGGTCATCTATAGAATCTGCAAACCAATAGCGACGCACGAACATAACTCTGTTTTCCTTGTTAAGGCTCTTCAGAAAAGCATTTATTACGTGGGCAGTCCCCGTGGCGGTCCACTCCTCCTCTGCCGATGGAGAAGATGCAAAGCAGCTTTCCAACTCATCCAACGCCACGTCGTAGATGCTGTTTCTCTTTTCGGCGGTGTTGGCGTGATACTTCTTAATAGCAAGATTACGCACTATACGGCAAACGTAGCTTAACAAGGGGCTGGGCTTTTGAGGCGGTATAGTGTTCCAAGCCCCAAGATAAGCATCGTTCACACATTCCTCTGCATCGCGCCTATCATTAAGCACACCAAGAGCAACCTTTGAACAAACCGCGCCGTATTTACTTGAAAGTTCGGCTATTGCCTCCTCCGACCGTTCAAAGAACAGTTCAATTATTTTGCTGTCATCCAATGCATCCATCCCCCTCTCCTTCTCAACTATATACTACGCTTTTTGAAAGAAATATCACGATGTTTTATAAAAAAACCTATAACGTTGTGAAAGGAAACACAGTCTTCGCTCCTAACGAGTAACGATACACCACAGTGCAAGAATAAAAAAACCACCGCATAAGCGATGGATTTTTTGGAGCGAGTGACGGGAATCGAACCCGCGTGTTCGGCTTGGGAAGCGGACGCTCTGCCATTGAGCTACACTCGCCTATTAAACTGCTGACCTATTATAACACAACTAATTGGATTTTTCAACGGAAAATGCAATTTTATTTTAAAAATCTTTTTGCAAAAATCGACTGCGAAAAGCACACACTCGGCGACGATATAACACTGCTTTCGCAATGGATAAAAAAGTCCATCGCATAAGCGATGGACTTTTTGGTGGGGACTACAGGGCTCGAACCTGTGACCTCCTGCTTGTAAGGCAGATGCTCTCCCAGCTGAGCTAAACCCCCGTACATTTCGCCGCCCTTCCCGGCCGGCGAAAGTAAGTATAACACAGTGATATCTGTTTGTCAATACCTTTTTTAAATTTTTTTTATTATTTTTTTGCGCTGTCAATAGCACCGCCCATTTTACGAAGCAGGCTGCTAATAAGCATGCCGCCAAAGTACACTAAAAGGTACACAAAGCTAAGGGCAAAGGCGGTAGCAGCGGCATCTGCCACGATGATATCGGCAAAGCCAAAGATGGAAACCATCATAAGGCCGTAATTCAAAACGAAATGAAGCACGCGCTTCACCGTTGCCGAAAGGGGCTTTATATAAAACAACAAAAAGCTAAAGCCTATGCAAAGAGAATAAACGAACAGAACAAGAGCGTTATTAGCAAAACGAACGGCGTCCACGCCTGTATCGCCAAACTCGTTTACCGCCATAGCCTCTATGGCGCAAAAGGCAAGCATAAAAAGGGTAAAGGAAAGAGTGGATATAAAAGCGATATCCTTGATACGTTTCATAACCTTATTACTCTGCGAGGTACTTGTTAAGGCCCTCGGGGAGCTCTTCTGCAGGGATAGAAGCGGTAATGAAGCAATCAACGCCTATCTTGGAGGCGATATTGTCAAGCTTATACATAAAGCCTTCAAAAGCGCTAACGTCGTCACCACAGATCTTAAGAGCGCTGTCAACAAACAACTCGGTTATATCGTAATTGCAAGCCAAGGTACCGCAAACAAAGCCGTAAAGGGTATCTGCATCCTTAATGTCATAGTCCCTTGCTTCGATAAGACGAGCAACAGAACGAACGTGATAGGTAAGCTTGCCGCCGCTTTCGATGCACACTACGATACCCTTGGATGCCTTTGCCGCTGCGTGGATCTCATCCACAAGCATCTTTGTTTTGCCTGAACCTTTAAGACCTACTTTAAGTTTTACCATTTTTTGTCTCCTTATACTAAAGCGTATTGATTTTGTCTGTCAATTCTTTTCTAAGCAATTCGTAGCCGGGCTTGCCTATAAGAGCGTACATATTCTTTTTGTACGCCTCAACACCGGGCTGGTCAAAGGGATTAACGCCCAAAATATAACCCGATATAGCGCAGGATACGAAAAAGAAATATATAAGTTCACCAAGGTCATGCTCATCCCTATGGTCGTACTCTATAACCAAATTGGGAACGCCGCCTGCAGTATGAGCAAGCAGGGTGCCGAGGAATGCCTCGTCGTTAACGTCCGCCAGCTTTTGCCCCGCAAGGAAGCCCAAACCATCGATATCCACCGCCGTTGAGGGCACGTACATATCCTTACGAACGTTTTTCTGCTTGACTATGGTTTCAAACAGCATTCGTCTGCCGTCCTGTATATACTGACCCAAGGAATGCAGGTCGGTTGAAAGGATAACCGATGCAGGGAAAATACCCTTGCCGTCCTTCCCCTCGCTCTCACCGAACAGCTGCTTCCACCACTCAGTCATCATCCTGAAGGATGGCTCGTAGCTTGCAAGTATCTCCACGTAACGGCCCTGCTCGTAAAACAGATTACGAAGCACGGCATAACGGTACGCCTCGTTATCCATACCCTGATCGGCAAGGCGCTTTTTCATAGCCAACGCGCCGCCGAGCAGCGCCCTGATATCTGCGCCGCAAACGGCTATGGGCAAAAGACCAACAGCCGTAAGCACAGAGAACCTGCCGCCTATATCATCGGGAATAACAAAGGTGGGATACCCCTCTCTGTCAGCAAACTCCTTAAGAGCACCCTTGCGCCTATCTGTAGTAACGAAAACTCTTTCCTTAAGTTCGGAATTTGTATAACGCCTAAGCATCATGTGGCGCACAAAACGGAAAACTATTGCACTTTCCGTAGTGGTGCCCGACTTTGAAATAACGTTAACCGCTATCTCCTTGCCCTCGCATATACGAAGCACCTCGTCCAGATCCTCACCGGAGAAGGAGTTGCCCACAAAATAAATATCAGGAGTATCTTTCTTTAATTGGTTGTAATACTGGGACCTTAAAAACTCAATAGCCGCTCTTGCGCCCAAGTACGAGCCACCGATACCGATGACCAAAAGCACATCACATTCCGACCGTATTTTTGCGGCCGCCTGCTCGATAGCCTCCAGCTCTGCCTTGTCAAAGGTTTGGGGCAGATCGTACCAGCCCTTGTAGTCGTTACCGCCGGGGTGCGCCCTTAGACAAGCGTGAGCCGCCGCCAAGCGCGAGCGCATTGCGGCAAACTTACCCGGTTCAACGAACTCTGCGGCGTATTTGTCGATTAGTCTTACAGACATTTCGCATATCCTTACTTACTTATTTTTAGCCATGGTTACAAATATACAGACATATTATAACCTTAAAACGTTCATTTGTCAATGGCATTAAACAAAAGATAGTATTTTTTTCCAAACAAGCCCTAAAACGAAGGAGAAACTTACGGTTTTTACTTCCTTTGCCGCAGTGATATCCACACGGCACAGTTCCTTTTCCCCAAGGCTGTATATTATCTCCCCTACCTTTTCCCCCTCTTTAACGGGTGCGGTAAGGTTTTCGGGCAATTCCACCGCCGCCTTTATTTCCCCCGTGCCCTTTTCCGTAAGCAACGAGGGTGAGGTAGCGGCAAGCGCAACGGATTTTTCTCTGCCGCCCTTTACCGCAAGTTCCTCAAGCACGGGAAGCTCAGGAACCTTTACGGCGTAGTTGGCAAAGCCGAAATCGAGCATCTGCTTTGCCGCACCAAATCTTTTGTCTGAGGTGGGGCTACCCAAAACCACCGCTATAAGCTGCATCCCGTCGCGCTCGGCAGTAGCGGAAACGCAGTACATAGCCTCAGTAGTAAAGCCCGTTTTCATACCGTTGGCTCCCTTGTAAAACCGCACTAAACGGTTAGTATTGGAAAGCCCAAAGGCGCCGTTTCTTATGGTATCCATCCATATTGTAGTGTATTTGAAGATGAGAGGGTGTGTAAGAAGCTCTCTGGTCATAAGTGCCACGTCAAGGGCTGAGGAATAGCCCCCGTCGTCAAGACCCGTGGTGTTAACAAACTCTGTGTTTTCCATCCCCAACTCGTCGGCACGGCTGTTCATAGCGGCGATAAAGCTGTCTGCACTGCCGTAAATATGCTCTGCAAGGGCAACAGCGGCATCGTTTGCGGAAACGACTATAAGGCACTTAAGCAGTTCATCCACACTCATCTGCTCGCCCGCCTCAAGGAACACCTGACTGCCACCCATAGAGGCGGCGTAAGCACTTACGGTAACCATATCGTTTTCGGTTATTTTCCCTCCGTCTATCGCCTCTGCCACCAAAAGGGTTGACATTATCTTAGTTACCGAAGCGATCGGCAAATGCTCGGTCTCGTTGCTTTTGTATAGCACTCTGCCAGTTGAAGCCTCCATAAGAAGCGCCGCCTTACACCCGAGGTCACCCGTAAGGGTTGCCGCAGGCGTACTTTCCATCCACTCCTCAAAGGCCTCAAAGGCGGGCGGATATATACTTCCTTGCTCGGTAGCGAAAACAGGCGTACCGAAAAGCAATGCAAAGACTAAAGCAAACGGTATTAAAATTTTAAACGGTTTCAAAAAACAGTCCTCCCTTTTGGCATTTGGTAAATTATATGCCATGCGGACGCCAATTATACCCAAAACCGTAAAATTTTACCTTTACACCCCTTTTGGTCAGATAAAACCCGTAACGCCTTACAAAAAGAGGATAGATTATAAAATGCAAAAAAGAAAAAACCGCAAACGTTGCGGTTTTTTCA
>JAFQKR010000032.1 GCA_017396825.1 Clostridia bacterium
CCAAGGTTGACCGCAGCGCGGCTTACATGGCTCGTTACGTTGCAAAGAACATCGTTGCTTCCGGCATAGCAAGTGCTTGTGAGGTGCAGATCGCTTACGCTATCGGCGTTGCAAAGCCCCTTTCCGTGTTCATCGATACCCGCGGCACCTGCTCTGTTGCAAGCGATGAAAGACTTGCCGAGATAGTAAACGAGGTGTTTGACCTTCGTCCTGCAGCTATCATCGAAAAGCTTGAGCTTAGAAACCCCATTTACAGAAACCTTGCGGCTTACGGCCATTTTGGCAGAGAAGAGCTTGGTGTTAAGTGGGAAGATACCGATATGGCAGAGGCTATAAAGGCAAAGATCTAGTACATTTTTAAGACAAAAGCCGATTAACCATCGGCTTTTTCTTTCGAGAGGTAACATGGCTGATAGCGAAAAGATAGTTGGTACAGTTGACCAGATAGTATACACTAATCCCGATAATGGCTACACCGTTTGCGTGGTTGACTGCGGTGGCGAGCCTATAACGGCGGTGGGCGTTATTCCCTCCTTGGCAGAGGGTGAAACGCTGACCGCTGTGGGCCGTTGGACGGTACACGACAGCTTTGGCAAGCAGTTTAAGGTAGAAAGCTTTGAAAAATCCTTGCCGCTCGAGGGGGACGGTATTTACAAGTTCCTCTCCTCGGGTTATATAAAAGGACTGGGCCCCGTTACCGCCATGAGGATAGTGGAAAGGTACGGAGAGGAAAGCTTTAACGTGCTTTCCGACCACCCCGAATGGCTTGCTGAATTCAAGGGCATTAACAAAAAGCGTGCATTGGAGATAGGCGAGGACTTTAAGCTGAAGTTCGGAATGCGGGACGTGGTAATGTTTTGCAGTAAATACTTTGGCACCTCCTTTTGCACCAAGATATACAAAAAATACGGAGGCGCGGCAGTAGACCTGATAAAGGACAACCCCTACATTCTTTACGACGACATTCAGGGAATAGGCTTTGAGCGTATAGACCGTGCGGCAAAGGACATGGGCGTTCCTGCCGACAGCCCCGAAAGGGTCAAATGTTATATAAAGCATCTACTTTCCGTTGCTGCCTACAACGGCGGTCACTGCTATCTTGACAGAGAAGTTCTGGTAGACGCAGTGTGCAGAGGACTGGAGATAGGCAGTGAGCAAACGGAAGACCAAGTAAACACCCTTGCAGCCGCAGGACAGATAATTTTAGATGGCAACCGCGTTGCCCTTAAGCTATACAACGAGGCAGAACGTTACGTTGCGGAAAAACTTACCGCCCTTTCCATAGCGGAGCTGCCATTCCGTATAAGCGGCATCGACGGCAACATATCCTTTTTGGAAAGCAAGTACGACATAGAATATGCCCCTAACCAAAAGCAAGCCATAAAGCTTGCTACAAGCAACGGCGTTACGGTGGTAACGGGCGGTCCCGGCACGGGTAAGACCACTGTTATAAAGGCTATACTTAATATTTTTTCCGCCTCGGGCATAAGCTTTATGCTTTGCGCCCCAACAGGACGTGCCGCAAAGCGCATGAGCGAAGCATCGGGTAACGAAGCAAAGACCATACACCGTCTGCTTGAGACCAACTTCACCTCCAAGGGCGAGCAAAGCTTTTATCACAACGAGCACAATCCCCTGCCCTACAACGCAATTATCGTTGACGAGGTCAGCATGGTGGACGTGTTGCTTATGCAAAGCCTGCTTGCGGCAGTGCGAGAGGGGACCTACCTTATACTGATAGGTGACAGCGACCAGCTGCCACCCGTTGGGGCAGGAAACGCCTTGTCCGATATTATCGAAAGCGGAAGGTTTAACGTTATAAGGCTTAACGAAATATTCCGTCAGGCACGGGAAAGCCTTATAGTAGTAAACGCACACAGCATAAACAACGGAGAAATGCCCAGACTTACCGACAGAAAAAAGGACTTTTTCTTTATAGAAGAGCACGACGCGGACAGTATGGCAGACCTCATCTCCGACCTTTGCGAAAAACGCCTGCCTGCAAGATACGGTGTTAGACCCAGCGAGCACATTCAAGTAATATCACCTACCAGAAAAGGGCCGCTTGGCACAGTCGCTCTTAACGCCTTTTTGCAAAACGCCCTTAACCCAAAATCAAAGGTGAAGGCGGAGTGCAAAATAGGAAGTACCCTCTACCGCGAGGGTGACAAAATAATGCAGACAAAAAACAACTACGATATAAGCTGGATACAAAACGGCAAGGAGGGCCTTGGCGTATTCAACGGAGACGTTGGCGTTATATTAAAGCTGGAGCCTAAAAAGCAGTACGCCGTTATTCGCTTTGACGACCGTGTGGCGGAATACGATTTCTCTATGTTTGAAGACGTCGAGCACGCCTATGCGGTAACGGTGCACAAAAGCCAAGGCAGTGAGTACCCGATAGTGATTATGCCCTTTTTCGATTTCCCTCCCATGCTTATGAGCAGGAGCCTGCTTTACACAGGTGTAACCCGCGCCAAGCAGATGTTTATAGGCGTCGGCAGACCGCATTGCGTAAGAGATATGGTGGAAAACGACCATAGGCAAAGAAGAAACACCACCCTGAAAGAACTTTTTGAAAGTATTAAATAAAACCTAAGGGGAACCAAGCGTGTGCTCGGTTCCCCTTTTTAATTA
>JAFQKR010000001.1 GCA_017396825.1 Clostridia bacterium
CGAACCTCTTTATCTTGACGTTGTTACCGCTTGTGCTACCATGGGCGTTAACGTTAAGATCATAGGCGGTCGTTACGGTCTCGGCTCCAAGGATACACCTCCTTCCTCCATTTTCGCTGTATATGACGAGCTTGATAAGGATGAGCCCAAGAATGGCTTTACCCTTGGTATAGTTGATGACGTTACCGGCCTTTCTCTTGAAGAAAAGCCCGCTCCCGATACCAGCGCAGAGGGCACCATCTCCTGCAAGTTCTGGGGTCTCGGCGGTGACGGTACCGTTGGTGCTAACAAGAACTCCATCAAGATCATTGGTGACCACACCGATAAGTTCATTCAGGCATACTTCCAGTATGACTCCAAGAAGACCAGCGGTCTTACTATATCTCACCTTCGTTTCGGTGATAAGCCCATCAAGTCTCCTTATTACATAAATAAGGCAAACTTCGTTGCTTGTCACAATAACGCATATCTCACTCAGTACGACATCGTTCAAGATGTTGTTCCCGGCGGAACCTTCCTTTTGGACTGCGCTTGGACTATGGAAGAACTTGATGCAAAGCTTCCTTCTGCAGTTAAGCAGTACATTGCAAAGAACAACATCAACTTCTATATAATCGACGGTACCGGTATTGCTATTAATAGAATAGGCAATGCAAAGGTTAAGAATACCGTTCTTCAGTCTGCTTTCTTCTCTCTCGCAGGCATTCTTCCTAAGGATGAAGCAATTGAGTACATGAAGAAGATGGCATACAAGTCTTATATTAAGAAGGGTCAGGCTATCGTTGACCTTAACTACAACGCTATCGAAGCAGGTAGTGACGCTTACGTTAAGGTGGATGTTCCCGCTGCATGGGCAACCTGCGCTGATGATGCACCTAAGGCTGCAGCTACCGGCAAAAGAGAAGATCTCGTTGCATTTGTTAACGATATCGTTAAGCCCGTTGGCGCTATGAGAGGCGACTCTCTCCCTGTTTCCGCATTCCTTAAGCATGCAGACGGTACCTTCCCTCAGGGCTCTTCCGCTTACGAGAAGAGAGGCGTTGCTGTTTCCGTACCTGTATGGAACAACGACAAGTGTATCCAGTGTAACATGTGTTCCTTCGTATGTCCTCACGCTGCTATCCGTCCTTTTGCTCTTACCGCAGACGAAGCGGCCAAGGCTCCCGCAAGCACCAAGTTTACTGCAAAGCCCGTTGTTAAGACTGATTATAAGTTCACTATGGCAATCTCTCCCCTTGACTGTATGGGTTGTACCCTCTGCGTTAAGGCTTGTAAGGTTGGCGCTCTTGAGATGACCTCCAGAGTATCTCAGCTTGATCAGCAGGAAGCATTTGATTACGCAGTAGCTAACGTTTCCGAAAAGACCGAGCTTATCAACAACACCGTTAAGGGCAGTCAGTTTAAGCAGCCCCTCCTTGAGTTCTCCGGCTCTTGTGCAGGTTGTGCTGAAACATCTTACGCACGTCTTATCACCCAGCTTTTCGGTGAAAGAATGTATATCTCCAACGCTACCGGCTGTTCTTCCATTTGGGGCGGTTCTGCACCTGCAACTCCTTACACCGTTAATAAGGAAAGCGGTTGCGGTCCTGCATGGGCTAACTCCCTCTTTGAAGATAACGCTGAACACGGTCTCGGTATGGCTATCGGCCAAAAGACTCTCCGTGCAAGACTTATCGGCTACGTTAAGGAACTCGGCGAAAAAATCGAAGATGCAGACAAGAAGGCAATCGTTGATGAATACCTTGCAACCGTTGACGACGGTAAGGCTAATACTGCAGCAACTAAGGCTCTCGTAGCTATGCTCGAGGCTTGTGATTGTGATTGCGAACTCAAGAATAAGATTCTTGCAGGCAAGGATTACCTCTCTAAGAAGTCCGTTTGGATCTTTGGCGGTGACGGTTGGGCATACGATATCGGCTTTGGCGGCCTTGATCACGTAATTGCTTCCGGCGAAGACGTAAATATCATGGTATTTGATACCGAAGTTTACTCCAACACCGGCGGTCAGGCTTCTAAGGCTTCCAACGTTGGTCAGGTTGCACAGTTCGCAGCAGCAGGTAAGGCTATCGGCAAGAAGGATCTTGCAGCTATCGCTATGTCCTACGGCTACGTTTACGTTGCACAGATCGCTATGGGTGCTGATATGAACCAGACTCTCAAGGCTATTACTGAGGCTGAAGCATATCCCGGACCTTCTCTCATCATCGGCTACGCTCCTTGCGAAATGCACGGCATCCAGGGCGGCGGCATGCAGAACTCTCAGCAGGAAATGAAGAAGGCTGTTGACGCAGGCTATTGGCACACCTTCCGTTACGATCCTCGTCGTACCGCTGAAGGCGCTAATCCCTTCGTTCTCGACTCTAAGGAGCCCACTATGAGCTATCAGGACTTCATCAAGAACGAAAACCGTTACAACACTCTTACCAGAGCGTTCCCTGAAAGAGCAGCAGTTCTCTTCGCTCAGGCAGAAGAAAACGCAAAAGCTAAGTACGCTAAGCTTAAGAAGTTGGCTGAATAATTTAACAGCCCAGTATTTGGGGCGGGCTTTGATGCCCGCCCCCTTGTAATATAATATTCAGGAGGGTTTTTGAATGCATAATAAAAACAAAATGTATGAGTTTGAAAAGATAGCTATCATAGCGGTTATCGTTATGTTTGCGCTTATTATTGGGCTTGTGCTTTTTGCTACCAAAGACAGCGGGAGGCCCTCTACTGATGCGCCTTCTGTGGGGCAACTTGACGGCTCGGAAGAAGGCTCGGGCGATGGAAACGGCTTGCTTTCGGGGGTGCCGTCTGTAGCACCGGAAAAAGAAATAGAGTTTGTTTCCGTTGATGTCGATAACACTAAACTTAATGACGGAGCACTTATTCTTGTTAATCAGGACCATAAGTATACAGCAGATATAAGTTCTTCTCTCGAAAATTTGTACAGCTATAACCAAAAGGAAGGGAACACCACCGATTGGTATGGGCTTGTTAATGTTAAGCAATCCTTGAAAAAAGAGGTGCTTGATGCGCTTAATGATATGTACCGTGATTTCTATGCGGCATTGGAATCAACCGACGTAACCATAACAAAGACCTTTGTTGATTCTGAAACCCAACAGCAAGAGTACGAATCTATTTACGAAAGTGCGGATGTGGGAAAAAAGCCATATTTGCAGGCCGGCGGTTGTAGTGAGCATCAAACAGGTCTGGCTTTCAACTTAAGGGCTCCCGATGCGTCTCTCAGTTGGTTTAAGGATAACTGTTGGAAGTATGGTTTTGTTGCTAGATACCCTGAAGGTAAGGAAACCGTTACATATGTTAAGGATGAGCCTAATCATTTCAGATACGTTGGTGTACCTCACGCGCTGTATATGAAATTAAATAAATTAGTCATGGAGGAATATCTCGGTCTCCTTGAGACTAAGACTTCGACCTCTCGTTTAAAGCTTGACGTTGGTACGGCTGATAAGTATGAAACCTACGCATGCAAGGCGGAAAACGGGGCTACTACTAAAATTATGGTACCCGCTGAAAACTCTGGTTGGAGTTATATGATCTCAGGTACGAATAACGGATATTTTGTTGTGACTATCTATCAACTTCAAGGTTAAATAAACCCTTAAAAACGCTTCTGCTTTTGAAGCGTTTTTTTGTTTTTTTGATAGGGAAGTGTACCGCTCCAGTACTCTACTTACTATATACACAAAATTGCGAAATAACGTACAGTTGTAACAAAACCATTCAATAAAGCGCGCACCTCGTGCCCGAACAAGTGTTTTGTGATGTTTTTATACCGTGTAGAATTTTTACCTTGCAATTTGTGGTTTATGCACAACAAAAAACACCCTTTCTTGTCGAATTCCTCAATCAAAAGGTGTTAAATGTTATGCATTTTAAATATTAATTAATTTTTAGCCATTTTAATCAATTATTGCTGTTGGCGAAATATTATGCTTAATAGCCTTGTTTTCTGTGATTGGAGGCACAATAATGCAATTTATATAAATTGCGTTATTCCGATTTTGAATTTGTAATTTTATTATGGCAAAATCACTATAAGGACTTGTGTGTGCATATGAACTTTTTTAACCTATTATATATATATAAGAGAACTCTACATGTTGTATGGAGCCCTTGACAAATTTCCTTAAGCATGTTATTATCAACTGTATATTTTTATAGCAATACGCTCTAAAACTATGCATTGCAAGAACTTTTTCAGGAGGAATGTTGAATGGCGCAAGTTTATTCAAAGCCCAAAAGAGCATTTGTGTTGTTTCTCGTAGCCGTTATGCTGTTTACCGGCTTCGGGGCAATGGGCACAACTGCTTCCGCTGAGTCTAACAAGACAACAGAACTGCCGGATTCCATGATCAGAACAGACCTTACGGACATGAAGACCGAGGCTTCTTCTATCACTTATGCGGAATATCTGGCTCTTTACGCTGGTGTAAAGGATGCTACTAAGGATCAGTACATCGTTGATTTGCACAAAAATGTTAACACTGATGAGACTACTGCTTTCTATCAGGAAGTTGCCAGCTTCGGTACCGGTGACGCAAAGATGGAAAACGTTCTTGTTTCCAGTGATGACGGTGCTATCACCTTTGATATTGATGTAAAAGTAACAGCGTTTTACACTATTGAAATTACCTATAACACAGGTAGCCTTTATATTTACCGTTGCGGTGACGGCAAAGACGAGGGCTGCGGTCATATCGTTATAGAGGACCATGAAACTCTGCCCATCGAAAACGCTGTTTGCGATAAGTGCGGCAAGAAGATGTCTGTAACCTTCTCAAAGAACTCTGCAATAGAGCGTAAGGTTCGTATCGATGGTACTATTCCTTATAAGGAAGCTCGTTCCGTTGAACTTCAGCGTACTTGGGAAGATGTTTACATACTCAGAGACGAGGAAGGCGAAAAGATAGGTACCTTGCCCTCTACCTCTAAAGATTATTATGATAAGGTAAATAACGACAATCGCTTCTTTGTTACCGATACTAACGGTAACGAGAAGAAGCCCGAAAAGTATATGTTCTCCGAGTGGGCAACCTCTATGCTTTACGACTCTACCGGTTATGCTTCCGAGCCTCTCAAGTTCTATCTTGAAGCCGGTAAGCACACCATCTCTTTTGACGCGATAAGAGAGCCTGTTGTTATTTCTTCCATAAGCCTTAAGTCTTATGAGGCTCCCATTTCTTACGAAGAGTATTTGGCTAAGTATAATGAAGCAGGCGCTAAGGATGTTCCCGCAGGCACCGAATTTACCGTGCAGGGCGAATATGCTTACAAGACCTCTGCTAAGACTATTTATCAGACCAGCGACAGAGCATCTTATTACTCTGTTCCTCAGGACGTGTCCAAGACCATACTTAACGAGATTGGCGGCGACAAGTGGCAGTACGTTGGTCAGTGGATAGAATGGAAGGTAACCGCTCCTGCTACGGGTTATTACAAGATCGTTCCCCGTACCATTCAGGATTTCTATTCCGGCGTTTACGTTTCCAGAAAGCTTTATATTGACGGCGAAACTCCTTTCGCTGAAGCATCTCAGCTTCGCTTCAACTATACCGACAGTTGGCAGACGAAGACTCTTACCGACGGTAATACCGAATTCAAGTTCTACCTTACCGAAGGTGAGCACACAATAAGGATGGAAGTTGTTCTTGGTCAAATGGCTGATATACTCAGCAATGTTGAAACTTCCCTTAACAACATTAACTCCTATTACAGAAAAATACTTATGATTACCGGTCCTGACCCTGATGAATACAGAGACTATGGCTTTGAACGTTCTCTCCCTGATGTTATCAGAGGTCTTAGAAAAGAAGCAAAGAACCTTACCGATATATCTAACAGTCTTTCTGAGATTATCGGTTACAAGGGCGAACACTCCGTAACACTTGATAAGGTTGCTTATACGGTAGGTCAGATGGGTGACTATCCCTCCAAGATCGCTTCTCTTATGGACGACCTTAAGACCCAGAGCGGTTCTCTCGGTACTTGGCTTACCCAAACTCAGAATCAGCCCCTTAATATTGACTATATTAAGTTTATGGCTCCCGAGTCTAAGAACCCCGAGGCTGAAGCAGGCTTCTTTAAGGAATTCTGGAACGAAATCCTTAAGTTTATAATGTCCTTCTTCACCGACTATAACTCTATAAGCAGTACTTCCAAGAAGAACGCTGCTGCTAACGCTGACCAGGCACACACTATCGAGGTATGGGTTACCACCGGCCGTGACCAGGCTTCCATACTCAGAAACCTTGTTGACGATAGCTTTGCTGCTCAGTATCCCGGCATTAACGTAAAGGTTAAGTTGGTTGCTGCTGGTACGCTCTTGCCCTCTACTTTGGCAGGTACCGGCCCTGACGTATCTCTTGGTAATGCACAGACCGAAGCAATCAACTATGCTATCCGTTCTGCTGTTATGGCACTCAACGTTAAGACTGATGAAAACGGCAACTACGTTACCGACAACGGCTTTGACTTTGTAAATCTTGACAGATATGCAGATGATCCCGTGTTCAGCCAGTATCGTGATGCCAACGGTGAATGGACGGTTGATAATTTTGATGAAGTAAAGATGCGTTTTGCTGATCAAGCTATGGTTCCCCTTACTCTTTACGGTGAAACCTATGGTATCCCCGAAAACATGTCTTTCTACATGATGTTCTACCGCAAGGACATCCTTGCAGAACTTGATCTTGCCGTTCCAAACACTTGGGATGACTTCTATGACATGATCTACACCCTTCAGTCCAACAATCTGGAGATAGGCTTCCCCTCCGGTGTTACCGGCTCCACAATTTGGATGTATCAGCAGGGTGAAACCATGTACGACATGGGTAACTATGACGCATATATGGACAAATACGGCGATAAGCTTATTGCTGACGGAAACGTATACTACGACGACGAAGGCAACCTTATCCCTAAGACCGATGGTATGACCATTAATCTTGACAGCGATATCGCACTCGCTTGCTTTAAGGATGTTTGTCAGCTTTACACCATGTTCGATTTCCCTGTAACCTACGACTTTGCAAACCGTTTCCGTTCCGGCGAAATGCCTATTGCAATCGCAGATTACACAGCATACAACCAGCTTATCGTATTTGCTCCCGAAATCAATGGTATGTGGGAGTTCACACCTCTTCCCGGTACTGCTGATGTTAACGGTTACATAAACAATACCTCTGTTGGTACCGTAACTTCTATGATGATGATGCGTTCCGTTGAAGATAGAGGCAACGAATTTGCTGCATACGTATTTATGCAGTGGTGGTCCAACTCCGATTCTCAGAGTAGCTACGGTAATGAAATGGAAGCTCTCCTCGGTCCCTCCGCTAAGCAGAATACGGCAAATATCGAGGCTCTCTATTCCATGCCTTGGTCAAAGAGCGAGCACGACCAGTTGGCAGCTCAGTTCAAGAACGTTACCATTACTCCCGAGTTCCCCGGCGGTTACATAATCGCGCGTTATACTCAGTTCGCTTTCTTGGGCGTTTACAATAACGACGACGAACCCGTTGAAAAGCTTCTGTCTTACATTACTACTATTAACGACGAGCTTTCCAGAAAGAGAGAAGAGTTTGGTCTTCCTATTGCGGAAGAATACAAATTGGACGACAAATAACGTAAATACTTTTCATTAATAATTCAAGGAGAGATAATATGGAACAAAAAACCACTGCTTCCAATCAGCCCGAGCTGAGGAAAGAAAAATCTAAACTTCAGTGGACTTGGATAGAAATGAAAAAGTATAAGGTAGCGTATGCTATGATAGCACCGTTTTTCCTTCTGTTCTTTGTCTTCACTGTTGTACCTGTTCTTCTTTCGGTTGTACTCAGTTTTACAACCTTTAACCTTTTGGAATTCCCCGATTTTGTTTTCTTTGATAACTACATAAGATTGTTCCTTTCGGACGATATCTTCCTTTTATCATTGAAAAACACCTTTATATTCGCTTGTATAACAGGCCCCGTTTCTTACCTGCTGTCCTTGTTTATAGCATGGTTTATTAACGAGCTTAAGCCTAAACTCAGAGCGTTTGTAACCCTTATATTCTACGCACCTTCCATAGCTGGTAACGTTTACCTTATATGGACCCTCTTGTTCTCCGGCGACCAGTACGGTCTTGTTAACTCTTGGCTTATGAGACTTGGTTTTATCAACTCTCCCGTACTTTGGTTCCAGGATACAGATTACATTTTCCCTCTGGTTATAGTAGTAGCATTGTGGACCAGCTTGGGTACTTCCTTCCTTACCTTCATCGCAGGCTTCCAGGTTGTTGACAAGTCTCTGTATGAAGCAGGTGCGGTTGACGGTATTAAGAACCGTTGGCAGGAACTTTGGTACATCACATTGCCCACCATGAAGCCTCAGCTCATGCTCGGTGCAATTCTTGCGATAACCAACTCCTTCGGTTTTGGTGCGGTTATTACCGCGTTGGTTGGTTTCCCCAGCCCCGACTACTGCGTTCACACTATAATGCACCATCTGCAGGACTACGGCGGATCCCGTTTTGAAATGGGCTATGCTTCCGCAATAGCAACCCTCTTGTTCTTAATGATGGTAGGCGCAAACGCCGGTGTTACCAAGATGCTTAGAAAGGTAGGTACCTGATAAGTGATTAAGAAATTACAATAACTCAAGAACAAAAAAGGCGATAAGCCAAAGCGTCTTAACCGCTCTGCCGGTGGTGACGCGGGTATATTCGTATTCCTTGCATTGTTCGGCGTGATCATGGTATTCCCGATGGTTTACGCTATATCTCAGTCTCTCAAGCCGTTGGATGAATTGTGGCGTTTCCCGCCTCGTGTGTTCGTTGAAAATCCTACCGGCAAAAACTATCGCGACCTTTTCCGCATGCTCGGTGACGCGTGGGTTCCTTTCTCCCGTTACATATTCAACACAGTTTTCATCTCTGTTATTGGTACTGCAGGCAACGTGCTTTTCTCCTCTTTGGCTGCATATGCACTTGCTAAGATTGCTTTCCCCGGAAGAAAATTCTTCTTCAAGGTTGTTGTTTACTCCTTGATGTTCAACTCCACTGTTACCGGTATTACAAACTTCATCACCATGTCCGCATTTGGCATGATCGATACCTATTGGGCTATCATAGTTCCCGCTTGGTGTACGACCTACGGCTTGTACTTGATGAAGCAGTTCATGGAAACATCAGTTTCCGACCCCGTTTTGGAATCTGCAAGACTTGAAGGTGCCAGTGAGATGCGCATCTTCTGGACGATTGCGATGCCTATGGTTAAGCCTGCATGGGTAACCCTTATAATATTTGCGTTTAACTCTTTGTGGAACAGTGGTACAAGCACTTACATCTACAGTGAGCAGCTTAAGACCTTTAACTACGCAATAAGCCAGGTTGTTTCTGCGGGTATTGCAAGAGCAGGTGCTTCTGCAGCATCCACTGTTGTTACAATGATAGTTCCTATCATCGTATTCATTATTACACAGAGTAACGTTATCCAGACGATGTCTACATCCGGTATGAAAGATTAAGGAGGCCAACATGAAAAAACGATTAATACAATTCGCGCTCATGTCGTTTTGCATCTGTTTGCTTCTCGGCACCATCGGCGCCAGCGCCATCACTCCCTATACTACCTACACTTATGATGTAAACGGGGAAATGGTAGAAAGCCCCGCCGCTTACGAGCCTAATAAGGTTATAAACGCTAACACCGTTTTGGCGGGTCTTAACAGCGGTGAAAATGAAAACGCAAGTTCTCGTTATTCCGCATCCGATGCTACTTTCTCCGGTATCAAGGACTTTTGTACCGATGAAGAAGGTTACATCTACATTTCCGATTCCGGTAACAACGCAATAAAGGTTTTGGATAAGAATTACAACCTCGACCTTGTTATTAAGACCTTCATTAACGACGACGGCGTTTCTGATTCTCTTTCCAAACCCAGCGGCATTTTCGTTACCGATACTGAAATCTACGTTGCCGACACAGGTAACTCCAGAGTTGTTATATTCGACAAACGTGGTAATCTCAGTTGCATCGTTCCCGAACCTTCCAGCGACGTTTTTCCTGAAAACAGCGTATATACTCCTATCGCTGTTGCAGCTGATAAAGCAGGCCGTATCTACGTTGTTTCTTCAACAACTAACTACGGTGTAATCTCTCTTAACAGAGACGGTTCCTTTAATAACTTTATCGGTCCTCAGAAGGTTTCTTACAATGCTTTTGACCTCCTTTGGCGTTCCTTTATGTCTGATGCACAGAAGGCGAAAGCAGCAAAACTTGTTCCTACTGAGTATAATAACCTCACCATCGATAAAGAAGGTATACTTTATGTAACCACTTCTTCTATTGATGCGGCTAAACAGCAAAGCGCTATAGAATCCCGTTCCAAGTCTCCTGACTACGCACCCGTTAAGAAGCTTAATCCCAACGGTAGTGACGTTATGAGCAGAAACGGTTTCTATCCTCCCTCCGGCGAGGTTAAGGTTAACTCAATGCTTACTTCTGAAATTAAGATCTCCGGTGCTTCTACCATAGTTGACGTTGCCCTTGGGCCGTCCGGTATGTGGAGCATCATCGACCAGAAGCGTAGCCGTATATTCACCTATGACTCTAACGGTAACCTCTTGTTTGCCTTTGGTGACATCGGTGAACAGATAGGTCAGGTTGCTGAAGGTTCTCTTACAGCCATTGATTATCAGGGCACCAACCTTCTCGTTCTTGATAAATCTACTGATACGATTACTGTATACAGAAGAACCCAGTATGGCGATCTTGTTGCAGAAGCACTTCAGAACACCATTGATAATAACTATGAAAAGGCTGTTGACTACTACAAACTTATACTTCAGTTTAACGGTAACTACGACAGCGCGTACATCGGTATTGCACAGAGCCTCTATCGCTCCGGCGACTACGAAGGCTCCATGAAGTATTGTAAGGTTGCTTACGATACCGAGAACTATTCCATTGCATTTGCAGCGCTTCGTAAGGGCTGGATTGAAAAGTACGTTTATCTCATTCCCGTTGTTCTTGTTGCTTTCTTCTGGTTGCTCAGTAGATTCCTTAAGTACGCTGCAAAGGTTAATAAAGCGGGTATCAAATTTAAGGCCAAGCGTACTTTGAAAGAAGAGCTTCTTTACGCTTTCCATATTCTTACCCATCCTTTCGATGGTTTCTGGGATCTTAAGCATGAAAAGCGCGGCTCTATTAAGGGCGCAACCGTTCTTCTTGTTATAACCGTTGTAACCTTTGTATACCAGGCTATGGGTCAGGGTTATCTCTATAACCCTTACTACAAGGGCGTAAACTTTGTACTTACCATATCCTCTGTTGTACTTCCCGTTGCACTTTGGGTTATTGCAAACTGGGCGCTTACCACCTTGTTTGAAGGCGAAGGCAGTCTTAAGGACGTGTATATTACCACTTGTTATTCACTCCTTCCGCTTCCTCTCCTCATAATTCCTTCTGTTTTGTTCTCCAATGTGACCGTGCTTGACGAAATGGCACTTGTAAATCTTCTCAGCACCTTTGCATTTGTTTGGACTGGTATGCTTCTCTTCTTCGGTACCATGGTTATTCACGATTACGGTATCGGTAAGAACGTAATAACAATTGTTGGTACCATTGTTGGTATGGCATTCATTATGTTTATAGGCATACTTTTCTCCAGCCTTGTTCAGAAGATATTCTCGTTCGGCTACAACATTTACGTTGAGCTGTCACTAAGATAGAAAGGGGGCAACTAAATATGAAAACTAAATTATTTCGCTTTGCTTCCTTTTTGATTGCAATGCTTCTTTGCGTTCCTTTCCTTTGTTCTGTTTCCGCTCTTGCAGCTGATGACGAGGAGGAAGTTAATAAGTGGGACGTACTTCAAGCAAAATACACCGACACTCCCTTCAATAGTGTTGAAGACCGTATTTATGCAGAAGGTCCTGACGCTACCGAGGATTCTGAAAAGAAGGGTTATATCCGTTCTATGTTCCAGATCCTTATTAGCGATGACGGTTATGCTATATATGCCGATGCAAGCACCGGTGAGATTGTGTGCTTAAAGCTTGCTAAGGATAGTGACGGTAAGTTTTATCCTCATCCTTCCTATGCGGATAAGCCCATCCTTACCCTTAATGGTGAAGAGGCTTATATAATGGCATACACCGGTTATTGGTCCACTAACCCTTATACAATTGGTGGTATCAATGCAAACGCTAAGATTAAGGCAGAGCTTTATTCTCAGGTTAACATAGAGTTTACCGAGAACAATCAGGCTGCTACTTATTACAGCTTTATCGAAGCAGCATTGCTTAACCAGATTAAGGTTAGCAATATTAAGAATGGCGCAAGAGTAGAGTACACCATCGGTCAGGAAGCTGTTAAGTACCTCGTACCTCGCTTTATAACCACCGAAAAGTATAACGCTCTTTATGAAGAGGTTGTAGCAGGCTTGCTTGAAGAATACGCAGGTAACGAAAGCTATGCAAACTTCTACGCAGAAAAGTTTGCACAAGGTTACAAGGAAATAACCAGTTACTCCACTTCTGATGCAGACTATATTAAGGATTCTATTGACCAGTTTGGCAGTTGTACTCAGTTGAACTCTAAAACCGGTAAGAAGAACACCTTACTTATAGAAGAGTACCTTAAAAAGTACACTGACTACTCTTATGAACAGCTTGATGCTGACCACGATGAAACCGGCTACGTTGCAACCGATAAGGACCCCGCAGTTTTCAAAATGGCGATAGAATACACTGTTGACGATCAGGGCCTTGTTGTTCGTTGCGTTGCAGGTAACATTCGTTTCGACTCCGGCGTTTATAAGCTTTCTAACGTTTACTTGCTTCCTTATGCAGGTGCAGGTAATACTAATAACGAAGGCTACGCCCTCTATCCCGATGGATCCGGTTCAATAATCGACTTTGCCGGCACCAAGGGCAAGACCTTTATTACAACCACCACTGCTTACGGTCAGGACTATTCTTATTCCACCATTTCCGGCGCTAATAATGAAGTAGCAAGACTTCCCGTATTCGGTATGGTTGAAAAGGAAACAAAGGCTGACGGCTCTGCTTCTACCCGCGGTTATCTCGCTTACGTTGAAGAGGGTGAGTCTCTTGCGAACATAACTCTTAAGGCTTCCGGTGCTACCCACCTTTACCTTCAGACTTATACCGCATTTAACCCTCGTCCTAAGGACACTTACAGCTTGAGCGGCGGTATATCCACCGGTGCAGATGCAATGTGGACTGTTGAATCCAAGAGAAAGTATACTAAGAATTATAAGCTTAGAATATTCATTCTTGAGGAAGGCAACTCTTCTTATTCTGCAATGGCAGAAATGCTTCGAGACTACCTTATCTCTAAGGGAACTATTAAGGATCCTGCAAAGGTAGCTGAAGAGCACAAGGATGGCAATAAGGATATTCCTCTTGTTCTTGAGACCCTTGGAGCAATCAAGTCTTCTAAGCGTGTGCTTGGCGTACCTGTTTCTACAATGAAGGCCCTTACCTCCTTCAGTGACATTCAGACTTCTATTGTTGATAAACTTAAGAAGCCCGCTAAAGAGGATATTGACCCTATCGAGAACATCGTTGTTAAGCTTAACGGTTGGCTTGATGGCGGTTTGACCTATGACGTTCCTACCGGTGTTGAGATCGAAGACGCTTTGGGCGGCGCAAGCGGATTCAAGAAGCTTATCGCATACTGCAAAGAGAACGGCATCGAACTTTATCCCGACTTTGACTTTACTTATTCCCGTAAAGACTCCATGTTCGACGATTTCGATCCCGACGAGGATCTTGCACGCACTATTGATGACAGAAAAGCGTACAAGAAGGAATACTATCCTATCTTCCAATCTTATGATTATAGCGGTCTTGGTGTAATCTCTGCTAACAGAATGATGAGACTTTACGATAAGACCTATGCGGATTATAAGAAATACGACGTTGGCGCTATTTCCGTTTCCACTCTCGGTCAGTATCTTAACTCCGACTTTAACCCTGATAATCCTCTTAATAGAGAAGATGCTAAGGTTCTTATCGACAGACTTCTCGGTAAGGTCAGCGAAGAAAACGGTGATGTTATGCTTTCCGGCGGTAACATCTTCTCCGTTAAGTATGCAGACTATATACTTGATATGCCTCTTGAGGACTCCAAGTTTAAGTATGCAACCGCTTCCATACCTTTTGTAAGCATGGTTCTTCACGGTTCCGTTGAATACGCAGGTACAGCACTCAACCTTTCCGGTGACTTCCAGAACGCAGTTCTTAAGTACATCGAAAACGGTGCTATTCCTTATTTCGTAGTAGCGGTTCAAAACACCTCTGAGCTTAAGAATGACCCTGATTATTCCAAGTACTATTCCGTAAGATACAGCATTTGGCAGCAGGATATTTACGACACCTATAACCGCATGAACTCGGCTCTCAGTGACGTAAGATTCGAGACCATTGCTTCTCACGAGTTTATAGACTCCGGCAATTCCGTTGCAAAGGTTATTTACAGCAACGGCGTATCCTTCGTTATCAATCACCTTGATAAGGCTTACACTTATTATGACAACGGCGAGGTTCACACCGTTGCGGCTAAGAGCTTCATCAAGTTTGATGCTGAAGGTAATATAGTAAAGATTTAGGGGAGGGAGTAAAGAAAAATGACAGGTAACAATTCAGTCCCCGCCGTAAAGAAAAGAAAAGCAAAATCTCTTGATAAGAAAAAGGCTAAAATGGGTTACGTCTTTGTCCTTCCGTTTATACTGGGCTTTTTCGTAATCTATCTTCCCATGATCGTTGAATCTATAAGAATCAGTTTCAGCGAGATTAAGCCTAACCTTACAGGCGTTGGCAGTTCTATACTGTACGAAAACGTTGGCTTTAAGAACTATTCTTATGCGTTGTTTGAGGATACAGAGTTTGTTAAGACTCTTATCACTAATCTTAAAGATTTGGTTCTTGATGTTCCTGCAATCGTAATATTCTCTCTGTTCCTTGCAATTATTCTTAATCAGAAGATGCACGGCAGAGCAATATTCAGAGCAATATTCTTTATTCCCGTTATCGTTTCTACCGGTATTATCGAGTACATCGATATGAAAAACGTTTTGTCCGAGACCATGGGCAGCACCTCCATTGGCGGTGATGGCGGTCAGGCAGCGCAGACCGGTACTGAAATTCTTAACACGATGGACGTTCAAAAGTTCTTCGCAAGTATGCAGGTTGGTCAAGGCCTTGTTGAGTACGTAACCGGTCTTGTTAATGATGTTTATGATATAGTTAACAGATCCGGCGTTCAGATGCTCATATTCCTCGCAGGTTTGCAGTCCATCTCTCCTGCCATTTACGAATCTGCTTACATGGAAGGCGCTACTTCTTGGGAAACCTTCTGGAAGATTACCTTCCCCATGATAAGCCCCATGATACTCGTAAACGCAATATACACGATAATCGACGCATTTACTACCGAAACTAACGGCGTTATGACTCGTATTTCTTATGTAAATGATAACTCCAGCATGCCTCATGCAATGGCGATGTCGTGGATATACTTCCTCGTTGTTATACTGATAATTGCGCTTGTTGCAGGTATTATCTCAGCATACGTATTTTATCAGCGCAGAGACTAAGAAAGGAGGCATTGATTTATGGATTCTTTTGAAAGACCTACATTTGGCAAACAAAAAATTCAATTTGATGACAGTGCTTCCAAGTGGACACGTTTTAGGTATAAATACCTGACTCTGTTTGCTTTAAAAAAGGTGGTTTGGGCGTTCTTTAGATACGCATTCCTTATTGGTATATCTTACGTAATACTTTTCCCGTACTACTCTAAGATATCAACCTCCTTTATGTCCGGTGAGGACTTGGTTGACGTTACAGTTAAGCTTGTTCCTAAGTATCCTACTCTTGATACTTACAGAATAATTTTTAACGAAACGGAGTTTTGGGCGGCACTTAAAAACACGGCTATACTGTCCTTGTTCTGTGCTGTTATCCAAATGATCGTCTGCTCTCTTGTTGGTTACGGTCTTTCCAAGTTTAAGTTCAAAGGTCAAACGCTTTTGTTTGCCTGTGTTATACTTACCTTGGTTATCCCCCACAAGACTTTGCAGTCCACTATGAAGCTCTTCTTCCAAGACTTCAACATTTGGGGCCTTATTCCTATCGGCAACCTTATCAATCCTTCGACCCACTGGCCCATGGCAATGCTTTCCATAGGCGCGATAGGTTACAGAAACGGTCTTTACATATTCATGATGCGTCAGTTCTTTAAGGGCGTTCCCGATGAACTTGAAGAGGCAGCGTATGTTGACGGTGCAGGCGTTATGAAGACCTTCTGGAAGATCATAGTACCTATGTCCGTTCCTATGATGGTAACAGTATTTATCTTCTCCTTCTCTTGGCAGTGGACTGATAAATTCTACACCAAGATGCTTTACAACCCCAAGGAATTCGTATTCTTCCAGAACATCGTTGATAAGCTTCCTCAGGCAGAGTCCGTTGAAAAGCTTATGACCGAGTATTCTTCCGTTGAAACACAGTACCTTGCGGCTATGCAGAACGCTATCGGTCTTTTGGTTCTTATTCCTCTTATCATTGTATTCCTCTTCGGTCAGAAGAAGCTTATACAAGGTATCGAAAGAACCGGTGTTACCGGCTAATATCAGTACACCCGATATAAAAAAGTGCTTGGCGATCGCCAAGCACTTTTCTTTATTTTCAGTTGTTTTTTGAAGGTAGCTCCGTAAGTCTTACCAGTATCGCGTCGTCACCAATTCGCTCAATACAGTGCCACGGAATATATAAAGTATTTTTGTTTCCGAACATAGAAAAAAACGATGAGCTGTTTTGCATTATAAGCCTTAATATTCTGCCGCTTTGGGTATCAAATTCCAAGTCGCTTACAAAGCCCAGTTGTTTTCCGTTGCAAACGTTTATTACGGCCTTTTCTTTTAACTTGCAAAATGTACTAACCATAGCATTAAAGCAAAATGCAGATGAGACCGCCGCTGCCTTCGTTTATTATCCTTTGCAGCGTTTCCGAAAGTTTTGCACGTGCGTCCTCGGGCATATGTTCAAGCTTTGTTGTAAGTCCTTCCTCCACAAGCTCGTATAAGGTCTTACCGAACATATTTGTCTCCCACAGCTTTGCCGGATCTTCCTCAAACTCTTTAAGCATAAACTTTACAAGCTCTTCTGATTGGGTCTCACTGCCTACTATGGGGCTTACTTCTGTCTTTATGTCAGCCTTTATCATGTGTATGGAAGGCGCTGAAGCCTTTAGTTTCACTCCGTAACCACCGGGCTGTTTTACTATTTCCGGTTCTTCAAGAGTAAGATCCTCTTTATCGGGAGTAACTATGCCGTATCCGGTGGAATTAACGCTTTCAAGGGCGTCTTTAATTTTATCGTAGTTTTTCTTGACCGACGCCAGTTCTGTTATTGTACGGGCAAGACTGCGCTCGTCGTGAATATCAAAACCGCCTGTCTCGCCCAGTATTGAATAAAAGACATGGTTGGGAACGGTTATGGCAATTTTTCCGCATCCATCGCCCAAAGATAGAGAAAGTGTTTCTGCCGTTATAATTCCATCTTCACCTTCCGGTGCAGAAAATGCATTCTTTACGTCTCCGATAAGCTTAACGTTACCTGCCGTCTGTCTGACATATCCGTTTATTCTTTTTCTAAGCGGATGGTCGCTTTCCAAAACCTCAGCCCATTCGGGAGTATATACCTTCAGCTCTTTGACCGGGAAACGATACAATACAGCTTTAAGTATGTCCTTTATTTCGCTTTCGCCTATTTCAATGCAGTTCAGGGGTAAAACGGTAGCTTTGTAATTTTTTTCCATTTCCTTCGCTAAATCCAAGGTGTATTGACTGCGAGGGTTAGCCGAGTTAAGAACTATGACAAAGGGCTTGCCCAATTGATTAAGTTCCGATGCAACACGTTTTTCTGCTGCAATGTAATTCTCACGGGGGATTTCGCTTATACTGCCGTCAGTGGTAACCATAATGCCGATTGTCGCGTGTTCGGTTATTACCTTGCGTGTACCTGTTTCTGCGGCTTCTTCAAACGGCACGCTTTCCTTCGCCCAAGGAGTCATAACCATCCTCGGTGCCCCGTTTTCAGTGTGTCCCAATGCTCCGTCTACCAAATATCCTACACAGTCGACCATTTTAACGTTAAAGGAAACGTTGTCATCTAGTTGAACCTTTACCGCTTCCTCGGGTATGAATTTTGGTTCCGTAGTCATTACCGTTCTTCCGGAGGCAGACTGGGGCATTTCGTCTCTTGCTCTTTCCTTAACGTTACCGTTGTCGATATTTGGCAACACCAAATGCTCCATCACTTGCTTAAGTAAGGTCGATTTTCCCGTCCTTACGGGCCCTACTACCCCTATGTAGATGTCTCCGCCCGTTCGTTCCGCTATATCTTTATAGATACTGTTTTCCATAAAACCCTCCACTGGTGCTTTTTTATTCTATCCTATGCCATAATCACTTTGAATATGACGGTTTAAACGGAAAAACGGGTAGTGGCTTTGAACTTTAATAAAAAATCAGGTCTTCCAAACCCGGAAAACCTGATACTTTATTATTTGTTGTTGCTTTGGAAACTGTTATGCGCGTTAAGGACCGAGCTTTGGGGTAAGAGACAGTTGTTGTAAATTCTCAAAAAATTACCAAGGTCCTTGTGCGGAGCGGTGGTGTCAATGCTCAAAGAGTAATAAAGCTTTTGCTTTGCACCTCCTATAACTGTAATATTTCCGCAGTTGATCCTTGAATTACTTATTACCGCAACGTACGCTTCTGCCTTTTCTACAAAGGATTTTGCCGTTTCCTCGCTATGGATGGTAACGGTGTAGCTGATAAGGGGCAGTAAGGTCGAAGGGTCTTTAAAGGAAATTTTAACTCCATCAAAGTTTCGTTCTTCGGGGGTTACCGTAAAGCTCTCGGTAGGGAAAGCGGCTCTTAGGATTTTGCTTATCTCGATAGCTTTACCAAGCCCTGCATAATTTACAGCGTGATGACCAAAGGTATCGGTAACGCTGCTTTTGTAAACAAAGCTACCTTTATCTACGGTTCCCACAATGGCAGCGTCACAGGCGTAATATTTGCCTTTGGGATTATAGTATGTCTTCCCAATGTCCAACTCGCCCTCTGTGAAGTTTTCTTTAGCGTAAGCGCCAATTTTGTTTTCAGCGTTAAGAAAGTCCATTGGAGTTCCGTTAACGGTAAAGGTGCAAAGAGTAGCGGCTATAACAAGCAGCGCGGAAAGGGAAGTAAATACCGCGCGTGATTTTTTGCCCTTCTCGGCTTTTGTCAAAAGGTAGCAGGCGAGGGATGTAAGGGCGGAAATCAGTAATGCCCAAAAGGCAATATTCAAAGCGTAGCCCCCAAAAACCTCGGGATATTTCAAAGGGACGTCTTTCGCAAAGCAAAAGAAGTAGGTCAACGCGAAAAACATAACAGGTGGGTAATAATATTTCTTGCATATTAGAGTAGGGATGGCGGTAAATAAAACTATAAAGGGAAGTGTGGTTAAAAATCCGTTGGTCGGAATAAATAAAGCAGAGCCTATACTGGCACAGATAACACCGAATATAACGGAGCCATTGTTGGTTTTTAAAAGGTTGTAAAGTTTACGCATGGTGGAAGCCTTTCTAACGCTTGGGAATGTTGAAGGGGTTTGTATATTTTATAAGCAGTCCAACGTCGTCATCTGCGGCGCAACGATTGTTGCCAACCTTTCCGCACGCAGAACACTTGTGGGTGATTATATATCCTTGTTTGGAATGGGGGGTAACAGCTATCGGATACATTATCCCCATACATTCACAGGCTCTGTCTCCCGGGTTTACGTCAACGTGCAGAGATGCAAGACAAAAGGGGCAGTGGTTGCGTGAACTGTAACCCAGTGGAGGCACCTGCTTGCCGCAGGCTTTGCAAATAAATGCGTTGTCATTTTTTGTAAAAACCTTAGCCATAGACCTATCCTTCTGAAAAAATAAAAAAACGGTTGATTTTTTTCACATATAGTTTATAATAGAAGTGTATTTTATATTATAATACTTTGTCGGTACTTTTTCAAGTGCCAATTGAAAGGAGTGTATGGGTTTTGGCTAAAAAAGAAAAGCAAGCTGCTTCCTGCTCCCGTTTGGGTACGGTAGGCGGTCAGGCGCTTATAGAAGGCGTAATGATGAAATCCAAAAATAGAATTGCAATGGCGGTTCGCCGTTACGATAACGGGCAAATAACAGCTCGCGCTAAGGATTACGTTGGTGTAAGGCAAAAGCATAAATGGCTTAATATACCGATACTTCGCGGTGTTATTAACTTTATAGAAATGCTTCTCATGTCCTTCTCCACTCTTACGGAGTCAACCGAGATGTTGGGGATAGAGGAAGAGGCAGAGCCCGGTAAGTTTGAAAAGTGGCTTAATAAGGTTTTCGGCAAATCCCTTATGGCTGTAATATCCTTTATCGCTGTTATTATCGGCGTTGGTATTGCCATAGCCTTGTTTTTCTGGTTGCCTTTGTTTATAGTGGGCGGTCTTCAGAACTGGCTCGGTTTTAATGACATAGTGAGAAGCGTTCTTGAAGGTGTTATCAAAATCGCCATCTTCATTTCGTATATCTCGCTTACTTCTTTACTTAAAGACATCCGCCGTACATATCAGTATCACGGTGCAGAGCATAAAAGTATTTTCTGCTATGAAAAGGGTCTTGACCTTACGGTAGAGAATGTTAAAAAGCAAAGACGTTATCATCCACGCTGCGGCACTTCCTTTATATTTGTGGTGCTTTTTATTTCCATACTCGGTACCGCTATACTCTATTCTGCCGTTGATTTTGGTGATAACACTTTGTTGCGCATGAGCTCAAAGTTTTTGTTGTTGCCTATTCTTGTAGGTGTCAGCTTTGAGTTTATTATGTTCGCAGGTAAGCATGATAACGCTTTTACCCGTATCCTTTCCGCGCCCGGTTTGTGGATGCAGCGCATCACTACAAGAGAGCCTGACGATGACATTATAGAGGTAGCCATTGTATCTCTAAAGACCGCGCTTATTGAGGAGTTTCCTGATTTTGAGGTTCCTTTTGACGAGGGCTATGATATCCACGGAAAAATCAAAACGGATGGAGAAAGCAAATGACCTTAAGAGAGTGCAGGGACGAAACAAGAGATATACTTACTCCCGTTTTGGGGGAGGAGGCAGGTACGGTTACAGATATTCTGTTGGCGTATTATATGAATACTGACCGTGGCAAGCTTCTTGCAATGCTTGATGTGGAGGCGCCGAACGGCGTACCTTATTTATTGGCAGAGGCAATAAATAAGTTGGGTGCAGGCGTGCCCGTTCAGTATATACTGGGCAGTTGTTGGTTTTACGGGCTTGAGGTTAAGGTAGGCCCCGGTTGTTTTATACCGAGGAGTGATACCGAGATCCTCGTTAAGGTGGCGGTTGAGCTGCTTAAAAACGGCGGTACGTTCGTTGAGCTTTGTGCTGGCAGCGGTTGCATCTCCATGGCGATAGCAGAAAACGTAAAAGGTGTAAAGGGGGCGGCGGCGGAGCTTTCCTTGAAAGCCTTACCGTACACCGAGGCAAACCTTGAAAGATACCCTAACATCAAAGTTAAGAGGGCGGACGTTCTTGATCCGGATGATCTTTCTGCACTGTACGAGGAGTGGGGAGAGGGCTTTGACCTTTTGGTGTGTAACCCTCCTTATATTCCAACGGCAGACATAGCCGGTCTTGACGTTCAGGTTCAGTACGAGCCTGAAACTGCCTTGGACGGCGGTGAAAACGGTCTTAAATATTACAGATATATAATCGCCAACGCAGATCTTATCATGAAAGAAAAACACCGCATATTGTTTGAGGTGGGCATCGGACAAGCGCCTCTCGTTGCGGAAATGCTTAAGGTCATGGGCTACGCTGTTGCAGTGTTTAAAGACTACGGCGGTATAGAGCGTGTAGTTTTAGGCGAAAAATATTGACAAGCGATAAAAAATGTACTATTATACTATAATAGGTATAATGGTACTTTTTTTACTTATTATTTATAGCAAGGTAAAGGTGGATGGCGGTGTATAGCCCTATAAGCTCTAAAAATAACGAAAAGATAAAAACGGTTCGCAAGCTATTCGATAAAAAGTACAGGTTGCAATTCGGCCTTTTCGTATTAGAAGGGCACAAACTTGTTTACGATTATATAAGGTCTGGCTCCAATCCCGTTCAGATTTTTGTTACAGAAGAGGCCTTGGAAAAATACGGATATATTGTTGATAGTGCAGGCTGTCACGAGGTATACGTTTTATCAAGGGAATTGTATCTGCATATCAGCAGCGAAAGCGCACCACAGGGGATTCTTGCCGTTTGCAGGATTCCGGAAAAGAATGGTGATTTTTGTTCTGGTAAAGCAGTAATTCTTGAGTCTGTCAGAGACGCGGGTAACTTGGGTACCGTTATCCGTACTGCAGTTGCTTTTGGGATAGATAATATAGTTCTTTCTTCCGATTGCGCCGATATATATAACCCTAAAACTCTTAGAGCCGCAATGGGTGGTGTGTTCTTTGGGAATGTTTTGGTTGTAGATGACCTCTGTGCTTTTGTTGAGGACATCCGAAAAAAAGGACGCAGGGTGTTTGCCGCTATGCCCGCCGGTGATGCAGTTGACGTGCGTGATGTTGATATACGCAGTGACGATTGCATGGTAATAGGCAACGAGGGTAACGGCATAAGTGCCTCTCTTGCTGCCCTTTGTACTTGCAACGTTACCATCCCAATGAGGGGAGACACCGAAAGCCTAAACGCATCTGCCGCCGCTTCCATTTTGATGTGGGAGCTTGTTCGCGGAGGTAACGGACAATGAAAGAAGGCAACGATATAAGGCTTCAAAAATATATATGGCTTTGTTTAAAATGCGGTGTTGACAGCGTATATCCCTTTCGTATATATAGTAGCTTTGGAGATATAGATAAGGCTTATGCTGCTGAGAATTACGAAGGGCTTATGCTTCCCGACGGCATTCTTGGCGATCTCCTTGACAAACGTCTCAACCAAGCCTTTGAAATATTAAAACGCTGCAGGGCTTTGGGGATAAGGATTATTTGTATAGACGATTCTGATTATCCGGTTAAGCTAAAAAAGATAAAAGACCCACCTCTTGTGCTTTATTGCAAGGGAAGGCTTATAAACATGGACACAAGTCTGTGTGTAGGAATGGTTGGTACCAGAAAGGTTACCGATTACGGCGAGAAGACTGCGGAGTATCTTGCAGGCGGTGTCGCCTCAAGCGGAGCTGTGGTTATTAGCGGTCTTGCAAAGGGGATAGACGGTATCTGCCATAGGGCATCCCTTGGAGCAGGTGGTTTTACTGTTGGTGTTATAGGTAACTCTATCGATACCATATATCCCAAGGAGAATGCGTCGCTTTTCAATAAGGTATACAAATACGGTCTGGTAATAAGCGAATACTGGCCTGGTTGTAAAACAGGTAAACAGTCTTTTCCCAGGCGCAACCGTATAATAGCCGGTCTTTCGGATATAGTTGTAGTGGTTGAGGCTCCCGCAGGCAGCGGTGCTCTTATAACTGCTTCTCATGCTATTAAGTCAGGTAAGCCCGTGTGCGTTCCGCCTATGCCGTTGACTGAGGAAAACGCAGGCACGGCTTCATTGTTGCGCGGCGGGGCCAGACTTATTACCGGTGTCGAGGATTTGCTTAACGAATACGAGTCGGTTTTACCGCATAAGATAGCGCCGGATATTCCTTTGCCCAGTTTAAGCAGTAAGGATGACCGACTGTATGAGGGGGAAAAGGGTATAGGTGAAAGCGAAAAAGAACTGGCATATAATTTCTTGTTGGACGAGTTGGAAAAAAACGGCCCCGAAACTCTGGAGCAAGCCGCTAGAGCAACTACACGCTTTTCTTTAAGGGAGCTTATGCTTGCGGCAACATCTTTGGAGCTTGACGGCTTTATCGTAAAGACCGTGGGCGGCCGTTATGACAGCGTTCCGGTAGATATAAAAATCACTCATAAGGAGCAATAGATGAACACACTTATAATAGTTGAGTCCCCGTTTAAGGTACCCACAATAAAAAGCTTTTTGGGTAAGGGGTATAAGGTTACCGCTTGTAAAGGTCATATACGCGACCTGCCTAAAAGCAAGTTGGGCGTAGATATAGAAAATGATTTTGCACCGCAATATATAAATATTCGCGGTAGAGGCGATCTTATAAAGGAACTTAAAAAGGAAGCCAAGGGGGCAGATAGAATTTTCCTTGCAACGGACCCTGATAGAGAGGGCGAGGCTATCGCTTGGCATCTTTCCAAGGTTCTAGGTGCAGAAGACGGTAAGATCAAGCGTATATCCTTTAATGAGGTTACAAAAACCGCCCTTAAAGAGGCAGTATCCAATCCCAGAGAGATTGATATGCATCTCGTTGATTCACAACAAGCAAGAAGAATTCTTGACCGACTTGTTGGTTATAAGATAAGCCCATTCCTTTGGAAGAAAATAAAAAGCGGCCTTTCCGCAGGGAGAGTGCAGTCTGTGGCTACACGTATAGTGGTAGACCGCGAAAAGGAGATAAGAGACTTTGTTGCTAAGGAGTATTGGACAATAGCCGCAAAGCTCAAGGCTGAGGATGATACCGTAGTTGCCAAGTATTTTGGCGAAGGTGACGGGAAGAGAGAGCTTACTTCAGAGGCGGAATCCAACGCTATACTCAAGGACTGCGAAGGCGGCGTTTTCGAGGTGGTTTCGGTAAAACGCGCGGTAAAACGCAGAAAGCCCCTTCCTCCCTTCATAACCTCTACTCTTCAGCAAGAAGCTAACCGCCGTCTTAACTTCCAAACCAGACGCACCATGATGGTGGCTCAAGAACTTTACGAAGGTGTAAACCTCGGTGAATCAGGTATGCACGGTCTCATAACTTATATGAGAACCGACTCCTTGCGTGTGTCAGACGATGCCCGTGCCGCAGCGAAGGAATGTATCGTTGCCAGATACGGCGAAAGGTTTTATCCTAAAACACCTAACGTATATAAAGCGAAGAAGAACTCTCAGGATGCACACGAGGCAATACGTCCTACCGATCCGTCGCTTTCTCCCGATATGGTAAAGGGGAAACTCAGCAACGATCAGTACAAACTTTACAAACTTATATGGGAGCGTTTTATTGCCAGCCAGATGTGTGCTGCAGAGATAGACACCGTTACCTATGAGATGGTTTGTGCCGGTCACGTGTTCAGAGTAGGAGGATCTTCCGTTAAGTTTGCGGGCTATATGTCGGTGTATGACGATAGAATAGACGATGGTGATAATGAAGACTGCCTTAATACGCTGTCCTTGCCTGATTTGCGCGAGGGCCAAAAACTTGACCTTATTAAAATGCTTAAAGAACAGCATTTCACACAGCCTCCACCACGCTACACCGAGGGTATGCTTACCAAGGTGCTTGAAGAGAGAGGAATAGGCAGACCTTCTACCTTCCTTCCTACTATAACAACAATAATAAGTCGTGGTTACGTAAAGCGCAACGGAAAGGTTCTTGTGCCCACCGAGGTTGGTGAGGTTACTACTCAGCTTATGCTTGATACCTTCCCATCTATTATCGACTATAACTATACTGCTGAAATGGAAGAGGATCTTGAAAAGATATGTAGCGGTGAAAGACCTTACGAAAGCGTTCTTAAGGAATTTTATGATGTGTTTGAAAAGCAGCTCACAGCCGCTCAGGATACCTTGGCAGAGGGAAGAATCAAGATAGCTCCCGTTGAAACTGATATAATATGCGAAAAATGCGGCTGTAAAATGGTAGAACGCGTAGGTAAGTTCGGTAAGTTTGCAGGCTGTCCCAACTATCCTACCTGCAAGAACACCAAGCCTTTAGACGGTAAGGCCCCTGCTGCTGAATCTACCGCTCCCACCGACAAAACTTGTCCAAAGTGTGGAAAGCCCATGGTGATAAAGAGAGGTGCTTACGGCTCCTTTTATGCTTGTGAGGACTATCCTACCTGCAAGAGCACTATGCCTATTGTCAAGGAACTTGGAGTGGGTTGTCCCAAATGCGGTAAAAAGATAGTAATAAAGACAACAAAAACAAAGAAGACCTTTTATTCCTGCGAGGACTATCCTAATTGCGATTTTTCCAGTTGGGATGTTCCTCAGGAAAGAAAATGTCCCAATTGCGGCAGTTTAGTTCTTAAAAAGAAGAACAAGGAGCTTTACGAATGCTTTGCTAAATGCGGATGGAGTGAAGGTAAATGAGAATAGCCGTTGACGTTATGAGCGGTGACAACCCGCCTGAGGAACTTATAAAGGGCGCGCTTTCCGCCGCCAATGATTTTGGTGTTGAGGTTCTGTTGATCGGTGCGTCCGAGGTCGTTGATAAGTACGCTGACGAGGACAAAGGAATATATGTCAAGCATGCAAATACCGTGGTTACAATGGAAGACAGCGCCTTGTCTGCCATAAAGGAAAAGGACGACTCTTCCGTGGCGGTTGGTGCTATGCTTTTGAAGAATAACGAGGCAGACGCTTTGGTAAGTGCAGGTAATACCGGTGCTCTTATATCGGCGGCTTCAATACGTGTTCGCCGCGTTAAGGGGATACGCAGAGCGGCGATAGGCACCGTAGTGCCCCTGGATAAGCCGTTTATAATTGTAGATGCAGGTGCTAACCCCGAGGTGTTACCTGAAAACCTTTTGCAGTTTGCTCACATGGGTGCGTTGTATGCAGAGCGTGTTTTGGGCATCAAGTCTCCTCGCGTGGGGCTTCTTTCCAACGGCACGGAGGAGATAAAGGGTACTCCTATAACCAAAGAAACCTATGGTTACTTAAAAGAAAGCGATCTTAATTTTGTTGGAAACGTGGAGTCGAGGGATTTACCCGCAGGAATATGCGACGTTCTCGTTTGCGACGGCTTTACGGGTAATATAACTCTTAAGCTTATAGAGGGCATGGGTAAGTTCATGTCCCGTACCATAAACAGCTTGTTCCGCCACAGCATATGGACGAAGATAGCGTATCTTGCTTGCAAGAAGGAAATCAAAAAGCTTCGTAAACGTCTTGATGCCGGAGAATACGGCGGCGCTCCTATTTTGGGTATATCAAAGCCGGTTATAAAAGCCCATGGGAACTCCGATGCAAAGAGTATGTATAATGCAATAAGGCAGGCAAAGCAGTTTGCAGAAAGCGGTATAATACAGGAATTTGAAAACAGATTCAGGAGAAATACGGCAAATGAGTCAAAAGACGTTAACAGCCCCTCTGCCGATTGAGGAGCTAGAAAATAAAATCGGATATACATATAAGAATAAAGAGCTGTTGTTGACCGCAATGACTCATTCGTCATACTGTAACGAAAACAGAAGGGATGACGTTGTTATTGAGGATAACGAGAGGCTTGAGTTTTTGGGTGACAGTGTTCTTTCCGTGATAGTAAGCGACTACATTTTCAGACTTTACGGGGAGCTTAACGAGGGTGATCTTACCAGAACAAGGGCCGCCTCTGTGTGCGAAAACGCGCTTCATGATCTTGCGATGGAGATTGACCTTGGTAGTTATATGCGTTTCGGTCATGGTGAGGCAGCCACCAGAGGCAGACTTCGCAAAAGCATACTTGCCGATGCCTTCGAGGCGTTGCTTGCATCTATGTATCTTGACAGCGGTCTTGATAAGGTTAGAGAGTTTTTGTTGCCAAGAATAAAACATATAGTGGATAAGGCGGCACATGGATGGGATACCGATTACAAGTCCAGATTGCAAAAACTGGTTCAGCAAACTCCCGAGGAGGTACTTGAATATCGCTCTGCGGGAGAGGAAGGCCCCCCGCATGACCGTATTTTCCGTTTCGAGGTTTATCTCAACAGCAATCTGCTTGGTGTGGGTGTTGGCAGGTCCAAGCGTGAGGCGGAGCAGCAGGCGGCTAAGCAGGCACTTGCATTCTTCGGAGAAGAAAACTAAATGACAAGACATAAAAATATACCGTTCTTTATACCTCATAGCGGTTGTAAAAATAATTGTGTGTTTTGTTCCCAAACCAAAATAACCGGATTTTCATTGCCTAAAGAGGATATAGTCAGCGAAGCTCTAAGACTCAAGGCAACCGTAGACGAGGCGTTGGAGTATATGAACGGCGCCGAGGCACAGATAGGCTTTTTCGGCGGTAGCTTTACCGGTATAGAAAGGGAACGTATGCTCCTTCTTCTTGATACTGCCTACGGTTACGTAAAAAAAGGTGCTGTAAAGGGCATCAGGCTTTCCACCAGACCCGATTATATAAGTAACGAGATACTTGATATTTTGGAAAGCTACGGTGTAACCGACATAGAACTCGGTCTGCAAAGCACAGATGAGGAGGTTCTTAAAGTCTCAGGCAGAGGCCACGGGAGAGAAGTGTGCTTTGAAAGCGCGGCTCTTATTGTAGACCATGGCTTCGGCTTTGGCGGTCAGATGATGATCGGTCTTCCATGCTCTGACAGAGAAAAGGAATTAAGAACAGCCCGTGATATCGTAAGCATGGGTGCAACCTCCGCAAGGATATATCCAACCGTAGTATTTAAGGGAACTCCCTTGTATGATATGGCGGTGGATGGAAGATATACTCCCATAACCAATGAAACGGCGGCAGATGTTGCGGCGGCATGCCTAAGAATATTTAGGGAGGCCAACGTGGAAATACTGCGTATAGGTCTTCACGCCTCGGACGAGCTTAAAAATGCTCCTTTCGGGGCAAACCACCCTGCAATGGGTGAACTGGTGTATTCACGTATTGCTTACGAGGATATACGTGAGCAGTTAGCAGGTAAGGAAACAAAGGGTAAGATGTTAAAAATATGCGTGCCCTCAAACCGTGTTTCAGCCGTAGTGGGACAAAAAGGCTGTAATAAGCAAAAGCTTATAGAAGAGTACGGGTTTAAAAAAGTAAAGATATATAAAAGCCTTACCCAAGAGGATGTGGGCTTAAGTATAGAAGCAGAGGATTGATATTTTGAAGCTTAAAGGGCTGGAAATGCAGGGGTTCAAGTCGTTCCCCGATAAAACACTTATATATTTTGATAATGGGATAACCGCAGTTGTCGGTCCTAACGGAAGCGGCAAGTCCAATATTTCCGACGCCGTTCGTTGGGTTTTGGGCGAAATGTCTTTAAAAAGCCTTCGCGGCAGCAGAATGGAAGATGTTATTTTCGCAGGCTCGGACAAGCGTACTGCGGCAAATTGCGCCATAGTTTCTCTTTATTTGGATAAAGACGATGGCAGCGGTGAAGAAACTATTGTTACCCGTAAATATTACAGAAGCGGAGAAAGTGAGTATTATCTTGACAAAAAACAAGTGCGCTTAAAGGATGTTTACGAGGCGTTTTACGATACGGGTATAGGCAGAGAAGGCTATTCCGTAATCGGTCAGGGTAAAATAGCAGAGGTTCTTTCTCAAAAAGGAGATGAAAGACGCAGTATTTTCGAGGAAGCCGCAGGTATTTCTAAGTTTAGATATAAAAAACAGGAGTCTGAGCGTAAGCTTGCCGCTACCGAAGATAACCTTCTTCGTGTTCAGGATATAATGGGTGAGGTAGGCTCCCGTCTTGCGCCTTTGGAAAAGGAAGCAGAAAACGCAAAGAAGTACTTAGCGCTAAGTGAAGAAAAAAAGGGGCTGGAGATAAGTCTTTGGCTCGATAAGATAGACAGCATCAGGGCAGAACTTTCTCAAAGCGATAAGCTTTTGGCAGGTGCTGCAGAATCCCTTTCAGCAGCAGAGGATAAGATAAAGGAGCTGGAATCAAGGTCAGACGATCTTTATCTCAACAGCAACGAAATGAGCAAGGATATTTCTCTTGCGGAAAGAGAAATAAGCGGCATAGGCCTTAAAATAAGCGAGGCGGAGGGTAAAAAGGCGCTTAAGTCCAACGACATTAATCACTTTGAAAGCCTTATCTCCGAAAGCAAGGCAGAGATAGCCAATACCGAGTCTGAAAAGAAAAGACTTGAGGAGAGTATTGAAGCGGCAGACGAGGATATTGCTACCGCTGAGACGGCGGTGGCAAACGCAAAGGCCGAGTTTGAGACCAAGGGCAGGGAATACGCAGAACTGCGTAACGTTTATGACTCTAAGACTGTTGAAAGAAGCGAGCTTCAAAGCAGTTATACCGCGGCGCTTGAAAAGCGTTCCGCGCTTTCCGTTGAACACGCCGCCCTTAAAGTTAATCTTGAAAATGTGCGCCATAACGCAGAAACCAGCGCGGAAGAAATATATGGCTTTGAAAGCAGGATAGCTTCACTTGCCGAAAAACTCGATAAAATCAGAGCCGAGCTTGAGAAGGCGAACGGCGCTCTTGCCGAAGCAGAAGAAAAACACAAAAGCAAAGCAGAAGCTCTTGCTACAGAAGAAAAGCAACTTGAAAATAAAAAGGCGGCAGGGGTAGAAATATCCTTGGCAATAGCCTCATACAAGCAGCAAAAGGAAAACCTTTTAAGAATGGAAGCGTTGCTTGAAGGGTACTCCGACAGCGTAAAGAACGTAATAGGCGCGGCAAAGGATGGTAAAATCCTTTGCAAAAGCAAAACCGCTGTCCTCCACGGTACGGTGTCCTCTGTTATTTCAACTGATGAAAAATACGTCGTTGCGTTGGAGACTGCCTTAGGTGCGGCGGTACAGCATGTTATCGTTGATGATGAGGAGGATGCAAAGGCCTGCATACGTTACCTTAAGGAAACCGGTGGCGGTAGAGCAAGCTTTCTTCCCATCAGCACTGTAAGGGGACCGCGTGCCAATGATAACGCCATAAAGGATTGCGGCGGCTACATCGGCATAGGCTGCGACCTTTGCAAGTATGATGTAAAATACAAGGATATTTTTACAAAGCTTTTGGGCGAGACGGTGGTTGCTTCTGATATTGACAGCGCCGCAGTTATCGCAAAAAGATGCGGTTACAGGCTCCGCGTGGTAACTCTTGACGGTCAGGTTATCCATCAGGGCGGTAGTTTTACCGGCGGTTCCGCCGCAAAGCGTGTTGGCATACTTACTCGTAGCATTGATATTGAGAGACTTACGGGTATAATTGCCAAGCGAGAAGAGGACCTTGCAAGAAACACCGAGTCCCAAAAAAAAATACAAATGCGTATAGATTCTCTTAGGGCTGATTGGGACAACACCGAAATGGCTGTAACCATTACAAAAAGCAAGCGCGACAGTCTAACTAACGCCGCAAGCATGGAAAAGGTTCGTTTGGAGGACGAGCAACGCAGATACAACCAGTTCGTAGACACAAACGGCAATATTGCTAAGCAGTTGGCTGAGCTTACGGTTAAGTCTGAAGAAGCCGAAACAAGGCTTAAGGTTGCAGAGGAGGAGGCTGAAAAGCTTTCTTCAGCCCTTGCCTTGGCAGTTCGTTCTGCCGAAAACGCAGAAAAAGCATCTTCCTCTGCGTATGAAGAGCTTAGCAAGTCTCGTCTTGCGGTAGTTGAAAAAGAAAACGCTCTTGCCCGCACAAAGGAAAAACGCCTGTCTATTACCGAGCGTTGCAAAAATATGGAAGCGCGCAAAAGAGAATGCGAGCTGTCCGTACAGAATGCTTTGATGCAGATAGAACAGCGCCGCAAGGAGATTGAGGCGTTAAACGCAGAGGAAGCAGAATACGATAAGGAAAAGGCTGTTATAGGTGAGCGTATAGCAAAGCTTATTGCAGGTAAAGAAGAAAACGATAAACAAAGTATAGAACTTCGTCAGGCGATAAGAGAGGCAAACTCTGCAAAGGAGGATGCATTCCGCCATCATACAGCCCTTCAGTCAAGAGGAACTACTCTTGCAGCCGAGTATGAGGAATATTCCAACAAGCTGTGGGAAGAGTACGAGCTTACCTATTCGACAGCGTTGCAGTTCCGTCTTCCTGAGGAGAATATGAAAAAGGCAAGCACACGCCTAAATTCTCTTAAGGGGCAGATAAGGGCTATGGGCAGTATCAACGTAAACGCCGTGGAGGAGTTTAAGGAAACTAAGGAAAGGTATGACTTTTTAAGTTCTCAAGTGGCTGATCTTAACGAGTCCAGGAAGAGCCTTGACAACGCTATTGCAAAGCTTGAGGCTAATATGAAGACTGCCTTTACCGATACATTTGCCCAGATAAACACCGCCTTCGGCGAAGTGTTCGGTGAGCTTTTCGGAGGCGGTACGGCAAAGTGTATACTTGAAGACGAGGCAAATCCTCTTACCTGCGGTATCGATATCGTAATAAGACCTCCCGGAAAGAGTGTAAAGAATATAAACCTGCTTTCCGGTGGTGAACAAAGTTTTGCCGCAGTGGCGCTTTACCTGGCGCTTCAAAGGATAAACCCTGCTCCCTTCTGCATATTCGACGAAATAGAGTCTGCTCTGGACGATGTAAACGTAACCCGTCTTGCCAACTATCTCAAGAGCAACGTTGATGCTACGCAGTTCATAATGATAACCCACAGGCGCGGCACTATGGAAAAGGCAGACGTTATTTACGGTATAACCATGAAGGAAAAGGGCGTTTCAGACTATATCAAATTAGACATAAGGGCTTTGGAGCAAAACATAACATAAGGAGTAAAATATGGGTTTTTTTGATAAATTAAAAAACGGTCTTAAAAAAACCAAGGATGCTTTGGTGGGGAAGATAGACAACCTGTTTTCTTCCACTGAAAAGATCGACGATGACTTTTACGATGAGCTTATGGACGTTCTCATTACATCCGACGTGGGTGTTCCCACTGCGGATTTCGTTACCGAAACCTTGAAGGCGGAGATAAAGTCCAATAAGATAAAAACAACAACCGAGGCAAGGGAACTGCTTATAAGGATATTGTCCGATATCGTAGGAAACGGCGGCGAGCTTAATATTTCCACCGGCCCTTCTGTTGTTCTTGTTATCGGCGTAAACGGCGTCGGTAAAACTACGTCTATCGGCAAAATCGCTCTCGACCTCAAGAGAAGGGGCAAAAAGGTTATGTTGGCCGCCGCCGATACCTTCCGAGCCGCTGCTATAGAGCAGCTTGAAGTTTGGGCACAGAGAGACGGCGTTCCGATAATTAAGCAGAACGAGGGCGCTGATCCTGCAGCAGTGGTGTTTGACGCTATAAACGCTGCTAAGAGACAGCAATGTGATGTTTTGATCGTTGATACAGCGGGCAGACTCCACAACAAGAAGAATCTTATAGACGAGCTTGCAAAGATAAACAGAGTCATCGACAGAGAACTTTCCGGCTGTTCAAAGGAAACTCTCTTGGTTCTTGATGCTGTAACGGGTCAGAACGCTTTGGTTCAAGCTAAGGAGTTTTCTAAGATAACCGACATTACGGGTATAGTTCTTACTAAGCTTGACGGCACGGCAAAGGGCGGTATAGTCCTTGCTATTAAGCGTGAGCTTGATATTCCTGTAAAGTATATAGGTGTAGGTGAGGGTGCTGAGGACCTACAGCCCTTCAGTGGCGAAGACTTTGTAAAGGCGATGTTTGATAATGAAAACGATAGTACTGGCAACCAATAACGCCTCCAAGGTAAAGGAGCTTAACGCCATACTTGCCACCAATGGCAACAGTGGTTTTAAAGTGCTAAGCCTTAAGGATTGCGGTTTTAATAGCGACATAGAAGAAAACGCCGACACCTTTGAGGGCAACGCATACATTAAGGCGAGAACGGTTGCCGAATTTACAGGGCTTGCTGTTGTTGCCGATGACAGCGGTCTGGAGGTGGACGCTTTGAACGGCGCCCCCGGCGTATTTTCCGCAAGGTACGCAGGAGAGGGTGCAACCTCCGGGCAGCTTATAGAAAAGCTTCTCACAGAAATGAAGGGCGTGTCTATGGAGGAAAGAACGGCGCGGTTTACTACGGTTATGTGTGCAGTATTACCCACGGGCAAGGTCTTAACGGCACGTGGAGAATGTCACGGAATTATAACCGAGACTCCTATGGGAGATGGCGGCTTCGGCTACGACCCCGTGTTTTATTACCCTCCGGCAAACAAAACTTTTGCTGAGCTTACGGCAGAAGAAAAAAACGGCATAAGTCATAGGGCTATTGCCGTAAAGAAACTCATAAATACTCTCGGCTCCTTAGAGGATGCCGATTTTGAACCAAAAATGCAGTAAACGTTTAGATATCAGTCGCCGTACGGAAGGGGGACTTGTAAATGGCAGAGCTAAAAGCGCTGTGGAGCAGGTTTGTGGATATGTTTAAATCGGTTGAGTTTTCACCGATAAACGATACTATAGACATTTTGCTTGTAACTGTAATAATATATTTCATATTCAAGTTTTTAAGGGACAGGCGTGCCGGCAAGCTTGCGGCGGGCGTTGTGCTTTTTCTCGTTTTGCTTGTGATAAGTGATATGTTCGAGATGCGCGCTTTAAACTTTTTGCTTCAGTCTGTAACGCAGGCGGGTCTTGTTGCTTTGCTTATAGTTTTCCAACCTGAGCTTAGAAGTGCTTTGGAAAAAATGGGTACCGGCTCTATAAAGAACATTAAAGCCATGTTTACCACAACCGATATGAAAAAGTACATGGGCGGTATTACCGAGGTATGCAAGGCGGCAGAAAGCCTTTCTGCTACAAAAACAGGCGCACTTATAGTTTTTGAGCGTGAAACAAAGATGGGCGATATCGTAAAAAGCGGTACTGTTATAGATGCTGAGATCAATTCCATGATGATAGGCAACATCTTTTTCAATAAGGCGCCTATGCACGACGGTGCTTTGATAGTACGCGAAAATAGGCTGTATGCGGCAGGCTGCTTCCTTCCTCTTTCCCAAAATCCCGACATAATGAAAGAACTTGGAACACGTCATCGCGCCGCTATTGGTGTTACCGAGGTAAGCGATGCCGTGGTTGTAGTGGTTTCCGAAGAGACGGGTGTTATTTCCGTTGCGGTTGACGGTAAGCTTAAGCGCGGTTTTTCCGCCGCTACTCTTGAAAGCTTGCTGATAGAGTATCTGTTTACCGAAGACAAGGGCCAAAAAATGGCAAACAAGGAGGATAACGATGGCAAAAAAGAATAATCCTCAAAATAAATTGGAATTTAAGAACAGTGACAACAAATCAAAGTTTAAAAACTTTTGGTCTGAAATAGGCTGGAGCGGTGTAGGATATCTAGCCGTTGCACTTGCCTGCGCCTTAACTCTTTGGTTTTACGTAGCGGATTATGACACCGTTGTTGAAAAGACCTTTTATAATATTCCCGTTGAGCTCTTGCCTCCTACGAAAGAGGATATCGTTGTGGAATCCGGCGAGGGAAAACTTGTGAACGTAACTGTTTACGGCAGAAAAGCAGATGTTAACGAGATAAAGCCTGAAGACATCAACGCCTACGTTGACGTAAGAAACGCTCCCGGTGACGGTGAAATTAACGCAGAAATAACGGTTGAACTTCCCGATGGTATAAACCTTGTGGAAAAAAACGCTTTGTCGGTTACCCACGTTGTAGTGGGGCTTGCAATACCAACCGTTAAGGAATTGCCCATAAACGTTCAGATAGTTTCCGGTAGCTGGGATGATATGTACGAGCCCGTTCCCGAATGTATCACCTGCAGTAAGGTGGATATTATAGGTTCTTCTTCTGTAATTGAGCGTGTTGAAAGTGCAGTTGTAAACGTAGACGTTGGCGAGCTTGAGCACCCAAAGCTTATATTGGGTAAAAAAATAGAGCTTATAGATAAGAACGGGGAAAACATACCTTTGTCTTATATTAAGGTTGCCGATCCTAACGGAAACGAGCTATCCAACGGTAAGGTAGACGTATATGTGCAAATGTATATGGAAAAGGAACTTCCCGTTGTAGTTGAGTTTACTGGAGGCATATTCAGTGCTGACGATGCAAGCATAAGCATGTTTCCGGAAACCGTAAAGGTTAGAGGCGGCATTGAAAAGATTAAAAAACTTGAAAACGTTGCAATTGAAATTGATGAGACAAAGATAGAAGGCAATTACAGTGAAATTATAGAACTTCCTGATTACGGTGAAAACGTCCAGTATCTTACCGAAGATACCGGAGTTGAGGTGAATATTCAGTTGAAGGACGTACAATCTTACAAGCTTTCCGTGCTCTCTGAGGATATAAAGGCGTTTAACCTTCCCGAAGGTTTTACAGCCAACTTCTCCTATCCGGCAAACGAAGACGGTAATGTTCCAAAGAATGCAGTTATCATGATACGGGGATATAGAGATTCCATAATCGATATTTACCGTGCTCCTATGGAAAAGGTAGAGGTTTCCGTTGATTTTTCTGATTTCGTTAATACCGAGAATGGAATTAAGGAAGGTGACACCTTCTACGGTATAGAAGCCACCATAACCTTTAAGGATATTGACGGTGTATTTACCACCGATAAAATCGTTGTAAACGCTGAGATAGTTGCGGCACCTGAGGAACCTGCTAGTTAGTGAATAGATAAATAATTGACGATTGGATGATATAAATAAGTGGAAAATAATTGGACGGTAAGAGAATATAACGAATGTGACGTAACGAATATAGTAGAGGCTACGGGGCTGTTGCCTCTCACCGCCCGTGTCTTGTGCGGCAGGGGATACAATACTCCGGAAAAGGTTCGTAACTTTTTATCCTTTAACGCTTCGTGCGACTATGATCCGTTCCTTATGAAGGATATGGATAAGGCTGTTGAGCGAATAAACAAGGCTATAGAGAACAAAGAAAGAGTGTGTATATACGGAGACTATGACGTAGATGGCGTAACCTCTACAACGGTTTTATATACCTATCTTTCCGAAAGAGGGGTCCCTTGCACGTATTTTATCCCCGGAAGATTAGAGGACGGCTACGGGCTTAATAAACGAGCCATTGAAAGCCTTAAGGAAACTGTTGATCTCATAATAACCGTTGATACGGGTATAACTGCTGTAGAGGAAACAGATTTTGCAAATTCTATTGGCATTGATATGGTTATTACTGATCACCATAGTTGTAGGGAGATATTGCCATCTGCTTGCGCTGTTGTTAATCCCCACAGAGAAGACTGTACTTATCCCTTTAAGCAACTTGCAGGGGTAGGAGTGGTGTATAAGTTGTTGTCTGCTTTGGATGGCGGAGCAGAGGGGATATTGAAGCGTTTCGGTGACATTATAGCCATTGGTACTATAGCAGACGTTATGCCTATAATAGATGAGAATAGGTATATCACCTCTAACGGAATAGCAAACCTTCAGAAAACAAGCAACCTGGGGCTCAGAGCTCTTATGGAATGTTGCGGTATGTTTGGGAAAGATGGCGATGCCAAGAAGATAAATTCTGCGGGCGTGGGGTTTGTTTTGGCGCCTCGTATTAATGCCGCAGGCCGTATTCGTAACGCAAAAAGTGCAGTGGAACTGTTACTTTCAAAGGATTATGCTACCGCTGTAAGGCTTGCTGAGGAACTTTGTGATATTAATAAAGAGCGTCAGGCTACCGAACTTGATATTTATGAGCAAGCGATTAAGCAGATTGACGGTATAAAGGATAACGGAGTTTACGTTCTCGGCTCGGACGGTTGGCATCAGGGCGTTATAGGTGTGGTTGCATCCAGAGTAACCGAGCGTTATTCCCGTCCGTCGATACTGTTCAGTTTCGACGGAGATGTGGGCAAGGGGAAGCGGCAGAAGCATAAAGGGCTTTTCTATGTTAGATGCCCTTAGTGCGTGCTCTGATATATTAACCGAATATGGCGGCCACGAGTTGGCTGCCGGCCTTACCATAAGGCGTGATATGTTGGAGGAGTTTTCCGAAAGGATAAACCGTTATGCTTCCGAAAAACTTTGCGGCGAGGAAGTAATCCAGCCTATCGAAGCAGACGCTACCGTTACAGCGGCGGATATAAATTTAAGACAAGCGGAGGAGCTTTACGCCTTGGAGCCCTTTGGTCTCCAAAATTCGGTTCCGTTGTTTCTTTTGCGCGGTGCTGTTATAGTTGACGTTCATCCTCTTTCGGGAGGCAAGCATATAAAATTGCGTATACGCCACAGCAGCTCAGATAAGATCTTTAATGCAGTGTATTTTGGCATGCGTTACAGTGAGTTTCAGTTTCGCGTGGGAGACTCCTGTGATATCATGTTTACTTTGGAGGCAAATGAATATCGCGGTGTTTGCGAAGCAAAAATGTTTGTTAAGAAAATGCGGTACAGTGCTGATATAAAAGGCGAAGCTGAACTTCAGGCGGTGTATTACAATGCTGCAACCACTCATGGTAATAGGGACGATCTCCCTCTTTCTGCTGTTCCCAACTTGTTGCAGTTCAGAACCCTTTTCAGGGTTTTAAAACGCGAGTTGGGTGATGAAAAAAAACGCCTCTCTCTCAGTTATTTGCAAAGACAGGTTAGAGATAACGGCAGTGATGGTGATATTACCCTTTGTGCCATGCATATAATATTTGACGTTCTTTTAGAGTTTAAACTTGCCGAATGTAGTTTCATTTCGGGCGGTGACGTGGTGGAGGTTAAGCTTTTGCCTTTTACGGGGAAAGTAAATTTGGATAAGTCGTCACTGTTGATAAGAATCAAAGAAAACCACAGACTTTATTAAAGGTTAAGGGGGGCATCTGCTTGATTAACAATATACAAGAGCTTATGGACCTTATTAAGGACAAGAATTATATAAATGCAGAAAAGGTTATGCAGGCATACGAGTTTGCGGCTGCTCTGCACGAGGGACAGAAGCGTAAATCGGGCGAGCCTTACATTGTTCATCCGCTTTCCGTAGCAGAGATAGTTCTTGAGTTGCAGCTTGATACGGATTCAGTGTGTGCGGCACTTCTCCACGACACGGTGGAGGATTGCTCCGACAAGATGGACAACATCCTTTTAAAGATAAAAAAACAGTTTGGCGCAGATGTTGCCGAGATAGTAGATGGCATTACTAAACTTATACACATAAACTTTGAGAACAAGGAGCAGGAAAATGTTGAAAACCTGCGTAAGATGTTCCTTGCCATGTCAAAGGACCTTCGTGTTATATTCGTTAAGCTGGCGGATCGCTTACACAATATCCGTACGCTTAGTTTCAAAAGCGAGGAAAAGCAGCGCTCCATAGCCTTGGAGACGATGCACGTTTATGCGCCAATTGCCCATAGGCTTGGTATCCAAAAGATCAAGCACGAGCTTGAAAACCTTTCTCTTCAGTATCTCGACCCTGTAGGCTACGATGAAGTTAAGCGCGATATTGAAAGACGTTATGGCGAGAATAAAGACTTCCTTGAGATGGCCCAGAGAATGGTTGAAGAAAACCTGAGGAGCTATAACATCAAATACCATTTGGTTGGCAGAGTGAAGTCAATATTCAGCATCTATAAAAAGATGTTTAATCAGGGGAAGACCTTTGATGAGATATACGATTTTTACGCTATGCGTATAATAGTTGATTCTGAGCTGGACTGCTATGCGGCGCTTGGTACCATACATGAGCAATTCAAGAGCATCCCCAACAGATTTAAGGACTATATTTCTAACCCCAAGCCTAACATGTACCGTTCTTTGCATACGACTGTTATGGGACACGAGGGTATTCCCTTTGAGGTACAGATCAGAACGTGGGAGATGCACAACGTTGCGGAATACGGTCTCGCCGCTCATTGGAAATACAAAACAGGTGAGCAGGTTCAAAGTGATATAGACGATAAGTTGTACTGGATACGCACCCTTGTTGAAACAGAAAGAGGGCTTAATGATGCGGATGAGCTTATAGGCCCCCTCAAGATAGATCTTTTCGAGGACGAGATATTCGTGTTTACGCCTAAGGGTGACGTTGTGAATCTTCCTTGCAACAGTACTCCTATCGATTTTGCTTACGCCATACACTCGGCGGTAGGCAATAAGATGGTTGGCGCAAAGATCAACGGCAATATAGTTCCCATAGACTGCAAACTTCAAACGGGTCAGATAGTAGAGGTGCTTACGTCTTCTGCGTCCCGTGGGCCCAGCCGAGATTGGCTTAAGATAGTACGCACCAGTGAGGCGCGAAACAAGATACGTCAGTACTATAAAAAAGAGAGACGCACAGAGAATATATCCATAGGCGTTATGGAGGTTGAAAGGGAGCTTAAACGTTACGGCAGAAGCTTTACCGAGGCTCAAAAGACGGAGATAGTTACCAATATCGCAACTCGCCTTGGCCTTAACGACGCAGATGACCTTTACAATAATATTGGTTACGGCGGTCTTTCCATAACAAAAATAAGCATGAAGCTCAGGGATGAGTTCGACCGTGTAGTGAACCCGGACAGCATCCAAAAGCCCGTTGTAACTGAGCTTCCTAAGCCTACAAAGCTGTATTCGGATTCTCAAAGCGTAATAATTGACGGCGTTGAGAATTGTGAGGTTAAATACGCTAAATGCTGCAACCCCATTCCCGGTGATACCATAATCGGCTTCATTACTAAGGGACATGGCGTTTCTATTCATAAATTCGAATGTCCCAACGCCGTAAGCGGCATGAACGACCCCGTGAATTCGGGCAGATGGATAGTTGCGGCTTGGAACGATAAGGCTGTATCTCCCGAAAAGCATACGGGTAACTACGATGCTACAATTACTGTTTTTGCCGTTTTCAAGCAAAGTCTTTTGGCGGATATAACACTTGCGCTTACGGATATGAACGTGGCGGTAAGCTCCATCAGTATCCACCGCAAAGGTGATAATTGCTCTGTAGACGCATCTCTCAAGTGTAGCAACATTGAGCATTTGAGATCGATTATGGCAGGCCTTAAAAGGCTTAAAAACGTTACAGATGTAGTAAGAGGTGGCTAATGAGAGCAGTAATACAGCGCGTTAACGCGGCAAGCGTTTCAGTTGACGGTCGCCTTGTGTCCTCTGTAGGCAAGGGGCTCTTGGTCTTACTTGGCATTAATCGTGAGGATACGGAAGCCGAGGCTAAAAAACTTGCGGCCAAAATAGCGGGACTGCGCATATTCTGTGATGACAGAGATAAGATGTTCTTTTCTGTTAAGGATGTAGGCGGTCAGATATTGCTTATATCAAATTTTACATTGTATGGCAGTGTTCGCCACGGCTACAGACCTGAGTTTATACGATCTGCGGGTGCGGCTGCGGCAAGGCCTTTATATGATTTTATGCTTAAGGAGCTTGACAATTACGTTCCTACGAAGGGCGGCGTGTTTGGCGGGGACATGAAGGTCTGCGCCGATAACGATGGCCCCGTTACCATAATAATTGATACGGATGAACTAAAGTAATGGTATTAAATATTACAAACAACACATCATATCTAAACGATTATCATTTTCAAACCCTTTGTATGCTTTATTATCCGGGTGAAAAATTCCCCCCCGGTCTCAAGGAAGCGGATAATAAAGCGGAGTTCTTTTTGGAAGAGCGTACCGTTGATGGGATACCTCACATATATTCCAAGGTTGTCTTGTACGCAGGCGCGAAAAGGCAAGATGCTGAATGTTGCCTTTCTGCCGGAAGTTTTTCATTTGAAGCAGATATGGCGTTTGCGGCTCAGGCCTCAGTTGGGTGCGCTTTTTTGGAGGCAGGGAAGGCCCTTTTTGGGTTCACGCCTCCGTGGGGATATTTAACGGGTCTTCGTCCTGTTAAAAGGGCAAGGTATTACCTTGACAAGGGCTTTGATAAGGAGGCAGTAAGGCGTCTCTTTGAGGAGGACCATCGTGTTTCTCCCGAAAAAACAAGCCTCAGCCTTTCCATAGCAGAAACAGAAGCGAAAATGCTAAGGCCATATACAGCAAAGGACTGTTGCTTGTATATAGCCATACCTTTTTGCCCTACGAGATGTGAGTATTGTTCTTTCGTTTCTTACAGTAACGATAAACTTTTTAAAACCATTCCCGATTATCTGGATAGGCTTGACGGGGACTTGGCACGTACAGCGAAGATAATAAAGCAAACGGGCTTTAATCTTAGGTCTATCTATATTGGTGGCGGCACTCCGTCCGTTCTTAACGAAATCCAAATTGCTCGTATAATGGATAGGCTTCATTCTGATTTTGACCTTAGCGGCGTGAGAGAGTTTTCCTTTGAGTCCGGACGTCCCGATACTACTACTAAGGCAAAACTTGCCCTTGTTAAGAGTTACGGTGTGGATAGGGTAAGCATAAATCCGCAAACCACCGACGATGAGGTGCTTAAGCGTATTGGGCGTGCCCATAGCGCAGCTCAGTTTTTTAAAGCTGCGGACGAGGCTATGTCTCTTGGCTTTAAATCTGTTAACGCCGACCTAATAGCAGGTCTTCCGGGTGATAACTTCGATGGCTTCAATAAGAGCCTTGAGGATGTTATTTCCACCGGCTTTAATAACATTACAGTACATACCTTGTCTGTCAAGAACGCTGCCCCCATGCGCTTTGACGAAAGCGGTATATACGATGCAGCAGGCGTTAATGCGAGAAAATGTGTTTCATACGCTTGTGAGAGACTTGCCGAGGCAGGGCTTTACCCCTATTATCTGTATAGGCAAAAGAACACCATAGGAAACGCCGAGAATGTTGGATACGCTGTTCCCGGAACGGAATGTGATTATAACGTCCTTATGATGGAGGAAACCAATACGGTGTTCGCTTGCGGAGCTTCTGCCATAACTAAGCTTGTTGCGGCAGACGGCGGTAAAATAGACCGTATAGCATTCCCAAAATACCCCTTTGAATATCTCGCCGCACCAAAAGGTATAGGCGAGAGCCGAATTTTGGACTTTTTTAAGGAGGATAAGGATGGAGAGATATTACTCTGATATAAAAAAGGCCTTTGCCGAGGACGAAGCCGCATACGAGGCGGCTGTTCTTGAGGCGGCAAATAGAATAATAGAAAAGAAAACTGTAAAGATGGTTTTTGTATGCGGTGCTTCCTGTGCAGGGAAAACTCCCACTACGGAAAGACTGTCTCATTACCTTAACGAGCGCGGAATAAAGACCGAGCTCATTTCTCTCGACGATTTTTATCGTCATCCGGAGGATGCTATTTATAATGCAGACGGCACCCCTGATTATGAAAGCCCTCAAAGTCTGGATCTTGATTTGCTTCACGGGTGCTTTACCGCCTTGTGCGACGGTAAAAGCGCCTGGATGCCAAGGTTTATCTTTGCCGAGAAAAAAAGAAGCGATACCTATGTAAGGATGAGCCTTGAGGACGACGAATTGTGTATCGTCGAAGGCCTTCATTCCCTTAATCCGGAAATATGTGGCAGTTACATTGATCCAAGCAAAACGTTTAAGATTTATCTTGATGCAAACACCGAAAAGGACGACGAGCCCAGACTTGTTCGCAGAATAGTAAGGGACTATTATAAAAGATGTTCCACTGCCGAGAACACTCTTTCCATGTGGCAAAACGTAGAAGAGGGAAGCCGTAAATATATATATCCCTACAAGGATACCGCAGACGTTAGCATAAATACGTATATCAATTACGAGCGTTACGTTATGCGTGATGACGCCTTGCGTATGCTTGATGAGGTTCCCATGGACAGCCCTTACCGTAAAAAAGCCGAGGAGATAATGGACGACCTTCGTCCCTTGCCATCTCTTCCCAAGAGCGAGATAACTCCTCAATCTTTTATGAGAGAATTTATAACTCAAAGGACGTAGTATGCCGATAAAAAGAAGTGAAAAAAGTTTTCTTGTTGAAGCGTCAATAATTTCAATATCAAACTTCACGGTAAAGATCATAGGTGTGCTTTTCAGCATACCTATGAGCAATTTGTTGCAGGACAATATGGGCATATTCAATGCCGCGTATAACGTTTATGCAATGCTTTATATGATATCAACTGCAGGGCTTCCGGTTGCAACCTCTCGCATGGTTGCGGCGGCTGCCAAACGCGGCAGAAGGTATGAAACACAGCGTATATATAAGCTTTGTCTTCTTATGTTCGGCATAATAGGCTTTGTATGCGCCGCTTTTATGTTCGCCTTTGCAGGGAGAATAGCCTCGTTTACAGAACACGGTGACAGCGTTTATGCCATGCGTGTAATTGCACCGTCTTTGTTTACTATCTGCATAGTTTCCGCAGTAAGAGGGTATTTACAAGGGCTTAGGAATATGGTCCCTACTGCAGTTTCACAGTTTATAGAGGCGTTTTTTAAGCTTACCGTTGGTTTTGGTATGGCATATTGGTCCAATCAACGCGGCGATGCGCCTGCTGTTCAGGCGGCGTGGGCAATGTCGGGCATTACCATAGGTATAATCTTGGGAATGATCTACCTTTTGGTTTATAAACGTTTCTTCCACAAAAACGATGTGGAGCTTTTGGATGAAAGCAGTGATTGTAATAAAGAGATTACTAAAAAATTGCTTAAGATAGCCATACCGGTTACAATAACCAGCTCGGCCTTGTATCTTTCTCATTTTGCAGATACCTTGGTTATAAAAAAAGCGCTGATAAGCTCTGGCTTTTCCGATGCTGTGGCAACTTCCATGTTCAGTGCGTACACAACCTTGTCCACTAAACTTGCAGACCTTTTGCCGTCTACGTTGGTCTTTCCCATCGCAATAAGTATCCTACCCGCTGTTTCCGGTGCTCTTGCGGTCAAAAATATGCAGGGAGTTAGGGATTATGTAAAGTCTTCGCTTAGAATAAGCGGTCTTATCGCTTTGCCCTGCGGAGCCATACTTTTCGTGCTGTCCAGACCGCTTATTGCCCTCTTATACGGTAGCGGTTGGGGCAAGGAAATAATAATAAACGGTTCTGTGGTTATGCCCATTGACCTTGCATCCAACGCTCTTTCGATATTGGCTGTCGGCATATTGTTTATTTCGTTGGTTTCAACTACCAACGCATTATTGCAAGCTATAGGAAAAACCTGGCTGCCCATGGTGTCGGTTCTTTGCGGTTCGATTTTGCTTTTGATTTCCGATGTTGTTTTAATACGTAACAACACCGTGAATATTTACGGCGCACCCATAAGCACAGTTTTGTGTTATATAGTAGCGTACTGTCTTAATACTTATTTTCTTAAAAAAAGCGGCATGGACGGAGTTTCTCCTTTGGGTCTGTTTATAAAACCTTTATTTGCAGCTTTGCTTAGCGGCGGCGCTAGTTTTGGTGTCTACAGCCTTATGAGGCTGATCGTGACCGGAGATGGGCGCTTGGATAATCTTTTGTTGCTTGCCGTATCCGGAATTGCAGGGGTTGTTGTTTACGCCATTGTACTTCTTGCAATAAAGGGCATTACAGATACAGAGGTAAGACTCTTGCCTTTCGGCAACCGTATAGCCGCGGTTTTAATAAAATTCAGGTTGCTAAGAGCTTTGGAGGATAAAAATGACAAATAATGAATTTGACAGCGCAGTTGAAGAGCTAAAATCGAAAACGAAATATTCTTTTTCGGACCTTTGCTTGATAGTTGAGGTGTTAAGACACGAAAGAGGCTGTCCTTGGGATAGAGAGCAAACCCATAAAAGTATAAGGAAAAATATGCTTGAGGAAGCGTACGAGGCGGCAGAGGCAATAGATCTTGAGGACAAGGATCTGCTTTGCGAGGAGCTTGGCGACGTTATGCTTCAAACTGTTTTACATGCAAGCATTTCTGCTTCCGAGGGCGGATTCGATGTTAATGATGTGTGTACGGGTATATGCTCTAAGCTTATAATAAGGCATCCGCATGTTTTTGGGGACGTTACCGTCAGCGGAACGGGTGAGGTGCTTAAGAACTGGGAAAACATAAAGCAGGCGACCAAGGGTGTAAAAACTGCGACTGCAAGCATTGAAGGGATTTCTAAGGCTCTTCCTGCCTTGGTTAGAGCGCAAAAAATTGGTCAAAAGGCAGCTAAACAGCGTTTTGATTTTGCTTCTGCAGAGGATGCGCTTGCAAAGGCTGAAGAGGAAATACGCGAGCTTAGAGAGGCGCTTGCCGTAAGGGATGCTGAAAATATCGAGGAAGAGGCCGGGGATCTGCTCTTGGCAGTTGTAAACACCGCAAGGCTTGCAGGTGTTGATGCTGAAGAAGCACTTCATAAAGCAAATGAAAAATTTGTCAAAAGATTTGCCATAGTTGAAAGAGCAGCTAATGATGAGGGTGTTTCTCTTTCCGAAAAGACCGAAGAAGAGATGCTTTCCCTGTGGAATAAGGCAAAAAACACACGTTAATAAAACAAAAAATGCAGTTTTTGCAAAAAAACACTTGAATTACATCTTTTTAGATGATATAATCACTATATAACATAATTTGGAGGATGTATAATGAACAAGTCTACACTTATTGAAACAGTTTCCAAGAGCGCAGACATAAAAAAAGGTGCGGCAGAAGCAGCAGTTAATGCGGTTTTTGCGGCTATTCAGGCAGCACTTTCCGAAGGCAATGAAGTAAAGATTGCAGGCTTTGGCTCCTTTAAGGTTAAGGAAAGAAAAGAGAGAACCGGTCGTAACCCCAGAACCAAAGAGGAAATAGTAGTTCCTGCTTCTAAGACCCCTGCTTTTTCTCCTGCAAAGGCTCTTAAGGACGCAGTTAACAAGTAAACCGTTTTTTGATCTATGGAGGTGTCCGCCTTGCGTCTTGATAAGTTCTTAAAAGTATCGCGTATAATTAAAAGGCGTACTGTTGCCAACGAGGCTTGTGACAGTTCTTACGTGTCCGTTAACGGCGCTCCCGCAAAGGCATCTCGTATACTAAAGGTTGGGGATGTAGTGGAGGTTGCCTTCGGTACTCGTACCCTTAAGTTTCGTGTTCTGGCTTTGACAGAGCACGTTGCTAAGGCAGACGCTTCTTCAATGTATGAGGTAATATCATAATTTTGCTTTTGCCTGCATATCCTTTAACGTATTATTATTAAGGGGTGTTTGTATGGCAGAAAATAAAAACAATACGTCTGCCCATCTTACCGGAAGGTCTTTTTTGGCGCTCACGGGTATTGATGAGGTTTTAAGTTTTGATGACGGCATGGTAAGCCTTGATTGCGGCGGCACCGTTCTTGCGGTTAGCGGCAGTGAGCTTTCCATAGTTAAGTTGTCTCTGGAAAGCGGAGAGGTAAGCCTTTCGGGGCGTATAGATGCAATAGTATATACAGATGAACAGCCTAAAAGGGGCTTGTTTTCTAAATTGTTCGGCTGATATGTGGTTGCTTCTTTTTCAAGATAGAGGAACTGCTTTTTTAGCGTCTTTGGCCGTTGGTTGCATCATTGGCTTGATCTATGATGTTTTCCGCCTTGTTAGGGTGGTGTATAGCGGAGGCCGAATTAAGCTGTTTTTTGAAGACGTTTTGTTTTGTGTTATGTCGGCGTTGGTTTTTACGGTTTTTATGTTCAACGTAAACATGGGTGTTATTAGGATGTTTACCGCTGTTGGGGTGCTCATGGGCTTTTTTGCTTATAGGTTTTCGGTGGGGATGTTTACCGTCCCAGCTGCAAGATGGCTTAAAGGTCTTTTAACTCCTCCGGTTAAACGCGCAATAAAGCGCTGTTCACATGTCGTTTCGGTCTTTATGGCTAGACGCATAACTTTTGCTGAAGTTAAAAGCGTCAAAAGATTTCCAAGCAAAGTTTTTAGGTAAAGCGTAAGGAGGTTTATTATGGTGAGAAAAAAGAATACCGTTATCCGTGTCACCGTATATTGTTTGCTCATAGTGTTTCTTATCGCCATAGTGAATCTGCAGATAAGCATGAATGAGCTTGAAGATACCATTCAAAGCCAAAAAGAAGAGATAGTAAAATTGGAAGATGATATAGCCGAGTACGAGATGCTTTTGAACGAGGAAAAGGACGATGCGTATTACGAACGCCGCGCAAGGCTTTTGAATTACCATTTTCGTGATGAAATAGTTTTTTATAACGACTACGCACAATAAACAAACTATGCTCCCTTTAAAGGGGGCATATTCTTTATGGAGGAAATATGAGGGTAATTACAGCAAAGGAAATAGAGAATACTGTTTGTGATCTGTTTAAAAAAGCGGCAATAAAGTTACCGCCCGACGTTTACAAGTCGATGAAAAAAGCCCGTAGGGAGGAAGAAAATCTCCGCGCCTCATCCGTGCTTTGCAAACTTTGTGACAACGCTTGTGTTGCCGAAAAAAGTGGGGTTCCGATTTGTCAGGATACGGGTCTTGCTTTTGTGTTTGCAGAAATAGGGCAGGACGTTCATATAGAGGGCGATTTCGAAAAGGCTGTAAACCGCGGAGTTAAGCGCGCCTATGTCGGAGGAAAACTCAGGCTTTCCGTTGCCGATCCTCTTACCCGTAAAAACACCGGCACTAATACTCCTGCGATAATCTATACAAGCCTTGTAAAGGGTGACAAATTAAAGATCACGGCCATGCCTAAGGGCTTTGGCAGTGAAAATATGAGCGCCCTTAAAATGTTTAACCCCACCGCTAGTACTGAAGACATAAAGGCGTTTGTTACGGATACAGTTCTTAAGGCGGGCGCTAATCCGTGCCCGCCTATTATCGTTGGCGTTGGTATAGGCGGCAGCTTCGACTATTGTGCTTATCTTGCTAAAAAAGCCCTCATCAGACCCGTTGGTAAATACAATAAAACGCATAAGGTTCTTGAGGCGGAATTGCTTGAACAAATAAACCAAACCGGTATAGGTCCTCAGGGGTTTGGAGGTAAAACTACCTGCCTTTGGGTGGCTGTAGAGTCAGCGCCCACCCATATTGCCGGCCTTCCCGTTGCTGTTAATATCTCTTGTCATGCAACAAGGCACGCTGATGCTGTTTTGTGAGTTTTACACAAAATAGGGCGGTGTTATCAAAAAACTCTTGACATTTTTGCCACGACCTGCTAAAATACAAGTGTCAAAAGCAATAGTTTTTGGCTAATCTATCAGAAGGGAGTGTACCGCCGCGGTACGACTCCGCGGCAGTGCTACGACGGTAATGAAAATTGCTATCATCACCCGTAAATTTGAGGCAACTGAGGATGTAAAGGCACGTATTGAGAAAAAACTTGCCAAGTTGGACAAGTTCTTCCCTAAGGAGACGGAAGCTAAGGTTACTCTTAAAGAGGAAGGCGGCAAGGTGCGTGTTGAGGTAACGATATGGCAGGGCGGTGCGATATTCCGCGCTGAGGAAACGGATAAGGAGGTATATAACGCAATAGACCGAGTAGAGGACGTGCTGGAAAGACAAATACGCAAAAACCGCACGAGACTTGCCAAAAAGATGCACTTTGCAAAGGACACCTTTGCAGATATCGGTGTTGACGAGGCAGAGGATGAACTTGAGATTTCTAAGGTTAAAAAGTTTGAAATTTTGCCTATGACTGTTGAAGAGGCTGTTATGCAAATGAACCTTCTTTCTCACGAGTTTTATATGTTCCGCAACTCTGATACCGGTGCTATAAACGTTGTATATAAACGCAAGGGCGGCTCTTACGGCGTGATTGAGCCTACTGAGTAATCCTTTGATAATATATTCGTAATTTCAGTTTGTAAATGCCCCAACGGTTAATTCCGTTGGGGCTCCTTGTTTAGTACACAAAATTTCAACGGTGTGTTTAATTATAGTTAACATATGTGTAGTATCTTTACATAAAACGTTTTGAGGAGGCTTTATGGTTTTTGTTGTCAGTTGTCTTTTCGGTATGGAGAAATTTGTTGCCGATGATATAGATGCTTTAGGTTATAAGAGACTTGAGACAATAGATGGGCGTGTTGTGTTTGAAGCGCCTGAGGAAGCGGTTGCCAGAGGTAACGTTAATTTTCGTTACGCCGAACGGCTTTTTATACGCCTCGCCGAGTTTGACGCTCCGGATTTTGATACGCTCTTCGAGGGTGTTAAGGCGATAGATTGGCAGAACTATATAGGCAGACTTGATGCTTTTCCCGTAAAAGGTCATGCAATAAAATCCAAGCTTTTTTCCATTCCGGACTGTCAGCGCATAGTCAAAAAGGCGGTAGTGGAAAAGCTCAAACTTAGCTACAAGGAAACGTTTTTTAAAGAAACGGGCGCAACGGTGCAGATAGAGTTTTTTATCCTGAAGGATAAGGCTTCTATCATGATAGATACTTCGGGCGTGGGCCTGCATAAGCGCGGCTATCGGCCCGTTTCCAACGCAGCGCCGTTGAGAGAAACTCTTGCAGCAGCCCTTGTCACCATGTCAAGACCGCGTGAAGGCGTTATTATCGTTGACCCTCTTTGCGGAAGCGGCACAATACCCATAGAGGCGGCGTTGCTTTGTACTAATACCGCACCCGGGCTTAAACGTTCCTTTGCCGGTGAAAGCCTTCCTTTCTTGGATAACTCTATATGGAAGCACGCAAGGGAAGAAGCGTTGTCTAAAATAAAAAAGTGGGACAGCGGAATATACGGCTTTGATATTGACCCCGATTGCGTTGAACTTAGTAAGCAAAACGCAAAAAGAGCCGGTGTAGAGGATTTGGTAAAATTTGCGGTTGGCGACGTGCGTTCTTTCCATTCTCCTATAGAAGGGGCAAGGGGAACCATTGTTACTAATCCTCCTTATGGTGAGCGTATGGGCGAAAGGGCGGAGGTGGAAAAACTGTATAATGATATGGGGGTTGCCTTTTCAAGAAACGTTCCTAACTGGCAAGTATATGTTATCAACAGCAACGAAACTTTTCCACGATGCTTTGGCAGGCGACCCGATAAGGCCCGCAAGCTTTACAACGGTATGTTGCCTTGCACTTTTTATCAATATTTTAAAAAGAAGGGGTAAACATCGGCAAAGCACGTCAAATACCGTGGTAATTTTACATCAAAAGACCTTGATTTTTTTGGCAAAATGTGCTAAAATATCTTTTTGAAAAGTATAAATATAATTAGGAGGAATTATTATGACTATCAGACCTTTGGCAGACCGCGTTGTTATAAAGATGGTTGAAGCTGAAGAAACTACTAAAAGCGGTATAATACTCACAGGAAACGCAAAGGAAAAGCCTCAGGTGGCAGAGGTTGTTGCAGTAGGGCCCGGTGGCTTGGTAGATGGCAAGGAAGTTGTTATGTGCGTAAACGTTGGCGATAAGGTGCTTACCTCCAAGTATGCAGGTACCGAGGTTAAGTGTGACGGCGTTGAGTACATCGTTGTTAAACAATCCGATATTCTCGCAGTTGTAGAGTAATCTTAGGAGGTATTTATTATGGCAAAAGTATTGAAAACCGGCGTAGAAGCAAGGGAGTCCCTTGTTAAGGGCGTTGACACCCTTGCTAATGCGGTTAAAATAACAATGGGTCCAAAGGGCCGTAACGTTGTTCTTGACAGAAAGTTTGGTGCTCCCCTTATAACTAACGACGGTGTTACCATTGCAAAGGAGATCGAACTTGAGGATCCTTTTGAAAATATGGGTGCCCAGCTTGTTAAAGAGGTTGCAACCAAGACTAATGACGCAGCAGGCGACGGTACCACAACCGCTACTCTTCTTGCTCAGGCGTTTGTAAGAGAAGGCATGAAGAATGTTGCCGCAGGCGCAAATCCCATGATAATCAAAAAGGGTATAGACATGGCTGTTGATGCGGCTGTTAAGTATCTTGTTTCTTCTGCCCAGAAGGTAAACGGCAGCAAGGATATAGCAAGAGTAGGCACCGTTTCTTCCGGCGACGAAATAATCGGTGAACTTATAGCAGATGCTATGGAACGCGTTACTGCAGATGGCGTTATCACCGTTGAAGAGAGCAAGTCCTCTGAGACCGGCTGTGAAGTTGTTGAGGGTATGCAGTTTGACCGCGGTTATATTTCTCCTTACATGGTAACCGATACCGATAAGATGGAAGCTGTTCTTGATGACGCTCTCGTTCTTATCACAGATAAGAAGATATCTAATATACAGGAAATTCTTCCTTTGCTTGAGCAGATAGTTCAGGCAGGTAAGAAACTTCTTATAATTGCTGAAGATGTTGAGGCGGAAGCTCTTTCTACCATTATCGTTAACAGACTTAGAGGTACGTTTACCTGCGTTGCTGTTAAGGCTCCCGGCTTTGGCGACAGACGTAAGGATATGCTTAAGGATATCGCCATTCTCACCGGCGGTGAAGTTATCTCCTCCGAGCTCGGTCTTGAACTTAAGGATGCTCAACTTTATCAGCTTGGTAGCGCAAGACAGATAAAGGTTGACAAGGAAAACACCACGATAGTAGGCGGCGCGGGTGACAGTGCGGCAATCAAGGCTCGTGTTGCTCAGATAAGAGCAGCTATTGAAACCACCACCTCTGATTTTGATAGAGAAAAACTTCAGGAAAGACTTGCTAAGCTTGCAGGCGGCGTTGCCGTTATCAAAGTTGGTGCGGCTACCGAAATAGAGATGAAGGAAAAGAAACTTCGTATAGAGGACGCTCTCAACGCTACCAAGGCGGCAGTTGAAGAGGGTATCGTTCCCGGTGGCGGCGTTGCAATTGTTAACGCTATTCCTTCTGTTGAAAAACTTTGCGACAGTGCAGAGGGCGACATCCTTACCGGTATTAAGATAGTTGTTCGCGCTCTTGAAGAGCCCGTAAGACAGATAGCAGAAAACGCCGGCTTTGAAGGCAGTGTTGTTATCGAGCGCATCAAAACCTGCGGCAAGACCGGCTTTGGCTTTGACGCTTATACCGAGACTTACGTGGATATGATCGAAAGCGGCATAGTAGACCCCACAAAGGTTACTCGTTCTGCTCTTCAAAACGCGGCTTCCGTTGCATCTATGATTCTTACCACCGAAACACTCGTTGCGGATAAGAAGGAAGATGCGGCAGCGGCTAATGCGGCTATGGCTGCAGCAGGCGGCATGGGCGGTATGTATTAATAAATAGCGCTTGTTTAAAGCGGTGTCGGTTATGATCGGCACCGCTTTTTGTATTAAAAAACTTGACAAAAACAAAATAAACGAATATACTGTTTTTATAAAACTTATAAAGGAGTGGCACAGTATGGACAGTAGCGGCGCGCGATTATCCCGTTTATTAATACTTAATTACATACCACCTGTGCGGCCTTTTTAGTTATGTAGGTTTTTGTGCCTTTGCGGGGGGTGTGCTTTTGTGCATTTTTTGCGGAGGTGTTTTTTTATGCTTAGGTTTTATAAAAACTTTGGCGGCAGAGCCGTTGAAATTGAAGACTATACCGAAAACTGTTGGGTGCGTATGATAGCCCCCACCGAGGAAGAACTGCTTTGGGCTTGCTCAAAGCTGCACATTCCGGAGACCTTCTTGCGATCATCGCTGGACGAAGAGGAACGAAGCCGTATAGACGAGGAGGACGATTGCACTCTCATCATCGTTGACACTCCCACAGCAGAGAAAAACGGCACTGAAATTGAATACTCAACCATTCCTTTCGGCATTATAGTAACTCCGTCAGGCGTGGTAACAGTGTGTCTCAAAGAAACTGCGCTGCCGGCTCAGATATTAGATGGTACCGTAAAGAACATAAAAACATCAAAGATTAGACGTTTTGTTCTTCAAATTCTCTTCCAAAATGCAACGTTGTTTTTGTACTATCTACGGCGAACCGAAAGGGAAATATCCAATACCGAAAAAAGCTTGCGTAATGATATGAGGAATAAGGAGCTTATCAGACTCTTACATCTTGACAAAGGGCTTGTTTATTTCTCAACAGGCTTAAAGGGCGACCAGGCAGTGCTTGAAAAGCTTGCCCGTATGCGTTTTATCAGCGCTTATCCCGAGGATGCCGAACTATTGGAGGACGTTATAGTAGAAAACCGTCAGGCAATGGAAATGTGTACAATATACAGAGATATCCTTTCGGGCACCATGAACGGGTATTCCAGCGTTATCTCAAATAATCTTAATACGGTCATGAAACTGCTTGCAGCTGTGACGATAATCTTGACCGTGCCACAGCTTGTGTTTTCTCTGTGGGGGATAAACGTTCCCGTGCCTTTTGAAGGCAACGAGTGGGGTTTTTTGGCCGTATTGGGGATAGGCACGGTGCTTACTGTCGGCGCCTTTGTGCTTGCCCTTTCCAGAAATTGGTTTAAAAAATAAATATAAAAGAAAAACGAGGGTGCCGGGTGGCCCCTCGTTTGTTTTTCAAAACGCGCTCTTTGCTTCCCATAATACAAAGCGTATTGCTTCGTATATTCCATCAAAGTTTAAAGCAATTGCAACGTTTCGGTAAATCTCGCGGAACTTATCCTTGAAACCTACCACTTATTTCATAGAATTTTCGGCGTTCTGGATCATCTTCTTCAACGTGTGACCCGTACGACCTCTTAATTTCCGGAGCCATTTTTCCGTGCTTTCACCTGTAAATATCTTAATTTCAAGCTTTGCAAGGTCCTCTCCTTCCATTGTTACAATAATGTTATCAATGTACTGTGCCACAAACTCATTAGTAATCATACCCGTGCTTGCGTCTCTGATCGCCGCTTCCAAACGAGCCCTTACTTCACGCATATGCTTCTGATATTCTTCTCTGGTGAAAAGCTGTTCTTCAAGCTCGGCAAGAGTTCTTTTTGCTGCATCGATTTCTCGATCACAATTATCAGTCATTGATTTGAAATTAGCATTTGTAATAGAATCGGTTGCAACAAGCTCAAGCAGCTTGTTTTTCTTTTGTTCGCCAAGCTCGATGATTCGTCTTTGCTCTGCAATCTGCATTGATGTTTCATCGTCGTTTTCCAATGACTTAAACATGTCGGTATAGGTTTCAAGCAACGCTTCAACGTCTACCTTGGTTTCGCTGAATGCTTCAAACAAGATGGGTTTGATTTCATCTTCGTATATGGGGAAAGAGGGGCAAGCGTCAGCGCCGTTGTTGATCTTTTTTGAGCATACCCATTTGGAATTAACGGTTCCATCTTTGCTCTTGGATTCTCTGCGATAGTAAGCAGCACCACAATGAGAACAGAACAGTTTTCCGGTAAGCAGGTTAGCATGATTACAAATGCCTTGGCGATTCTTTACGTCTTCGCTTCTGCGGCGTAATATCTCGTTGGCCTTATCCCATAATTCTTCAGATACAAGAGCAGGAACAATTTCGCCGGTTTCATCCTTAAACATTACCCATTCTTCAGGAGGCAAAAATTTTTGCTTCTTAGTGAACATATCAACGATACGCACTTTATTACCTACGTAATAACCTTTGTATTTAGGGTTGGAGATAATCCCTGACATAGTGTTATGTGCTATTTTGTTGCCATTATAGTTGCGATAGCCTTGTTCATAGAATAATGCTTCAAGCTGCTTCATGCTGTATTTGCCGGTTGCGTAAAGCCGAAACAAGTCGCGTACCATAGGGGCTTGGCTCTCGTCTATAACAAGGCGTTTTTCGTCCTTTGTGTAACCAAAGATGCGGCTATTACCAAGCACTACATTTGATTTAATTGCTTGCTGATGGCCGAATTTTACACGCGAGGAAAGCTTTCTAAGCTCGTCTTGGGCGATTGAAGACATAATAGTTAAACGTAGCTCTGCATCTTCATCAAGGGTATTTATGTTATCGTTCTGAAAGAATACGCCGACGCCCCAACTGAGAAGCTCTCTTGTGTATTGCAATGAGTCCAAAGTGTTACGGGCAAAACGTGAGATTTCTTTTGTGATGATAAGATCAAACATATCATCCTTAGCGTCAGAAATCATTTCATTAAAGCGTTTTCTTTTCTTTGTGGAAATGCCGGAAAGACCTTCATCAATGTAACCTGAAACAAAAGTCCACGCCTTGTTTTTCTTAATAAAATTCTCGTAATAAGATATCTGATTATCGAGTGAGTTAAGTTGTTCATCCGTGTCCGAAGAAACGCGGGCATAATAAGTAACCCTCAGAGGGATGTCGTATATTGTTTTTGCTCGCATCATTGTGCGAATGCTTAATATATCCATAATTCCAACCTTTTCTAAAAAGTTCGTTATATCATTATCTATATCAATGATTATATAGAAAACGACTCAAAAACGCAATAGTAAGGTCGAACTTTGTAAAATATTTCCTCGTTGTATTATAGGGCAGTTCTGTTATGAGAAAGCTTTGATTTTCTCATTGCGATTTTTTCAGTCATTTTCTTGTATTCTTTTTCAGAAATCGTACCATGTTCAAAAAGATAACGATTAAAATAATTTAACCAAATATCCTCTGAAAGACGTTTTTCGCTATTTTCGTCGAACAAAGCTTTCTTCATTGCCCCCACCTCTTTTCGATGGAAATTCTCGTCTATGCTTTCAAATTAACAAAGAAAACACATCAATAAAAAATATGGTGCTTATAATCAAATTTCCGGTTTACACTTAAAAATCTTCAAATTTGATTTTTGCCCCATATAAAACCATGTATTCAAATTTTGCTTGTGTTTACGTTTCAGCATACCGTTATTTCGCGTTTTTAAAGACGCATTTATACTTGTTAAGAAATGAAGATGATTAATAATGTGTTGCGAAAAAAACGATCAAATAATAGCGCGGTTATTGTTAAAATGCGTAGTTTTTCTGTTGACATTTAATGATTTATAGTATAAAATGATAAATTAGAATAGGTATGCTTTCATGGCGCGGTGTGACTGTGTGTACCATTATTCATCATAATGCTTATTTTAAGGGCAGGTTAAATTATGACGGAAAAAGATCTGAAAAAGTTAAGCAGGATAGAACTTTTGGAGATGCTTATCGAACAAACTGAGGAAAATCAAGAGTTAACGGCGCACATACGAGTGCTTCAGCAAAAACTTGACGATAGGCGAATAATGATAGATGAGTCAGGCTCCATTGCTGAAGCGAGCCTTAAACTTAACGGCATTTTTGATGCGGCACAGGCGGCGGCAGACGAGTATTTGGAAAACGTGCGTCGTAACAGCGCTCGTCAGGAAAATCTTGTGGAAAAGGCAGAGGCTCTGGCAAGAGAAAAGGTGACCCAGATGATAGCCGAGGCTGATGAGCGTTGTCGCAGGATGGAGGATGAAACCGCCAGAAAATGCGATGCTATGACGATGAAGGCAAGACGAGAGGCTGATTCGTATTGGGCACAAGTATCCTCAAAGCTTAACGCCTATCTTAAACAGCATAGTGACTTAAAAAATCTTTTGACAAGGGATTTCCCTGCGGTAGGTAGCAGTAATTATTCTATGGATGATTGACAATGAAAAAAAAACAAATAAAGGATATTCCGTCGATCCAAACCATGGAGGCGGAGCTTAAGCGTGTAAAGCATCGTAAAAGATATATCCGTGTTATACAAAGCACCTTATATACGCTTATAACCGTTGCCGCAGTGGCAGCGCTGGTGGCTACCTTATGGATGCCGGTGCTTCAGATACATGGAAACTCCATGTCGCCTACCATGAATGACGGGAACATTCTTGTTTCCGTAAAAGGTGGCGGTTATGAAAGCGGTGATATAATTGCTTTCTATTATAACAATAAAATATTAGTGAAAAGAGTAATAGCACTCCCCGGTGATTGGGTGGATATGGACGAAAACGGCAATGTGTTCGTAAACAGCACCTTGCTTGACGAGCCGTATCTTGCCGAAAAGGCTTATGGGGATTGCGACCTTGAGTTCCCTTATCAAGTGCCTGCGGCGAAGCTTTTCGTGATGGGCGACCAACGAAGTGTTTCCGTTGATTCCCGCAATAGTGGCATAGGTTGTATTGCAGACGACCAAATAGTGGGAAAAATAGTCTTTAGAGTGTGGCCGTTATCGGATATAGGTGCGGTCGATTAAAGGAAAACAAAGAATTATGAAGAAAAATGTGCTGCGACAAGCGGCAAGATACAGCAAAGCACACAATAGAATAAAACGCTGGCATCGTGTCGTAGCAGGTTTTTCGGCGGTGGTGGTATTCATTACTACCTATGCGCTTATCCTACCGGCACTTACCAAGGAGCGAGTTACGTACTGCGGTATGGAGGAGCATACCCACGGCGCGGAGTGTTATTACACGCCCACCAAGGCTCTTACTTGCACCGCTTCTTCACACAGCCATAGCGAGGAGTGTATGGATGAGGATGGCAATTCGATTTGCGGTTATGCTAACTTCTTGATACACAGCCATAACAAGCAATGCTATGACGAGAGGGGCTTACTGATTTGCCGTTTAGCTGAGATAGAACTTCACAGTCACGACGAGGCTTGCTACTCTTTGGCAAGCGGAGAGATAAGCGATGAAGTTTCCTCTGAAATTAGCGAGGAAAAAACGCTCCACTGCGATAAGAGTGTATACACCTTACATACCCATGGCGAAGGCTGTAAGGGCGAAAACGGAGACCTCCTTTGCGGAAAGACTGAGATTGTTGAACATATACACAGCGACGTTTGCTTTACCGCGTTAAGTGATGCGGAGGCAGTACTTATCTGCTCACATAAGGAGCATAAGCACGACGAGGGCTGTTATGTGGATAAAACAGGGGATGTAGAAGAACCGGAGGATTGGGAGGCAAGCTTGCCCAAAACCCTTACAGGAGTGTGGCAGACAGATGTAGTGGAAGTAGCAAAAAGCCAGATAGGTTATTACGAGAGTTCTGTAAACACTGTTACGGATAAAGATGGCAACACCAGAGGCTACACACGTTACGGCGCTTGGTATGGTTCTTCCTATGGTGTTTGGGATGCGACCTTTGCTTCTTTCTGTCTGTACTACGCAGGGGTAAAGAAGGAGTACTTCAGTTTTGACTCCGACAGTGAACGCTGGATGGAGCATTTAGAAAAATCCGGCTATTATAAAAAGGCATCAGACTGTGCGCCTAAAGAGGGGTATCTTGTCTTTTTCAGGAACGGCTCGGGCAGTAGCGCGGTTTATACCGTAGGAATAGTTGCCGCAGTATTGATGGACGAGGACGGTAACAATACAGGCGTAAAGGTTATCGCAGGTGACCTTGGCAACCGCGTACAGTATGCTGAATACGCTTTTACGGACGAAACTATAGTGGGCTACGGCACACTTGATAAAGCATATGAGGAATATAAAAACAGCACTCCAAGAGAGCATACGTATACCGATGGCGAGGTTACAGTAAAGGCTACCTACTATCCTGCCGCAGGCATACCCCAAGGTGCGGAATTAGTAGTTAAGCCCATAGGTGATACACTTTCCGAGTATGACGATTGCTACAAGCAGGCTAAAGAACGGCTTGATGCGGCAAACGGACAGGTAAAGACCACAGATATAAAGGATTTCAAGCTTTACGATATACATTTCAACCTTGATGGTGAGGAAATACAGCCCATAGATACGGTATATATAAGCGTTAGTTTTGCCGCCGAAGAGCACACCGAGGATACCGAGGTAACGGTGCTCCATTATACGGACGATAAGACTGAGGTTCCAAGAGTGCAGGAATACGAGGTGAAGGACGGTAAGTTAAAGGCTGACTTCCAAACGGACAGCTTTTCGCTGTTTGCTATAGTTACCTCCGAAAGCACGGTTAACTCTATAATAACAGCAAACAAATTCAATGTAACTACATCAGGCGGGTGGTGGAATCAGACCATAAATCTTCCCACGGCCAATTGTGCCATTGTTTACGGCGGCTATGCTCTTACGGTTGACGAAAACGGTATCCTAAAGACCGTTGCAGTTCACACTCAGGAAAGTGGTGCAATAACTGTAGAAGAAAGTGCCGTGAGATGGCGGTTTGAAAGTACAAACTATATAAGAACTACTGTAAACGGTACAAATTATTACTTAATGGTTTCAGGTACCACACTTACCCTTACCTCTAATTCGGGGCAGCGCAGCTCCTTCACTCCCACCGCAACCAGTAACAACGTTACCTTGGCAAACAGCAATAGGTACATAAACCTTTCTGAATCGGGTGCGTCGATGGGCAACAGCGCTGCTCTCAGTCTTTACACAGTGCCCACGGGTGAGTTTACCGTAAACTTCGACGGCCGTATCGGTTATCCTCAGTACTATGGCAGTTCAAACTATAAGTTCAGAGGTTCTGAGAATAGGGGGGTGACCACGACAAACGGCGGCTACGTTACCCTGCCTGCAACTATGACCTTGCCGGGTAACTACCCAATGAAACTGAACGGCTGGTATGACATAATCAATATGGTCTACTACGACAGCTCCATGCTGGGTAAGCAGATAAAGGTCACCAACAACACTATTTTCTATCCCGAGTGGATAGCTGAAACCTACGATATAGGTCAGAACGCGGACGTGGTGGAGAATCAGCCCGATACCAGCGACTTTATTACCACCACCGTCTTTGACTATAACGAGCTATTCAATACCCATAGCTCATATTATTCCACCACGGACAGCAAGTGGCACTTTGATCCCGATAGCGAGCTTGGATTTATCTTCTTCGACTACTTGACCGAGGGTAATATCGGCAACATAACGGGTAAGAACGTTGAGGTGGACGGTATAACCGTAAACGAGGAGAAGACCGCAGGCACCCGTGGCGCAAGTACGAACTTCCCGGGGACTATCACACCGGGTATATCCAACGAAACCAGACTTAACGCCCTATTCGGGGAAGATCCCGTGGCAGGCAGAATATCCTTGGGAGAGGGCGACTGGCTTTACAGCTTCGACCCTGAGATAGGCTTCTATTATTACAACAGCGCTAAAAATGCCGCATCCTATAACCAAAGCGACCAGCGCTTTTACGTTTACGACTATACAGTAAACATAGACAGTCAAAATAGCTTGAACGACTTTTTGCCCTTCAACTACGGCAAAACAACTTATAAGGAAAAGGACAACGAGGCAAACTACTGGTTTGGTATGAAGAGCGAAATAACCTTCTACCTTCCCGAGGACAGCGGCAGCCCCTATAACATTGCGGCAGACGGTAAAACCGATATGCAGCTTCGCTTCTCGGGTGACGACGACGTTTGGATATTTATCGACGGCGAGCTTGTTCTTGACCTTGGCGGCGTGCACGACGTGGTTTACGGCGAGGTAAACTTCGCTACGGGCAAGGTTAAAACGGGTCAGGCAATAGACGCAAACCATATAGCGGATAATACCGCGGACAGCTACGCAGGTATGCCGGGCGTTTCGGGCACGGCGGGTGTTACCACTACCGATCTGCCTACGGTGCTTGAAGGCGGTACGGAGCATACCATAACCGTTTATTATCTGGAGCGTGGCTCTTCTCTTTCGAACTGCGCTATCTACTTCAACCTTTCTCCTTCCTATTCGCTGGAGATAACGAAGCATGACCAGGATAGCCGTTCACCCTTGGCAGGGGCCCAGTTCCAGATTTTCGATGACGAAGCCTGCACCCAGCCTTCTCTGCTTTACATAATGCAGGAGGACGGCACTCTTGAGGATGCACAGGGTGTTACCTTCACCACCGACGAGAACGGTATTGCAAAATGCTGGGGTATGCTGCTTGGCAAATCCTACTACATAAAAGAGGTAAAACCGCCGCCGGGCTATACAGATATGTCCTACTACACAATAAGGATAAACCTTTCCGAAAGGGGCGAGGTTACTTATGTAGCATTGGACAGCAACGGCGGTCAATGGATATATGCTGATGCTTATATTTTCGCCTCGGACGAGGTACACCGTATAGAAATAGATATATACAACGACGACATTGATAATTTGTTTGTCGGCGGCGAGGAAAAGCTGTATGTAGAAAAGGTCTGGGCAGAGGGTAGTGAAAGCATCCCCGACAGCATAGACGTAAGGCTTTACGCCAACGGCGTTGCCACCGACCGTATTATGACCCTTGACGAGGCAAATAACTGGCAGGGTATTTTCTACTCCCTTAAGGGAACGGACGACGAGGGTAACGAGATAGTCTACACCGTCAGGGAGGATAATCCACCCGCAGGCTTTGGCGACAGCTACAGCCGGGTAACGGGAACGGAAACCTTGCCCGGAGAGGTTATACCTGCTCATTGGGAGCAGAAGGTCTATCTGGAGGACGGTGCTATTTACCGCTTCACCCTGCCCGATTATTACGGCTGGGCAATAAAGGGTATTTCAGGATCCGAGTCGATAGAGCCTGCAATAGCCGCGGACGGAAAAAATGATCAGCTATGGAAGGCGATAGCGGTAAACGGCGGCTTCCTGCTGCAAAACGTGGCTTACAATGACCGTTATCTGGGCGTAGGTCAAAACGTTGTGGGTACGACGGACACTACGGGTGCCCATGCCGTTATGAACCTAGTCAACGGCTATCTTGTTTCCAATCAGGGGAGATACGTTCAAAAGGGCGCAAAGACCACGATAAACGGAAGCGGCTGGGGCTTTTACGGCGTAGGCACGCAGGCAGAAGCCACGGGCGTTGTTGCCAACAAGTGGGTAGAGGAAACAGATACCTCTGTAACCGAGGAGATTGATGGCTGGCGTATTACCAACACTCCTTGGGACGAAACGACCTCCATACCCGTGGAAAAGCTGTGGGACGCCACGGTTTCCGAGGGACACAAGGAGGCGGTCGTCGTAAACCTATACCTGGTTACCACGGGACAAACGGATACCGTTACTTATATATCAAGCCTGACGCTTAGCGCAGAAAATGGCTACAAGGGTAGCTTTGACTCTCTGGCTTATCCGGAAGAGGGAAGCTATTACTGCATCAGGGAAGTGACGGATAAATACGCGCCCACATACAGTGGCGAAATCGTCACCATCTTCACCGACAACGCCTACCACGACGCGGTCCGTGTTGAGATAGACAGCCGGGTAAGGGCGTAACCGTAAACATTACCAACTCGCTCCTTATATTGTTGCCCGAAACGGGTGGCAAGGGCGTCCTAACGTATACCATCGCAGGGACACTGCTTATGATAGCAGGTGCCGCCGCGTTGTATAAAAAACAAAAAAGCAGAGGGGAGGCTATAAACCAAACCAATGCGTAATTACTCCTTGCAAAAGAATAAAAAAATATAAAGAAACGAAAAACGAAAGGAACAAAAGCATGAAACTAACCAGAAAAATCACAGGCGTTATCCTTCTCGCGCTCGCTATGCTTATCAGTATGGCTACAGCAGCCTTCGCTACCGACATCACCATCGAGGGTGGTGTGGAAGGCTCTGAATACGCAGCATACCAGCTCCTCGGCGCTACCGACGGCGGCGATGGCAAGTATGCCTACACCCTTAACGATAAGTACACCGCGATCCTTCAGTCCGTAACAGGCAAGACCGAGCAGGCGGATATTGTTGCTTATATCGAAGCTCTTACCACTGCAGAAGCTATTCAGAACTTTGCTAACAGCGTTTACGAAGCAATCGTTGACGGCGGCATCGTTGCTGATGCAACCACCGCTAACGACGTTTTTGCAAACGTTTCTCAGGGCTACTATCTTATAGCTGAAACCAAACTTGGTAACGACCAGGACACCTTCTCTCTCGTTATGCTTGACACCGCGGGTCAAGAAAACGTTACCGTTAGCACCAAGGAAGGCAAGCCTACCGTAGAAAAGAAGATAGAGGAAAAGAATGACAGCACAGGCGTATCCTCTTGGGGCGACCACGCTGACTACGACATCGGTGACAGCATCAACTATCGCATCACCGGTACCGTTTCCAGCAAGTACGCTGAATATAAGAGCTACTACTACAGCTTTGTTGATACCATGGACGCAGGTCTTACCTACAACGGCGATGCAAAGGTTTACGTAGTAAACGGTGACAGCAAGGTTGAAGTTACCGAGCAGTTCGTTATCACCGCTGATACTGCGACAAACAGCTTTACCGTAACCTCCAACCTCAAAGAGCTTACGGGCGTTACAGTTAACGCTTCTACCGAAATAGTTGTTGAATACAGCGCAACCCTTAACGAAAACGCACTTCACGGCACCCCCGGCAACGAAAACAACGTTTACCTTGAATACGAAAACAGCCCTTACCACGAGGCTGACGGTGACAATAACCCCACCACCCCCAACAAGCCCGGTGAAGACACTCCCGAAGACGACACCGACGGTCCCAGCTCTACCCCTAAGGACGTAAATATAGTGTTCACCTTCAAGGCTGCCGTTAACAAGACCGACAAGGACGGGGCCGCTCTTGCAGGTGCAGGCTTTACACTTTATAAGGAAATCTACACCCCCGCAAGCGAAGGCGTTGAAGAAAACTACGCTTGGGTTAAAGTAGGCACCGAGATCACCGGTGTTACCACCTTTAACTTCCTCGGCCTTGACGCAGGTAAGTATAAGCTTGAAGAAACTACCGTTCCCGCAGGCTACAACAAGTGCAACGATATAGTATTTGAGGTTGTTTCCTCCTATGACAAAACCGTTGACCCTCCTGTGCTTACAGGCATTTCTGTTAAGAACAGCGACGGCGAGGTTGTTTCTGATGATGAAGGCGAAGCTTCCTTTGCAGTTGTACTTGCAGAGGGCGCAGTTTCCACCGACGTGGTAAACCTTACAGGTTCCGAGCTTCCCGGCACCGGTGGTATCGGTACTACCATATTCTACGTTCTCGGCGGTATCCTTCTCGTTGTTGGCGTAGTTGCTCTCGTTGCTAAGAAGCGTATGAGCGGTTCTGACAACTAATAGTATTCCGAAAAATAACGATTAAGCACTAAAACCGCTTCTGTATCCCGACATCAGTCGGGATACAGAAGTAAGGAGACACCAAGATGAAAAAGCATTTTACAACCTTACTTTTAATAACCGTCGTTCTTCTTGGTGCGTCCTTGCTTCTGTATCCTACGGTAAGCGATTATTGGAACTCTCTGCGTCAATCTCGCGCCATAGCAAGCTATGTTGATGATATTAACAACATGGACGAGGAAAAGTATCAAAAAATACTGAAGGATGCGGAGGAATATAACAAAAGGTTGGCGGCAACCCCTCACTCGCTTATACTTGATAAGGAGCAAAGGGAAGATTACAACAAACAGCTTGATGTGTCGGGCAACGGTATAATGGGGTATATAGATATCCCCGATATCTCCTGCCACCTACCCATATATCACGGCGTAGGCGACGACGTTTTGCAGGTTGCCGTGGGCCACATGGACGGCTCTTCTCTTCCCATAGGCGGCAAAAGTACTCATGCTGTGCTGTCAGGGCATAGGGGGCTTCCCTCTGCCAAGTTGTTTACCGACCTTGACAAGCTTGCTGCAGGTGATGTATTTATAATAACCGTGCTTAACGAGGTATTCACCTACGAGATATACGATATAGTAACGGTGCTGCCTCACGAGGTAGAGGGGCTTAAGATAGAAGCGGGCAAGGACCTGTGCACCCTTGTTACCTGCACCCCCTATGGCGTAAACTCCCACCGCTTGCTTTTAAAAGGCAGGCGTACAGAAAACGCCAAGGAAACTCCCGTGCTTCACGTAGTTTCCGAGGCAAGCCGTATAGAGCCCTTGGCGGTAATGCCGGTGGTTGCTACACCGATTTTGTTTGTGCTTTTGATAGTCTTATATATAAAGCCAAATAAAAAGCACCATGAATAATAAACGAGCAAATGTTATGCACCTCTAAAAGTCAGACGCTTTTGGAGGTGCATATTTTTTTAAGAATATAAATAAAAAACAAAAGCTATATCAGGGAGTGCATAATCAGCGTTATGGGTGTACGAATTGTTGAATAATATCTCTTTTGTACCTCAAACCGGTTTGGAATGCAATTATGTATAAATAAGTCTCTCTAAAACGTAAGGCTAAAAGCGTATTTAACAGTAGTTTTGTGACCTTTTACAATGCGGCATTTGCGTTCAAAGCTCATGGTTCGTATGGGATTAATCATCTTAACCATCTGACCGCCGATGCTGCCTGCCTGCTTAGCAGTAAGGTCGCCGTTGTAACCCTGCTTAAGGTTAACGCCTACGTCGCTTGCAGCTTCCATCTTAAACTTATCCATAGCTTCGCGAGCTTCAGGAACCAAAGTCTTTTTCATTGTTATTCTCCTTAAAAAGTTATAAATCCTGTTTGTTTAAAGGCTTTTTCGCCTCGTGAGTATTATGTGCGAAACCTACTTTGTTATAACAGTAAAAATTTGGTATATTAAATATGGATAAAAGTGTGACCTATTGCAAAAAGAGGCTATTTGTGTTATTCTAATACCAATAATTATATACAAAAAAACACTGAAAAGCGGAGACAGAAATGAAACGGAAGCAAAAGAGTGTAAAACCGTTAAGTCCTATGGATGCAAAATACATCGAGGACTTACTCAAAGAACACGGAAAAGAAATAAGAGTCACCATTGTCAACGTATTGGGTCACGAATACGCATCTTTAATAGAAGATGCCGTGGGTGATCTGTGTTTGCTGATGTGTGAAAAGATAGAAAAACTTAAATCCCATACAAGTCCTGTGGCGTGGCTGACGATTGCGTCGAGGTTTGTTGCCCTTAACCTTAGAAGAAATCAAAACAAATATAATGATCTTATTCCTCTGGATGGCGTAAGGATAAAATCCAACGGCGCGGAAATCTTTGATGAAGTGCAGTACGCAATATGGTTGGAAGAAGACGTTCCGCAAAAGCTTATGAAAATGCTTACCAAGCGAGAGACGGAGATTTATCAAAAAATATACGTTGAGGAGAAAAGGGTAAAAGACGTCGCCAAGGAACTGGGAATAACGGAAAACACGGTTCGCAACTTACATAAACGTCTCAGAGATAAAATAGTAAACGCGATAAACGAAAATAAATTTTAAAAAAATAAAAAAATTTTAAAAAATTTATAGACGTTTTCGATGTTTTTGACATTATTATAGTGAGGAGGTAAATGATATGGTTAAAAAAGCAGACCTTAAAGGCTTTCCATACGAAGAGATTAAGGAGATGATAAGTTGCGGAAAATTGGAAATGTCCTCACTGGACAGTGAATTTTTACGAGGCCTTATGGATTATGAGACCGATTTACTTTGCCTTGGTGAGGGAGACGTTGACATTATAAGTAACTGCGCCGATATACTGTGCGAGCGCGATAAGGATATGATGAGTCACGAGGACTTTATGGCGGTTGTCAGAAAGACCTTGGATAAACAGACTGTCCGTAAGCATTTCAGCTTAAAGCGCGCCCTTGCCGTAGCGGCGGCAGTTGCCTGCCTTTTAGTGGGCAGTGCCGTGGTTGCCTCAGCATTGGGCTTTAATCTGTTTGGGCTTGTTGATAAAATTGCACGTAAGCCTGCAGGCACCCAATGGGAGGAAAGCGGTATCACCATTCAAAACGGGGGCGAATCCAAAGTTTACTCAACTATTGAAGAAACTATCGAAAAAGAAAATTTGGATATTATGCACCCATCTTCCTTCCCAGAAGGTGTTGCTGTTAAAAAAATACTCGTAGGTGTCCTCGATGATAGAAAAAATATACATATACTAACCGAAAACAACGATATTACGATTTATATACAAACAAACGTTGCTCTAGCCGATGACGAGTTTGAAGATGAAGAACTTTACACAAAAAACGGCGTTGACTACATACTTTTTGAAGATGATGAGGAATGTAAATACGTTGCATTTTGCAACATCAACGGTTGTGCCTACACAATACAAGCAAAGGAATATAAAGACCTGATTTATATTATAGAAAATATGGAGGATAACAAAAAATGAAAAGAATAATAAGCGCTTTTTTGTGCCTTGTTTTATTTGTTTCTGCGGCTATCACTGTTACTGCTACCGGTGATAACGGCGTTTACTGTTACGAGATAGACGGTGTGGAGTATACCGTTGAGTTTGCGGACGAGGACATTGCCCCCGAAACCATGGAGATTATAGCGGAGACCCTTGTTGGTTTAAGAGATGGCTCTGCCCAGACCTACGGCCTTGGCTGTACTCTTTTCGGCCACGATTGGGTTACCAAATTAGTTTACGTTACCCAGCATAAGGTAAGAGCAAGCGTTCCCAGATGCAAACAAGATATCTATGAGGTTACATATTGCGAGGACTGTGACAAGACCAAGGAGCAGGTTCTGGTTGATTCTGTATACATTAACTGCTGCCCTAGGGATTAGTTTTATACACCGCCGGAAGGCTGATACGTAAATTTCAAATCCCTTTTCCGCTCCTTTCTTCATCTCTTATTCTCAGTAAAACCTAAAACTTAACCATATCCTCACTTACCTCCTCAATTTTTTAAACCCCTTAAACACCATCAGTAAAGGAGAGTTTTATGAAAAGAATAATAACTTTATTATTGTGCTTTGTGCTTGCAGCGAATTTCGGCATTGTTCACGTATCCGCGGAAGAAGCAACCAGCGGCACCTGGGGGCAACTTACATGGGTACTTGACGCGGAAGGCACTCTTACCATAAGCGGCGAGGGCGAGATGGCACCCGATCCTGATTATCCCGACCCTGACAGGGATCCTAAGTGGGATCACACAAAAGTAAAAACGGCTATAATCGAAG
>JAFQKR010000033.1 GCA_017396825.1 Clostridia bacterium
AGAGCTTACCTTTACATCCATGCCCGTAGAGCGCGAAAGCAACAAGGGAAAGGGAAGCTACCCGCTTTCTATCCTCTCGTGGATAAGAAAGAACGAAACAAACCAGCACTATGACTTCGCGTTCAAAATGGACGGCGACGGATATATTTATACCACCAGTATGACAGAACACACAGGCGTTAAGCTTGAGGTGGGTCAGAAATATGTTATAAGCGCGTATTATACTGCAGAAGGTCAGGTAAAGGTTCTTGTAAACGGCAAGCAGGTCGGCACAAAGAGCTTTACGCCTCGCGATACCCTTAACTATTCCGTGCTTCGTCTTATGGACGGCTCGAGAGCACATTTCGGTGTGGAGATACACAGCGCTTGCGCTTACTATTCCGATATGTCTCAGTTCTTGCCCGATGCAACTCGCTCGCTTTCCGAGGCAACGTCCAACGTTTCCAAGGGAGTTTACTTTGAAGGCTACACCGATAAGGATGCACTTTCCTATGCGGTTGGTGAAAATATAAATCTTGAAGTATATCTTATGGCAAACGGCGAGGTCGTTTCCGTACCTTACTTCTACTACACAGTTGAGGGAGAGGACGGAAAGCAGAAGACCGATGGCTATGTTGACGGTTCAAAGGGTCACTTTACCGTTACCACAAAAATGAGCAAGCCCGGTCACGCGCTTGTAACCGTCTATATGTGTGACCAAAACAAGAATAAGATAAACACAAACATCGTGTTCCGTGGCGGAGCTATGGCGGGTGTTGAGCAGATACTTCCCGGTGCGCCCGCGCCCAAGGATCTTGAGGCATATTGGGATAAGGTGGTCGCGGAGTGCTATGAGGGTGACATAAACCTTGTCCGCTTTGAGGAAGTTCCCACCTCCAAATACAACTACGACGTAAATAAGTATAAAGTTTATCTCTTTGAGATAGGCTACGGTGACGGCGAGATCGCAACCGGTTATATTACTTATCCCTTGGGTAAGACCAAGCTGAATCTCCGCATACTTTTCAGAGGCTACAGCGCAACCAGAGTTGCCGATCCCAAGTTCAATGAGTCGGCGGTAACCATGGAAATGGCGCCCCACGGCTTCAGAATGGACGATCCCAATCCTAAATATCCCGATAGCAAATACGGCTTTGATAAAACCGAAAATCAGAATCCGGACACCGTTTACTTCCATGGAATGCTTACCAGAAATATACTCGGAGCGCGTCTTCTCAAGGCGTTTGCTTGCGGCGAAGAGTATGGTAAGATAATGTTCAACGGTGAGCAGATCCAGCCTCTTAAGGTTTGGAATAAGGGCGATTATTTCCTCGCTAACGGCGGAAGCCAGGGCGGATTTCAGGCAATCGCTGTCGGCGCAATGGATGACGACGTAACAGATATCAGTATGGGACTTCCTTGGTTCTGCGATATCGGAGGACAAAACATCGGCAGATTCCCAGGTAACCTTAAGCCCGCCTATACCGACGCGCTTATGTACTATGATTGCTGCTCGCTTGCAACTCTCGTTGATAAGGACGTTAATGTTGTTCTCTCGGCAGGCTTCGGTGACCGCACCTGTCCCCCCTCGGGAATCGTAGCGGTTTATAACGCACTTGATTGCTTGAAGTCTATCACCGTATCACAGAATGTGGATCACTCCTATACACCTCCGTCAACCGTGGCGTATAGACTTAGAAATCACTAATATAAAAAAGCAGGCAACCGAAAGGCTGCCTGCTTTAAAATTGCAGATTTTCCATAGCAACAAAAAAGAGAGGTACGATGTACCTCTCTTTTTTGTTGCGAAGAAACGCACAAACGGTGTGTAAGCGTAGGTAAAAACGCCAAAAAGGTGCGTAATTTACTTGACAACTTTACATACCCAAAACATAGAATCCATTATGCTGCTTTGCTTTATTTAACCATTCTATTAAAGTTTCGTAATCTAATGGCTTGTTTTTTTTAATCTCCTCGATAATAGTATCTATTAGAGATGGGGAGTAGTAATTAATGCCGAATATATCAACTACTCCGCATTTTAAATTACCATACATGCCGCAATTTAAAATGCGGCTATATTCATTATAGAACATATTTTCATTACTTACATATAGTGAATCATTTTGCCAATTAACTATACTATCAACACTTATTATTTTTTTGTTTTTTGTTCCAACAGGCAACTTGCAAAATTGCAGCTCGATAAACATGGAACCGCCAAACGCCCGTCTTTCTTCTTGAGAGTTAAAAGTATAAAATAACATTTTATCACCGCCATGCTTTTGTATGTATTTATAAATTATACCACACTTTCGCAAATAAATCAAGGAGTAGCCTTGTATATCATCCGCAACTTGTTGCGGTATATCATCAAAACAAAGTTTTGTATATCATCAAGCCGCAGGAGGATGCACGCTAAAGCGTGATGAGATACAGCCCAAAGGGCTGATGATATGCGCCGCACTCCGTGCGTCAATGATATGCCAAGCCTGCGGCTTGGATAAACAAAAACAGAACAGTTGTCGGTAGACAAATGTTCTGTTTTTGTTGCGAAGAAACGCGCAAACGGTGGGCAGGTGTAGGAAAAAACGCAAAAAAGGTGCGTAATTTACTTAACAACTTTACATACCCAAAACATAGAATCCATTATACTGCTTTGCTTTGTTTAACCATCCTATTAAGGTTTCGTAATCTAATGGCTTGTTTTTTTTAATCTCCTCGATAATAGTATCTATTAGAGAGGGGGAGTAGTAATTAATGCCGAATATATCAACTACTCCGCATTTTAAATTACCATACATGCCGCAATTTAAAATG
>JAFQKR010000034.1 GCA_017396825.1 Clostridia bacterium
CCCGTAGATGCAGACGAGGAAACAGTTTACGCAGCGGCTGTTGCCATGGAAAAGGTTGCCCAGAGAATAGAGGGCAAGGAAGTATTCAAGAGAATTTACAAGGCAGGCAAAATGCTGAACCTTCTCTGTAAATAAACGGTACAAGTTTGCAAAAAACAAATAATAACAAATGTAGAAAAATGGCTTTAAATAAGCCATTTTTCTTTTTTTATTAAATCAAAAGCTTTTAGGTTAGATAAAACATAAAGCTACGGCTTTCATATCCCCACCTGCCGCCGCATACAATTAAGCAAAGAAAACCAAAAAAGGGAAGTGTGGCTTTGAAAAAAGCGTTGTCACGCACTGCCATGGCGGCGGGCGTTTTAACCTTGATATCCTTTGCTTTGCGCGGTCTGGGTATGCTTTTCCGCGTGTATCTTTCCGGTCGTATGGGTAGCGCCGGACTTGGGCTGTATCAGCTGGTTATGTCTGTATACTCCCTTTTCGCCACCTTCGCTACCTCGGGCTTTACCGTTGCCGTGTCACGGCTGGCGGCAGAAAGACTTGAAAATCCCGACTCGGCAAAGGCGCGTAGCGGTGCGGTAAGGGTGCTTTGTGTTTCGTCTCTTATCGCCCTTACCATAGGCTCTTTGGCGGCGCTTACCCTCTACACAGGGGCGTCCTTTTTGGCAGACACCTTTATTCTTGACGGCAGAACCGCCGCCCCCCTTCGCATACTTGCGTTAAGTATGCCCTTTATGTCTCTTTCTGCCTGTCTTAAGGGGTATTTTACTGCGGTGGGGCAGATATACAAGCCCTCTGCCGCCTCCCTTTTCGAGCAATGCGCCAAGATAGCCATTATTGTTTACAGTTTCGAAACCGTTTGCCGCGGCGTAACCAGCCCCGCTGCCCTTTGTACGGCAGTAGTTGCAGGTCTTACGGCAGGGGAAGCCCTTTCCTACGTCTTTCTGTTTCTTTTGTATCTGTTCTTTTCGGGCAGAAGCGGCGAACGGGTACGGATAGACGAAAGCCCCGTTCAGACTGCAAAAAACGTGGGTGCGGTAACCCTTCCCATAGCCGCCTCTGCCTACGTTACCAACATTTTACATAGCGTTGAAAGCGTGCTTATCCCCATGCAGTTTGTGCGTTACGGCGGTAACCGCGAGGGAGCCCTCAGTGATTTCGGCACTATCAGGGGTATGACTATCCCTATGCTGTTCTTCCCCTTTGCCTTCCTAGGTGCACTGTTCTCCATTCAGGTGCCCGCAATCTCAAGGCTCAATACGTTGGAGGACAAGGGTGAAAGGAACCGTCTTATAGACCGTATTATGAAAATTACCGTGGCATTTTCCACCGTTACGGGCGTTATCTTCTTTGCCTTCCCCGAAACGATAAGCCTTGCTCTTTACGGGAACGCCGAATGCGCCGAATCCACCCGAATACTTGCTATAGTAACCCCTTTTATGTATATCGAAACCGTGTCCGACGGACTGCTTAAAAGCATAGGAGAGCAGAACAAGACCTTGATTTACAGCATAGCAAATTCCGTACTTCGTATAGCGGGCGTGCTTTTATTTATCCCGTACAGCGGGTCGCGGGGGTATCTGTGGCTCCTTGTGGTATCAAATCTTTTCTCCTTTATTCTCTGCTACCGAAGACTTAAAAGGGTTACGGGTTGTAAAATGGGGATTTTAAGAGATGCGGCACTGCCCCTTGCTCTTTCTTCGGCAGGCGCCCTTTGCGCCTCTCCCCTTCTCTCCGTGGGTATGCACAGAACCCTTACGGCGGTGCTGGTGTGTGCCGTAAGCGCAGGCGCTTATCTTGCTTTTTATGCCCTTTGGGGTAAAAAATCAAATGAATGAGCTTACGCCCTATCTTCCTCTCCGTCTGGCTCGGGTGCTTTCAGGGCTTCCCGCGGGGATAGAGGAAGGGCTTACTGAAATAAGGCTTAGGCTTGGAGGCCCCTTTTCCGTTACTGCCGGCGGCAAAAATCACTGCCTTAACGGGGAGGGGAAGCCCTGTACGCCGAGAAAAGCCATCCTTTGCACTGAGGACGATATATCCGCTTGTTTGTCACTGCTTACCAAAGGCTCGCTTTACGGCTACGGCGACACCCTTTGCGAGGGGTATATTCCCTTCGGTAACGGCTGCAGGGCAGGCATCTGCGGCGAGGCAAGGGTGGTGGAGGGCAAGCTGAGGGGCTTTTCTGCAATCTACGGTATAAACCTTAGAAAAAGCCGTTTTTTTCACGATTACGGCATCGAGGCGGCAAGGTATATAGTTCACGGTGCCCCTAAAGGAGCGCTGATATATTCACCACCCAACCGGGGTAAGACTACCCTGCTTAAAAGCATAGCGGCAATCCTTTCGGAAAAATACCGCGTTGCAATAGCAGATGAACGGGCAGAGCTGTACGTGCCCCAAGGAGCAGGACTTACAGACCGCCTTACAGGGGTCAAAAAAAGCCTTGCCTTGCCCATGCTGTGCCGTAGTATGTCGCCGCAATTTATAATTTGTGACGAGTTGGCGGCGGAGGACGAGAGTGCCCTGACAAGCGCCTTTGGTTCGGGGGTTTGCATAATAGCTACCGCCCACGGCGAAAGCGCCGAGGGAGTAAGGACAAGACCCTTTATAGGCAGACTTTTGGAAACGGGCGCCTTCCCCTTACTTATCGGGATAGGGGAGGGGTTTAATTATACGGTGGAGGAGTGGAGAAAATGACAGCTATCATCGGGGCGGCGCTGGTAATAGGCGCCTCAAGTGCCATGGGCTTTGGCGTGGCGGCTGAAAAACGGCGCGGCGTTCTGTGCGCCGAGGGCTTTTTGGCGCTGGTAGAGCATATCGAAGCAAGCCTTCCAAGCCTTGCACCGCTGGAGGACATAATAAGCTCCTTTGATAACAAGTCCCTTTCTCGCTATGGGGTCACGGATATCCTGCTTTCGTCGGGCGGCCCTATGCCCTGTAATAAAAGACTTGCTTACGCCATAGAATTGCAGAGAGAGGACAAGGCACTCTACTGCATACTGTCACCCCTGGCAAGGGGGCTTGGCAGTACGGACTATCAAAGTCAGGTGCAAAGCCTTGCAAGGGCAAGAGCCGCCCTAGCCTCCTTGTGCGCCGCTCGCAAAAGAGACAGCGAAAACAGTGAAAAATGCTTCAAATGGCTAGGCGTGCTGGCAGGGACGGCGGCGGTAATACTGCTTATCTGAAAGGAAAGGGAAGAATGAACGTATCACTGGTGCTAAAAATGGCAGGAATAGGGCTTATAGTAAGCGTAGCCCATCAGATATTATCAAAAAGCGGACGCGACGAGCAAGCGATGCTGGTTACGGTGGCAGGCGTGGTAATAGCCATGCTTATGCTTACGGGGGAGATAGCGTCTCTGCTTCAAAGCATAAGAAACGCTTTTGGAATATGAACGGCATCTACGCTTTTTTGGGCGTTTCTCTGTGCCTTGCTTGCCTTGGTGCAGTCCTAAGACAGTTGAAGCCCACCGTTTTCCCCTTCTACACCGTAGGCTGTGTGGTCATTTGCGGCGCCTATCTTTTAAGCCTGCTTGCGCCTCTTATTTCCTACGTAAAGGAGCTTACCGAAAGCACTGCCATCCCTTCCTTTTTTGCTCTTTTGTTCAAGGCGGTGGGGGTGTCGCTTCTTTGCTCCGTGGCCTCGGAAATATGCTCTGCCTGCGGCGAGACCTCTCTTGCAAAGGGCGTGGAGAGCGCAGGTAAGGCGGTGATATTGATTTTATCCCTTCCCGTTGTTAAATATCTTTTGGAATCGGCTTTGCAGTTGGCCGTTTAAGAAATAGGAGATAATTATGAAAAGGTTTTTTGTGCTCCTTTGCGTGTTTATTCTACTGTTTGCCATAAGCAGGACAAGCGTTTCCGCGGTGGACCGGGAGGAAATATACAAGGAAAGCGGCGCGGCGGAACTGGAGGGGGATAGAGAAAAGGGGCTCACGGATAGCCTTTGGAGCACCCTCACCACTGCCCTTACGGGAGGTGCGGGTAAGGCGATAAAGCACGGCGCAATGATAGTGGCATGCCTGCTTCTTGTAGCGGTGCTTAAGGGAGTAAGTGCCATCCGTGAAGAAAGCCTTTCCTCGTCCTTCGATTTTGTAAGTGCCGCCGTCCTCGGTGCGGCGTCATTCCCTGCGGTGTACGGAGTCTTCGTTTACACTAAGGAGGCAGTGGAAAGCATGCACGTTTTTTGCCTTTCCTTGCTGCCCGTTACAACCACTCTTTACGCTATGGGAGGAAACACTGCCCAAGGCTTGTCGGCGGGGGCAGGGATGAGCCTTTTCCTTACGGTTACGGAAACGGTAAACTCCCGTTTGCTTATGCCCATGCTTTCCACCGGCTTTGCCTTTGCGCTTACGGGGCTTTTGCCTGCTGCCGAAAGCATAGCGCCCGTGGGTACCTTTATAAAGAACTGTGCAACTACCCTTATCACCTTTGTTTTTTCTTTGGTGGGCTTTGTTTTTTATTTCCAAACCGTCATTACTGCCGCCGCTGACGGCTTGGCTTACCGCACGGTAAGGTTTGCATCGGGTGCCTTTATCCCGCTTATAGGTAATGCTGTGGGGGACAGCGCGAGGACGGTTTTCGGCGCAGTATCAACGGTAAAGGCTTCGGTGGGTGCTTTGGGGCTTTCTGTGGTTATGGGTTATCTCCTGCCGCCGTTGGTTTGCATTTTGCTTTATAAGGCATCCTTTTCCTTTTGCGCCCTTTTCGCTTCTCTTTGCGGGCTGGAAAAGCAGTCGAAATTCATAAAGGAACTTGGCGCCCTTCTTGGGGCAGCCCTTGCGTTGTTGGTAGCGTGTATTACAGTATTTATAGTGATATCCGCTGTGTTTCTTAAAAGCGGGGTGTCTGCATGAGCGTTTTTTTCAAGTCGCTGCTTTATGCCGCCGTTGCGGGCGGGCTGTGTTCATCCATTGTAGGTAAGGCATATGAAAAGCACGTCAGTTATCTGATAGCCCTTCTGTGTACCGCCCTTATAGTGTCGCCTCTCCTGTCCCTTATCCCGTCCTTTGATTTTTCAAAGCCTGAGGCGGGCGGCGAAGCGTCGGCGGATTTCGGGGTGGCTGAGGCTCTTATAGTAAGGCAAGGTGCAGAGGATGCAGAGAAAGCCGTAAAAGAATATATTTTTTCCGAGACGGGTATAAAACCTAAGGCGGTAAGCATACAAATTAAAAGCAAGGAGGAAGGACTTGTGGTGGAAAAACTTACGGTTTCCTTACACTCGGTCACCGAAGAGAAAACCGTTAAGGACTGCCTTGAAGGCCTTTTTCAAGATACCCTGACCATAGAGGTGAAAGCCGATGCTTAAGGAAACCCTTCAAAAACTTACCAAAATAAAGGGAATAGGCTACGTTGCCCTGGCGCTGATAGCAGGCATTGCTCTGCTGCTTGTTAACACGGGTGAAGGTGCCGAGCTACCCGTGGAGGACAAAAATACCGTCTTTATAGAAAATGCCGAAAAGACCCTAAGAGACCTTGGCGGTAAGGTCTGCGGTGTCAAATGCGTGGCGGCGGTAAGCGTTAGCGGCGGCTACACCTACACCTATGCCTCCGACCAAAGCGTGCGTACCGTGTATAACGCCGACGGCACTGTGGCGGAAAAGGAGGCGACGCTTACGGGCAAAACGGTAAACCTGAACGGGGGCACCTCTCTCGTTCCGCTTAAGGAAAGCCCTCCCAAGATAAGCGGTGTTGCCGTAGTGTGCCGGGGAGCAAGCGCTAACGACGTAAAGGCGCTTAAGGTGATGATACAAGCGCTTTACGGCCTTGAGGAGCAAAGTGTTTTCGTAACAAATTAAATTTACATAAACGAAGGAGCAATTTGTATGAACTTTAAAGCAAGCCTTAAAAAACTTAAGGAAATCGACTATGCCGCTTTTTTCGGCAGCAAGGCCTTTCTTGTGGGGGGCTGCGCTCTTATCATTGTGGCGGCAATAGTGGTAAACGCCCTTATCCCCGTGAACACTCCCGTTGCGGAAAAGCCCTCGGGCGGCGGCGCGCAGATATTGGGTAACAGCGTGCTTGCAGGGGCTAATCCCGATGGCGAAACTGCGGAAACCGACGATTATTTTACCAAGGCCGCCCTTGAAAGAGAAAATGCCCGCAACGAGGCTATGGATGTTCTCAAGGCGATAGCCGACAATCCCGAGGCTATGGCAGACGCCAAGGAGCAGGCTATGATGAGTATTGCGGCCATGGCAGACGAAATGAGCGCCGAGACTACTATAGAGCAGCTTGTAAAGGCAAAGGGCTTTGCACAGTGCGTTTGCATGGTTTCCGATGGCAAGGCAAGCGTTGTAGTGTCCTCAGAGGGTGAATTGACCCCCGCGCAGGTGGCACAGGTGCTTGAGATAGTGTATTTGGAGACGGGGATAATGCCTGCAAACACCAAAGTAATGGCTAATGTCGGTCAGTAAAAGAAGGATAGGGGCTGTAAAAAACTTTGTTTTTTACAGCCCCGTTTTTGTATCGGGATGCAACTTGCTTTTTTGAAAAAATGCACGGTAAAGATTTATAAAAGTTTTCCGTAACCGTTGCATTTTTAACCTTTTTGGTTTATACTATTTTACCGTGTGGAATACACGGCTTTATTTTTTAAAAAGGAGATTTTTATGAAAAAGACAGTTTTGGTTTTACTTATCGCATTTACCATGCTTCTCGGCACGGCTTGCGGCGGCGACACGGTTACCGAGAGCAAGGCTCCCTCTTCCGAGGCGGAAAGCAGTGCGCTTACCGAAAGCGGCGTAGGCGATGGCGCTGTTAACGAAAACTCTGACGACAGCAGTGTGGCAGACTCATCCGTTCCCCAGGTTGACCCTATTTATTTTGACGTTTACGGTTGGCAGGGCGATATGTTCTTCGGCTACGTTAACAACAACGGCGAGGGCTATTACGGCGTGATCGACGCAAAGGGTGAGACCGTATTTAACCTTGAAGACGGCAAGTATTTTGCAGGCTCTTTGAAAAATGACGATACAAACGCTTTCTACGGCGACTACGCACTTCTCAAGGATAATACTATCATCAACCGCAAGGGCGAGAAGGTGTTTGACCTTTCTGCGACTGATTTTGACGCTATCTATTATCACGAGTGTCTTGACGTAGGTTACGTTCTCTGCTCCAAGGAGGTTAATACCTTTGAGGAGACAGGCACCCATTATTTTGCCGTTAAAATAGCAGACGGCAGTTCCTACAAGTTTGAAAGCGACATGAAGCCCATGTCTCCCGGCCACTACTATTACTTTGGTAACGGCATATTTATCTATTCCAAGGCAAACGGCGGCTTTGGCACTAACCATACGTTCTTTAATATTCTTACCAAGGAAGAATACGCAGGCTATAGATTGGACGAAGAAGGTGAAAAGGTTTACGAATACTTGCCTGACCTTTACTTCTACGACGGCTTTAAGGGCGACAGCACCACAAAACCCACAGTAAACGGTCACTTTATCGCAAAGAGCAGTGAAACTATTGTTGATTGCGACCTTGCTACGGGCCTTTGGACAATAACCGAAATAAAGGATATCCTTGAGGTTGACAGCGTTATGTCCGATAAGCCCGCTACCGCTCCCTACATTTACATGATGAAGTATAGCGGCGAAAGTTACGGCAGCGAAAGATTTATGATAGATATCCGTACCGGTAAGTACCTTATGATGAACGATTATAAGAGCTACGACATACTTTCTTACGTTTCCGGCGTTGGCTATCTTGCAACCGTTACCAACGAAGGCGGCGGTAAGTTTGTTACGGTTATCAAGGAAGACGGTTCCAGAGCCTTTGATCCCATTGCTACCACTCTCGTTCAGTGCTACGGCAACAGCCTTTTCGTTATCAAAGGTGATAACGGCAACATGATGCTTTACAATTGGAAGGGCGAAAAGGTAAAGGAATGGGAAACTAAGCTTAACAAGGCAGTCATGGGCGAAAACAGCGTTATGATAGTAACCATGCTTGACGGCACCCTTAGCAGTTTGCTTTACACCAAGGACGGTAAGGAGATAAACATTACCGCCATGGAGAGCCTTGCAGAGGTTAAGTCCACAGTTATCGAAGGCTTCAGCGGCGGTTGCTACGTGTACGAAAACCTGCTTGTTAATGAAAAGGGCGAGGCTTTTGTTCTCAGAATGAACTAACGTTATGAGATCCAATTTATTTATTGTAAGACTTCTTGTTGATTTTGCGGAGTCTATTTTGGGTAAGCGTATCTCCGAGGATGAGCCCAGAGCTGATATGTATTTACCTATATGGCTCCTTGCCTTGGCGTTAGTCTTTTGGCTTGCCGCGGTGGCTTTTACCGTTTTTGCCATAGTAGGGCTTTCCATCGGCGCCGGCGTTATTGCGCTGCTTTTGGCTCTTGTGGGCACGGCGGCGTTTATGTGTTGGAAAAACCAAACCATTGTTATGGTAAACGACGAGGAGTTCGTTTACACCACCTTCCTCGGCAACAAAAAAGCTTATCGCTTTGACAAAATACAAGGCATAAAAAAGAACCCGGACTCATATACCCTTATTCTTGAGGACGGTAAGATTCATATAGAATCCAAGGCTGTGTTTACGGGAAGACTTGCAGAAAGAATAGAAAAGTGCTTTAAACAGTAAGAACAAACGACCCAAAAGGAGAATTTTCTCCCTTTGGGTCGTTTTTGTCGGTTAAAAACCGTCTCGAAAGAGACGAAACGAAAATCCCGTTGCGGATTGTTGAGGACGCCGATCGAGGTGAAGTTTGTTTATAGCAAAAAGCATAAAAATGGCAATAAAAAGCGGCAAAATGCCGCTATTTAATCTCTATGCGAAAATTTTGTAGTTTTTGCGATCGGGACTTTCCCCAAGGAGCAAGTAATGAGGAGGGAAAAATTGTTCCGAATGGACGAATCAAGGCGATAACTGTACTTTGTACTGTGAGCCGCAGATTCGTACATAGCAAAAACATATATTATATCAAAGAGAAAAAGCGGCAAAATGCCGCTTTTTATTCTCTATGCGAAAATTTTGTAGTTTTTGCGATCGGGACTATTTTTCCCCCTCATTACCCTTTCCAGCCGCCGTCTATGGACAATACCTGCCCTGTGATGTACCCCGCACCCTCTCCGGCCAAAAACAACGCCGCCGCTGCAACGTCCTCTGCCTTGCCGAGACGCTCAAGGGGGATGGAATCCACTATGGTCTCGACGTCCTCAATTGAGAGATTGGCGTTCATATCCGTGTCGATGATGCCCGGGGACAAGCAGTTGACCCTCACTCCGCTATACCCAACCTCCTTGGCAAGGGCCTTGGTGAAGCCTATAACCGCCGCCTTTGCGGTGGAGTAGTCTACCTCGCAGGAGGCGCCTACCTCCCCCCATACCGACGCCACGTTGATAATACAGCCGTCCTTTTTCTCCACCATCTGCGGCAGAAAAGCACGGGCGCAGTTCAAAGCGCCAAAAAGGTTGGTGCGGTACATAGCCTCTGCCTCGGCAGAGGGTATGTGTTGAAACAGTCCGAAAAGGGCAACCCCTGCGTTGTTTATAAGCACGTCAACGGAGTGGCCGTCGGCGGCTATTTTGTCACGCAGGGCGTATACCTCGTCTATATTGCCTACGTCTGCTTTGTAGAGAACACAGCCCGTTTTTTCTTTAAGAGCCTCTGCCGCCTTGTCGTCGCTTCTGTAATTGGCAAGAACGGTATAGCCCGCCTTGGAAAAGGCGGCAGTGCAAGCGGCGCCGATCCCGCGGGAGGCGCCCGTTATCAGTACGGTCTTCATATACTTACGTCTATAAGCACGGGTATGACCATGGGTTTTTTCTTGGTCTTGGAATACAGCTTTGAGGAAACCGCATCCTTAACCTTGCCCTTAATGCTGTTCATATCACGGTTGCCGTGACCGAAACAGTCGTTTACGGTCTTTTTAACCTGCGCCTTAACCTCCTCCACAAGACTTTCGTTCTCGCGCATATATACAAACCCGCGGGAGATAATCTCCACGTCGGAAAGCAAGGTGCGGTAAGCAAGATCGGCGGAGAATACTATAAGAAGCATACCGTCCTCGGCAAGGTGACGTCTTTCCTTAAGCACGGTGTTTCCCACGTCTCCCGTTCCGTAGCCATCCACGTATATCTGGCCGCAGGGAACGTATCCGCCGAACTGAGCCTTCTTTGCGCCTACTTCAAGGACCTTGCCCGTTTCGGGGATGAATATGCGCTTACCTTCCATGCCCAACTCCAACGCAAGGTCGGCGTGGCGTTTAAGGTGCTTGTATTCGCCGTGTACGGGCATAAAGTATTCAGGCTTCAACAGCGTGTGAATTATTTTCAACTCCTCGGCACAAGCGTGACCGGAAACGTGTACGTCCACCGCACCGTCCCTTATCATGCTAACGCCTCGCTTAAGCAACTCGTTTACTATGTTGGAAATAAGCTTTTCGTTGCCGGGGATCGGGGAAGAGGAAAGAATAACAAGGTCGCTGCTGCCGAGAGATACGGTGCTATGCTCGCCCAAGGCCATACGGTACAGGGCGCTCATAGGCTCGCCCTGACTGCCCGTAGTGATAAGAGTAAGCTGGTTGGGGAGATAACGCTTCATATCCCCAAGCTCTATAAGTGTGCCCTCGGGTATATCCATATACCCAAGCCTTTCTGCGGCGCGCATAACGTTTATCATACTTCTGCCCGTTATGGCAACCTTGCGCCCGTATTTGACCGATGCATTTATTATCTGCTGTATTCTGTGGATGTTGGAGGAGAAGGTGGCGATAACTATACGCTTGTCGCACCCTTCAAATATACGGTCAAAGGAGGCGCCTACTATCTTCTCGGAGGGAGTGTAGCCGCTTCTTTCTACGTTGGTGCTGTCGCACAAAAGAAGCTTAACGCCCTTTTTGCCAAGCTCTGCAAAGCGGTGCAGGTTTATTGGCGCGTCGTCAATGGGCGTAAGGTCTATCTTAAAGTCCCCCGTGTGCACCACGGTACCGCGAGGCGTTTGAAGGGCTATTGCCACCGAGTCGGCAATGGAGTGGTTCACCCTTATGAACTCCGCCGTAAAGCAGCCGAACTTTAAGGATTGCCCTGCCTTCACCTCGTTAAGAACAGAGGCGGCAAGTATGCCGTGCTCGGCAAGCTTGTTCTCAAGAATGCCAAGGGTAAGCCTTGTGCCGTAAACGGGAACGTTAAGCTGTTTAAGCAAATACGGCACTGCACCGATGTGGTCTTCGTGCCCGTGGGTAAGAAGCACAGCGCGAAGTTTTTCCGCGTTTTGTTCAAGATAGGTAAAATCAGGTATAACAAGGTCGATACCCAGCATATCATCCTCGGGGAAAGAAACGCCGCAGTCTATAACCACTATATCTCCACCGTATTCGAAGGCGGTTATGTTGCTGCCTATGCCGTCAACGCCCCCAAGGGGTATCACCTTCAGCTTTTCACTTTTGTTTTTTGCCATAAAATACCAACCGTACTGCGTATAACACGCCTACGGCTATCTCCTTTTATTAAATTTATGTATATGTTGCCCTTCGCAATCCGAAGGAAAAGTTCGAAAAAACAGTACTTATATTATGCCCTATTTTAAAGCCATTGTCAATAGGGAAAGAAGGGGCATATACTTGTATTGTGTAGTTTGGAGTAGAACAATAAAGAGAGGAGCGGGCAAAATATACTTGACTTTCCGTAAAATAATGGTATGATATATATGTATACGTATTTTTTGTGATAGTATTGCTAAATACCCGAAAGGTGTTCAGATATATGGAAAAGATTATTATAAAGGGCGGCAATCCCCTTTACGGTACCATTGAGGTAAGCGGAATGAAGAACTCCTCTCTTCCCATCCTCTTTGCTACGATATTGGTAAAGGGTACTTGTGTTATAGAAAACCTTCCGCCGATAGATGACGTTACCGCGGCGATAGCCATACTTAAGGGCATGGGTGCCGAGGTTCGCAATATAGATGATACTACTGTTGAGATATGCACAGATAACGTGGGTTGCGGTACTGCCCCCTACGATATGGCACGCCACATGCGCGGCTCCTATTACATTGCAGGGGCGGAGCTTGGCAGGTTTGGCAGGACCAGTGTTCCCCTACCCGGCGGTTGCGACTTCGGTCAGCGCCCCATCGACCTCCACATCAAGGGCTTTGAGGCTCTCGGCGCGAGGGTTGACCTTGATTCGGGATACATAAGGGCTGAGGCTGACGGTACGCTCAAGGGCACTTCGATTTATATGGACGTTGTTTCCGTAGGCGCAACCATTAACGTTATCCTGGCGGCAGTTCTTGCAGAGGGCGTTACGGTTATTGATAACGCCGCAAAGGAGCCCCACGTGGTTGACCTTGCTAACTTCCTTAACGCTTGCGGTGCGGATATTGCAGGCGCAGGCACGGATATCATAAGAATAAAAGGCGTTTCCTCCTTAAACGGCGTTACTTATGCGGTGCTTCCCGATATGATAGAGGCAGGCACCTATATGATAGCCGCCGCCGCAACGGGTGGAAGGCTTACCGTAAGCAACGTTATCCCCAAGCATTTGGAGTCGGTAACGGCAAAGCTTTGCGAGATGGGCGTTCACGTTGAGGAGAACGACAGCTCTGTTGAGGTTTGGGCAGATGCTCCTCTCCGTCCCGTTAACGTAAAGACACAGCCTTATCCCGGCTTTCCCACGGATATGAACCCTCAGATGTGCGTTATAATGTGCCTTGCCGAGGGCAACGGTCAGCTTCGCGAGGGGGTTTGGGATAATCGTTTCCGTTATATTAAAGAGCTTATTCGCATGGGCGCAGATATCACGGTAGAACCTAAGGTGGCGTACGTTCACGGCGGTAAGCCCCTTAAGGGCACGTCTGTTCGCGCCGTAGACCTTCGCGCAGGGGCGGCCATGGTAATAGCGGGTCTTGTGGCAGAGGGTGTTACCGAGATAAGCGACATCTATCATATAGAACGCGGTTATGCCAACCTTGTTGAAAAGCTTTGTGCCGTTGGTGCTGATATTAAAAAAACGGTTGTTTCCGACGGAGCCTGTGTTACAGCAGTTTAAAGGTGTTAAGTAATGAAAAGAAGTAAGTTTTTTAAAGTCATTTCTTTGCTTTTGGTTTTTTCCTTTCTTCTTTGCGGCTGTGCAGAGATAGATATGCCCGAGGACTCCTCCTCGGTAGGTGAAAGCACCGAAAGCCAGACCACGAGCACGCCTGAGGGCACCACTTCCGATTCTTCTCTTGCCCCCGATGCCTCCTCTGAGGAAAGCAGCGAGGAAAGCCGTGAGGAGAGCGTAGAGCAGACCAACGTTATAAGTTTTCTTGCCTGCCCGGATAATATTATTCACCCCTCGGTTTACTATCATGCGTTGCAGACCGCGGCGGCAAACGCAGGCAAACAGCCCGATTACTCCGATTTGCAGACGGCTGACTATGAGTTTGCTCACATTTACGAGAACATCAGCGCCATGGTTAAGGAGGCAGACATCTCCTATATCAATGTTGAAACGCTGATAGGCGGTAATGAAAACCCCATTTACGGATATCCCACCTTTAACTCGCCCGAAAAAGCGGGTGAGACCCTTATTGATTTGGGCTTTGATATCTATAACCTTGCCCATAACCACATGCTTGACAGCTATAACGATAAGTATCTTATCAACTGCGACCGCTTCTTTAACGAGCGTGGTCAGACCACCATCGGTTATTACGAAAACGCCGCAGATCTTGAGAACATAGTTATCTACGAGGAGCAGGGTGTGAAGATAGCCTTTCTTGCTTATACCTACGAGACCAACGGTATAAGGCTTGGTGCATCGGCATCCACCTACATTCCGTATATCAACAGCGACCTTATGAAAAGGCAGATGAAGCTGGCAAAGGAAAGGGCGGACCTTGTGTTTGTTTCCATGCACTGGGGCGATGAGGACTCTTTTTATCCCAACGGTGCCCAACGCAGTGCGGCGCAGCTTCTTGTTGACGAGGGCGCAGACGTTATTATCGGTATGCATCCCCACGTTATTCAGGAATCCAAGTGGGTTACCCGTCCCGACGGCAGCCGTTGCTTCCTTACCTACTCCCTTGGCAATCTTTTAAGCGGTATGTACGGCGGCAAAAACGCCCTTGGCAGTCTTCTTTCTCTTGATATCGTTTGTGAGCCGGGTCAAAAGCCCTATATAGATAACGTGCAGATAATCCCCACTGTGTGCCATTACGTTAAGAAGTACAGCGTAAACCCTAAGATGGATACGGGGTTCAGAGATTTTAAGATATATCTCCTTGAGGATTATACCGACGAGTTGGCGGCGGCCCACGGCGTACACATGAACAAGGGCAAGATATCCAGCTTTGATAACGAGCTTGACGGTAATTTCTCCCTTGCCACTCTTTACGCAAAGGTTAAGCGCCTTATTCCTGCAGAATTTTTACCTGAAGGCATAAATAACCATTAATAATTAGTTATTTTTCAAAAACAGCAGACCGCAGTGTCTGCTGTTTTTTTGCTGTTTTTCATATTGACTAAAGTTCCATGTAGTGCTATAATCTTCGCTTGAGTGATATGGAAAGGAGGCGTTTGGCTTTGAAAATAATAGCCTTTGCAAAAAAGAACGTGGTAATGGTCACGGCGTTTTTCGCCGCTCTTATAACCTGCTTTTTCGTGCCTGTTGACAGTCAATACGCTTCGTATTTCGACCTTAAGACTCTAAGCTGTCTGTTTTGCGTGCTGGCAGTGGTATGCGCTCTTAAGGATATCAACTTCTTTTACATCATAGCAAGGCATATAGTAAAGCGTTTTAAAACCACCCGTCTTTGTATACTTGCCTTGGTTTATATAACCTTTATCGGCTCTATGCTTATTGCCAACGATATGGCGCTTCTCACCTTTCTGCCTCTTGGCTATTTCGTCCTTTCCTCCACGGGTAAGGAAAAATATATGGCGTTTACCTTCATCATGCAAAACATTGCCGCAAACCTTGGCGGTATGCTTACGCCCTTCGGCAACCCTCAAAACTTGTATCTGTATACCAAGTTTGAGATACCTAATATGGAGTTTATGGGCATAATGCTTCCGCCCTTTGTTATAGCCATCGCCCTTATAACCCTTTGTTGTCTTTTTGTAAGGAGCGAGGAGGTTTCGGTGAAGGATGAGATAGTAAGCTTTTCGCCTTGGCGCGCAGGGGTATACCTTTTGCTGTTTGCCCTTTCTGTTTTGATAGTTTTCCGCGGTATACCTTATCAAGCAGGTCTGGTTGTTATCCCTCTTGCTCTTGTCTTCCTTGACAAAAAGGCTCTTGCCGAGGTAGACTATCCCTTGCTTCTTACCTTTGTTTTTTTCTTTATCTTCGCAGGCAATATGGCGCGTATAGATGCGGTAAGGGACTTTTTCTCGGCTCTTATGCAGGAAAACGCCTTGGTATACAGCGCTATCTCCTGCCAGTTTATAAGCAACGTGCCCTCTGCTATTCTGCTTTCCCAGTTTACCGACAACTACAGCGACCTGCTTGTAGGTGTAAACGTTGGAGGCGCAGGTACCCTTATAGCCTCTCTTGCAAGCCTTATCACCTTTAGGGAGTATTCAAAGCATAACGGCGGCAAGGTGCTTTACTACGTGGCTATGTTCTCCGCCTTTAATTTCGGTATGCTTGCCATACTTCTCGCCGCGTCGAGGTTTGTATTTTAAAAATGTCATAAAAACGCTTTCCCGCATATACTTAGAAAAGGGGAAAGCGTTTTTTGTTTACCCCTTTTCCGTAAAAAGGACGGGTGAAAATGACACTGATATTTACCTCTGTGACCTATGCGCTGAAGGCCCTCAGGCTTTTGGCTGACCACCATATTCACACCACCCTTACCCGTTCCCCTGCCGTTACCGCCGTAAGAGGCTGCGGCTACGGTCTTCGTCTTGCCGACCCATCAAGGCTTGAGGAGGCAAAACGGATTCTGGAGAGGCAGGGTGTTTACAGCTTGGGCGCGGTGAAGGAGGGCTGATTTGCTTTGAAAACCGTTTACCTTGATAACGCCGCCACCCTTTACCCAAAAAGCGCAGGCGTGCTTCGGGCAATGGAGAGGGCGTTTTGGGACTGCGGCAACGGAGGCCGAGGAGGGCACCCTCTGTCCCTTGCCGCCGTCGATACCATTTACCGCTGTCGCGAGGCGCTGTCACGGCTTTTTGACTGTGAAAGCGAAAACGTAGTTCTTTGCTCCGGCGCAACCCTTGCCTTGAACATGGCGATAAAGGGGCTTGCCCCCCGGGGCGGCGGAGTTATATGCTCCACTCTGGAGCACAACGCTGTCCTACGCCCCATTTACGCCTTGGCGGCAGAGGGGTGTATAAGGCAGGGCTTTTTCTCTCCTTCCTTTGAAAGCGAGGAGAAGACCGTAGCAGCCTTCAAGGCCGCTTTGAAAAAGGGCGTGCGGCTTGCGGTGTTTACCCACGCCTCCAACGTGTGCGGTATGTGTCTGCCCGTAAAGGAGCTGTGTCACGCCGCAAGGGAGAGAGGTGTTCTTACCGTAGTGGACTGCGCCCAGACCGCAGGCCATATCCCCTTGAATATAAGAGAACTTGGGGCTGACGTTATATGCGTGGCAGGCCATAAGGGGCTGGGCGGACCTATGGGCACGGGCGCTATGATAATAAACCCTGAGTTCAGCGGCATAATAGGCACTGTTATAGAGGGTGGAACGGGGGTTGCAAGCCGTGACCGCTTTATGCCCTCGGTGCTCCCCGAAAGACTTGAGGCGGGCACTGCCAACGTTATGGGGTACGCAGGTCTTGCCGCCGCGGCTGAGGAGCTTGAACCGGACCCTGAAAGGGAAGAGCGTCTTAGAGTGCGCCTTGCAGAGGGGCTTAAGTCTATAAAGGGCGTAAGGGTATACGGCGCCGATGCAAAGGCCGATTATGCTCCCGTGGTTTTGTTTAACGTAGAGGGCATACCCTCGGACACCGTTGCTGAAGGCCTTGCTGAGCGTGGCATCTGCGTCAGAGGCGGCTTGCACTGCGCGCCGCTGGCACATCGGGTACTGCAAACGGGTGCCTACGGCGGAGTAAGAGCGTCTCTTGGCAGAGGACGCACCGAGGAGGATTGCGAAAGCCTTCTTCTGGCGGTGGAGGAGATAAGTGGTGGAAAAATATAACTTGCAAAATAGGCGGATAGGTAGTATAATATATGATGTATAGGTATTTATTGTGCCTAAGTAGGCTTATTTTGAAATAAAGATGGAGGCTTGCCATGAAAGATGTAATATTTGAATACGACGTTGACGGGGCAAGTCTGTCCACCATGAAGGCAGGCGGCAGGGTAAAAAGGCTTTGCCGTCCTGCCGATATCGACTCCTTTGTAAGGGTGATATCCCAAATGGAGGGTCCCTATACGGTTCTCGGCAACGGTAGCAACGTGGTGTTTTCCTCAGCGGGCTACGATGGCACCGTGGTGCTTACCACCGCACTTACGGGCTTTAAAAACACAGAAAAGGGCTTTATCTGCGGAGCAGGTGTTTCCCTTTCGGTGGCGGCTCTCCGCGCGGCGGAAAGAGGGCTTCGCGGCATGGAGTTTGCCTATGGTATCCCCGGCACCGTTGGCGGTGCTGTATATATGAATGCAGGCGCCTACGGCGGAGAGATGAAGGACGTTCTGGTGAGGGTCACCTGCGCCGACAGAGAGGGAAATATATACACCCTGCAAAAAGACGAGCTTGGTCTTTCCTACCGCCACAGCGTGTTCATGGAAAAGCCTCTATATATACTCAGCGCAGAGCTTGAGATGGAGACGGGGGATATAGAACTGATAAAGGCTAAGATGACGGAGAATATGAGCCGCCGCAGGGATAAGCAACCCCTTGAATATCCAAGCTGCGGCAGTGCCTTCAAACGCCCCGAGGGGCATTTTGCAGGGGCGTTGATAGAGCAGTGCGGTCTTAAGGGCTTTGCTATCGGCGGTGCCCAGGTTTCTGAAAAGCACGCTGGCTTTGTTATAAACCGCGGCGGCGCCACCGGCGACGACGTGGCCGACCTTTTGAAGCACGTGCAGCAGACTGTATTGCGGGGCACAGGCGTGCTGCTGGAGCCGGAGGTTAAAATAATATAATGTCTGTTTCTTCTGAAATAAAGGATTTTTTAAGCTCGGACGGTATAAAAAGAGGCAAATGCTGTGAGAATGCTTTTGAGGCGGGTAAGGCAGGACTTCCTCTTTCCGAGCTTTGCCCTGCCTGCCGCAACCATTATGTTGCAGGGGCTTTTGTTGGCGGCGGCACGGTTACCGACCCCTCTAAGGACTTTCATCTGGAGATAAAGGCGGCAGATAATGTATCAGCCTTCCTCAAAAGCGTATTGGCGGAGGAAGGACTGGAGGCGGGAGAATGCCCCTTGCGAGGTGGGAAAGTGCGTCTGTACTACAAGGGCAGTTCCCGTATAAGTGATTTTCTCACCTTTGTCGGGGCATCAAAATTCGCCCTTGAGTTTATGGAATACGAGGTAATGCGTAGCGTGCGCTCAAAGGAAAACCGCCGTTCCAATGCGGAGTTTGCAAATATAGACCGTGCGGCAACCGCGGCGGCAGAGCAGATGCGGGCGATAGCCCTGCTTAAGGAAAAGGGGGCTTTGTCCCTGCTTTCCGACGAGCTTATCGCAACCGCAAGAAAAAGGGAGGAGAACCCTTTTATGCCCCTTGGGGAGCTTTGTAAGGAGTTTTCACCGCCTATAAGTAAATCGGGCCTTAGCCACAGGCTTAAAAAGCTTGTGGAGGAGGCGGACAAGCTGAAATAAAAATGAAAGGAAAAGGTGGCTTCATGGCGTTCACTCATTTGCATTTGCATACCGAATACAGTCTTCTTGACGGTGAGTGCCGAATTGCCGCCTTGCCCGATGCCGTTATAAAGGCAGGTCAGAATGCGGTTGCAATAACCGACCACGGCTGTCTTTACGGCGTAGTGGATTTTTATAAGGCCTGCAAAAAAGCAGGAGTAAAGCCCATTACCGGGTGCGAGATGTACGTTGCGCCAAAAAGCCGCACCGACAAGACCTACGGCAAAACCTTGTATCACCATCTTGTGCTTCTTTGCAAGGACGAGGTTGGCTACAAGAATTTGATGAAACTTAATACCGATGCCTTTTTGAACGGCTTTTATATGCGTCCCCGTACCGATATGGAGATGCTTGAAAGGTATTCCGAGGGGCTTATTGCCCTTTCCGGCTGTCTTGCGGGGGCCATCCCCTCCGCCCTTCTTGCCGACGATATCTCTGCGGCAGAAAGGGAAGCAAGGACGCTTAAAGGTATATTCGGTGATGATTTTTATATAGAGATACAAAGGCACGGGCTTAAAGAGCAGGAAAAGATAAACCCGCTTCTCGTGGCTTTGTCTAAAAAACTGTCTATTCCCCTTGTCGCTACAAACGACGTTCATTATACAGAAAAAAAGGACGCTGATATCCAGCGTATCCTTATGCTTATACAGATGGGCAAGACCGTTAACGATGAAGACGGCGGCTTTCCCACCGAGGAGTTTTATCTTAAATCCGACAGCGAGATGAGGGCGCTGTTTGCCGACCTGCCCGAGGCTATAACCAACACCGAGGCAATAGCGGAAAAGTGTCAGGTAGCCTTTGAGTTCGGCAAAATGCACCTGCCTGTCTATTCCGCCCCCTCGCCCTATACCTCTGAAGGGTATCTAAAAAAGCTTTGTCTGGAGGGCTTTGCCGACCTTTGCCGTAAGGGCGTTATCACGGGGGACACCGGGCCATATCGCGAAAGGCTGGACAAGGAGCTTCAGATAATAGGCTCCATGGGCTTTGTGGATTACTATCTTATAGTGTGGGATTTTGTTAACTACGCCAAAAGCAGAAGGATACCCGTAGGCCCCGGCAGAGGCAGTGGCGTAAGTTCTCTTGCCGCATACTTTTTGGGCATAACCGGTGTTGACCCAATAAAAAACGACCTTCTTTTCGAGCGCTTTCTCAACCCCGAGCGTGTTTCCATGCCCGATTTTGATATAGACTTTTGCGATGAGCGCCGAGGTGAGGTAATAGATTACGTGGCGCAAAAATACGGCGCAGATCACGTGGCTCAGATAATAAACTTCGGTACCCTTGCCTGCCGCGCGGCAGTGCGTGACGTAGGCAGGGTCTTGGGTATGCCTTACGCACAGGTGGACGAGGTGGCAAAGCTTATTCCCCGTACCATCGGCATCAGCGTGGAGGAGGCGATGACCGCAAGCAAGGAGCTTGCAGAGCGCTACAAGATAGACAGCACGGTTAAAACTCTTATAGATTACGCCCGCGCCTTGGAGGGCAGACCCAGAAACACCTCTCAGCACGCCTCCGGCGTGGTGGTGGCAGACAAGCCTCTTACGGAGTACCTGCCTCTTTCCACCTCCACCGGCTCGGTGGTGACCCAGTTTCCCATGAACACCGTTGCATCTTTAGGGCTTCTCAAAATAGACTTTTTGGGGCTTAGGTTCCTTACAGTCATAGACAAGGCTGCAGAGGCGGTCAGAGAAAGGATACCCACCTTCAGTGCGGATACCATTCCCTTTGACGATGAGGCTACCTTCAAGATGCTTGGAGAGGGAAAGGGTGTTGGTCTTTTCCAACTTGAAAGCGAGGGAATGCGAAGCCTGCTTACAAGGCTTTCCCCCCGTAATCTTGACGATATTACCATAGCGATATCCCTTTACCGACCGGGTCCTGCAAGGTTCATTGAGGATTATCTTGCAAACAGACGTGACCCGTCCGGGATAAAATATCCCTCGCCCCTTCTTGCGCCTGTTCTTGACTCCACTTATGGCTGTATGATATACCAAGAGCAGGTAATGCGAATCTGCGTTAGTCTTGCAGGCTACAGCTACGGCAGGGCAGACCTTGTTCGCCGCGCTATGGCAAAAAAGAACCCCGAGGCCATGGCAAAGGAACGGGCAGGTTTTGTGGAGGGTGCAGTAGGCAAGGGTATGGCAAAGGCAGAGGCGGAAAGCCTTTTCGACAGCATTGCCGGCTTTGCTCAATATGCCTTTAACAAAAGCCACGCCGCCGCTTATGCGGTGCTGGCGTACCGTACCGCCTATCTTAAGTGCCACCATCCAAAGGAATACATGGCGGCGCTGATGAATTCCGTTATGGGCGATAACGCAAAAATGCGTCTGTATAGACAGGAATGCCAAAGCATGGGCTTTGATATAGCGCCTCCCGACGTGAACAAAAGCGGCGTGCTTTTTACCGTGGAAAGAGAAGGTCTTCGCTTCGGTCTTGCGGCTATCAAGAACGTGGGCGAAAACTTTGCAAGGCAGATCGTTAGAAATCGCGAGTCGGGCGGTGACTACGAGGACTTTGAAGATTATCTTATGCGTATCCAAGGGGGCAGCGCCCGTATGACCGAATCGCTGATACGGGCTGGGGCTATGGATTGCTTCGGCAGATACAGAAGTGTTCTGGTAGGCACCCTTGATACCTCTGCCGATAAACTGCATCATATAAGAAACGCTGCGGCGGCAGGCCAGATAGGGCTGTTTGAGTCCATGGGTGACCCCTCCTATAAGGTAGGCCTTGATTACCCAAGACTGGACGAGTATCCTAAAAGAGTGATGCTTGAGGACGAAAAAAGCCTTACGGGGCTGTACCTAACGGGTCACCCGCTGGGTGAGTACGCCGAGGCGGCAAGGGCTAAGGGGGCGGTAAGCACCGCCGAACTTTACGACCGCTACAAGGCGGGTACCTTGAAGGAGGGGCAGAGTGTGACCCTTTTGGGTATGGTAAGGGAAAAGACCCAAAAGCCCACCAAGAACGGCGGGATGATGGCCTTTGTAGCCTTTGAGGATATGATAGGCGAGACGGAGCTTGTGGTTTTTCCGCGTCAGCTTGAAAGGCTTGGTGCCTTTCTTACCGAGGGCAGTGTTCTTTGCGTAACGGGTAAGCTGAGCGTGAGAGAGGCATACGACAACGAGGCAGAGGACGAGCTTAAGCTTATCCTTGACAGCGCCTCCGAGCCCAAGGAGCCCGTTTACGACCTCTATATAAAGGTAACGGATAAGAATGCCGCGGCCTTGGACAAGGCTCTTGCGGCGGTGAGAAAATATTCCGGCATGGGCAGGGTTTGCGTTTATTACGAGGAAACTGGTAAGCTGTATTCCCCCAAGGGGCTTACCGCATCCTCCGACGACGCGCTTATTGATACCCTTAAGGCGATCATGGGCGGCGCAAACGTTGCTTTAAAGCAAAGGAGCAAATAATATGGCAATAATAAAAAAGGGCAATGAAATAGAAACCAGATACACGGGGATAGCTCCCGTATGTAAGGCGTTGTGGCGTGTGTTCAAGGTGCTTGCCTACGTTGCGGCAGGGGCGGCGGCGCTTCTTGCGGTGATGGCGGTCGTTCTTGTTTTTGTTGACGTCACGGCAGAGGAGCTTCTGTTTACACCCTATATGAAGGTTATAACCCGTAATGGTGAGAAAATGTTTGACGTGGCGTTGGGAAACGGCATTGAGGTGCTTCGAGCCTACGATGCAGTGGACGTTTCCAATATAAAGGGCGCTCTTTACGCAGGGATATTCACCCTTATGACAGCTCTTGCCGTTTGCGTGCCGGTGTTTACCAACCTTGGCAAGCTGCTTAAGAACGTAGGGCAAGGAAACCCCTTGTCTGCCGACAACGCAAGATACGTAAACTTTATAGGTCTTTCCATTATGGTGGGTAACCCCATAGTGTTGCTTATAAAACGCTATTTTAACTATGCTCTTATGAAAAATTTTGTGGATACGGAGATGGTATTCGATTTCGGCATAGACCTTTTCGGGGTTATGCTGGGGCTTCTTCTTATCCTGTTCGGCACCGTATACGGTTACGCCTGCTCTCTTCATAAGCAGGAGACCGCCCTTGTGTTAAGGGAAAACTCAAAGTAAGGAGGTACCTTTAATGAGTGATAACAATTTTGAAGAAAAGAAGGAGCAAACGGCTCCCGCGGAGGACAAGACCTTTGTTTTTGACCCTGCGCTTCCTGCGGAAAAGCCTTCTGCAGAGCTTGTTCCGGAAGAACCAAAGGCAGAGGAAAAAAGCGGTAAGGGCAAAAAGGCGGCAAAAATGGGCCTTGCCTATCCTGCTCAAATACTGCTTTACGGTCTTTACAAGGTGATAACGTGGATATTCAACATTTTGCTTACGGTAATGCTGGTTGGCGTTATTTCGGCAGTGGTAGTGGTTGCCGCCTTCGTGATATACATCAAAAGTTACGTTGACCCTAACTACACGGGCCTTGACAATCTGCAGTTTGAAAGCAGTCTTTACACCACCATACTGTCGGTAAACGAGGACGGCGAGGAAGAGGAGATGGATCGTCTTGTAGGCTCGGAAAACCGTTCCTGGGCAAGCTACAGCGAGATGCCTGAGGATCTTGTAAACGCCTACGTTGCCATAGAGGACAAGCGCTTTTGGGATCACCCGGGCGTGGACTACCGTCGAACCGCCAACGCGGTGCTTAACTTCTTCAGCTCCTCGGGTGATAAGTCGGGCGGCTCTACCATAACCCAACAGCTTATTAAAAACGTATCCGGTGACGATGAGGCGACAATACAGCGTAAGGTTCAGGAGATACTCCGCGCCATTAACGTAACCCAAAAGTACTCCAAGGAAGAAATAATGGAGATGTATCTCAACACCATCTTCCTATCACAAAACTGCTACGGTGTAAAGACCGCCGCGCAGAAATATTTCGGCAAGGAGCTGTCAGAGCTTAATCTTATAGAGTGCGCCGCCCTTGCGGCTATCCCCAAATCTCCCACCAAGTACGACCCTGTGCGTAACCCTACCCACAATCAGGAAAGGCGCGACCTTGTGCTGCAGGAGATGTATAACCAAGGCAAGATAACAAAGGAGGAGTTTGACCTCTATTATCAGGCTCAGCTTGAGCTTAATACGGAAACAGAGGAGGATAACTCTGCCGACACAATACACAGCTACTTCGTAGACGCACTGATCGACGAGGTCATGGCAGACCTTTGTGAGGAATACGGCTATGACAAGATGACTGCCTCAAGGCTTCTTTATTCCGGCGGCCTTGAGATAGTTACCACCGTTGACCCTATGGTTCAGGAGGCTATGGAAAAGGTCTTTGAGCAGACAGGCAACGAGTATCTTTATCTCGGTAACGAGCCGGTTGCACCCACAAAGGGTGTTATCCCTCAGGCGGCAATGGTTGTAATGGACCCCAAATCCGGTTACGTTTTGGGCGTTGTAGGCGGCAGGGGCGTTAAAAAGGACGGCAGAGGCTTTAACCGCGCTACTCAAAGCCGCCGTCAGTGTGGCTCCTCCATCAAGCCTCTTTCCCTTTATACACTGGCGATAGAGGAAGGCCTTATCACCATGGGCTCCCCCGTGGACGACGTTCCAACCATGAAGAATGACGACGATAAATACTGGCCTACCAACCAGCCCGACCGCTTTTACGGCGCTATCGACGTAAACTTTGCGGTTATCAAATCTCTTAATACCACCGCAGTAAGCCTTGTTGACAAACTTACCCCCGAAAAATGCTTCAATTTTCTTACGGAAACGTTGGGCTTTGAAAGCGTGGTAAGAAGCGTAGAGATAGGCGGACAGATATATTCGGATATTGCCCTTGCGCCGATGGCACTGGGCGGCTTCACCTACGGCGTTACCGTTAAGGAAATGACTCAGGGCTACTGTATGCTTGCAAACAACGGCAAGACCAGTGACGCCCGTATGTATACCGAGATACGAGACAGACGCGGCAGCATACTCCTTAAAAAAGACCCTGTTCACAAGGTTGCCGTAAGCGAGACCAGCGCTTATTCCATGACCTCAATGCTTATGAACGTTGTAAGCCAAACGGGTGGTACCGGTACCCGCGTTACCCTTGACGAGGCCTTTGAGATAGAGGTTGCGGGTAAGACGGGCTCTACCAACGATGACCGTGACAGATATTTCGTTGCCTATACCCCCGAGTACGTTGGCGGCGTTTGGTTCGGCTATGACAACAATAAGAGCCTCAGCGGCTTTACGGGTAACCCTGCTCTCAGCCTTTGGGACAGAGTATTTACCGAGATATACAGCAAGCTTAAAGAGGACGGCGTAGAATACGAGAAGGAATTTTATATGCCCTCAGGTATGATAAAGGCAAACTACTGTGCCGTATCAGGTAAGATCGCCACCGCCGCTTGCTATAAGGATATTTATTATTACGATGCCGCAAAGAAGGCCTTTACGGGCAATGCGGTGATGACCGGCGTTTTTGCCGCAGGCACCCAGCCCCTTGAAAAGTGCGATTGCCATATCGAGGTGCTTTACGATACCGAAACTCAGGCTATCTGCTTTGACGACTGTGATTGCCCAAGCGAAAACCTTATAACTGCCTCCTTCCGTCTCAATAACGAAAGGTCCTTCGATTCCTTTATTTACGTTCTGGACGGTGACTGCATCTATAAGGAGATACCCGAGGACTACGTTTTTCCCACTGATAAGACCAAGCCCTTCTTTGCAAACCTTTACGAGAACGGCACTTACTTCGGCTCGCTTCCCGCAGGTAAGCCCCGTAACCGTATATGCATGGAGCATTACAGAGGCAGTGAGGAAAAAGGAGAAGAAAGCACGGAGCAAAGTGAGGAATAAGGTATTCCAAAGACAAAAAACGGCTGCCATACGGCAGCCGTCAGACCGCTGACAAAGGCACAGAACACGAAAAAAGAAAATATAGTTACCATAAAGTGAAAAATTTCGGGGAAAATTTCCCCGAAATTTTTATATATTTTTATATTTTTTCGCTCAAAACGAACCTCGGCTCACAGTACTCAGTACAGCTTTCGCCTCGGTTCGTTTTGTCTGCACTCTTTCTCAGCAGTCTGCCAAGCTGATGACAAGGTTTGTCATCA
>JAFQKR010000035.1 GCA_017396825.1 Clostridia bacterium
ACACCTGCTTCTAAAAGTTGTTTCATAGAGATAACTGACATAATGTCCTCCAAGGTTTAACCACCAGCGTTTTTTGAATTTACGGTTGCACCGCCCCAAGTGGAGCGACCTTGCCCGCAGAACGCTGTGTGTATTGCCGGGGTCTCGCCCAATACGCAAAACCTCAAGCCCTACAAGTATACCACCTTTTTCCTTGCTTTGCAATAGTTTTTTTCAAAAAAACAGCAAAAAATCTTCGAAAAATAACAGTTTAAGAGGTGCCATCGCACCTCTTAAACTGTTATTCCCTACCGTCCGAAGATAATGCTTCTGTATTCTTCTCCGTTTATGCTGATTTCAGCAGTTCCCGCCGTTCCATTAGGATCAAAGCACTCGCTTAATGTCAGCATAACGGCGCGTAGGTCTTCCTCAGACATGCCTAAGGCTTGGTGGTAAAATACGTTGTTAAAATCAACTTGCAAAACGCCGTCTTTTACGCTTAGCGAGTTGATCTTTACCCCTTCCTTTAACTCCTCTGCTTCTATCATAACGTATACCAAGCCTTGAGGCGTGCCGTCAAAACCTACGGTGTATTTGTAAAAACGCTGATATCCTAAACTGTAAACGTACATTGCCGTGTTCTTTTCATGTCCGTAAAAGCCAAGGGGCATTGAAACGGCTTTGCCATCGGAACCCATCAGAGGCTTGCCTTCAACGGTAATATACACGCTTTCTCCGCCATAATACCCAAGCAAAGTGTTTACCACGCTACCTATACCGTTGTACTCGGACAGCCCATCGATGCCCACGTATTCAGCAAAGGCCTTATTAAGGTCTATGTGTATCACGTTATTTATTACGTGGAAGAAATTCACTTCGGTTCCTTCAGGTAAGACGGCCCCCTTGTTGCCTTTGGTAAGGGCATTTATTATTTCGTCGGGGTCTGCAGGAGACGACAGATAGTTGTCTTTGATTATTTTAAGTTCATAGGCCGTTTCTGCGGGAACGTAAAGCATTATTTCGGAAGGATGATTCCACTCCGCGCTTTCTATCGTTTCCGTCAGTCTGAAACTCCAATGATAACTGCCTTCGGGATCGTAATAAAGGTCGCCGCCTTGCGTGTTATAGGCAGAAATATAAAAGCGCTTTGTTTTTCCGCCCATTTCCTTGTATTCGATGGCACGGTCTACACTTGTAAGCGAGGTATCCCTTTCGATAAACGTTTGTGCATAAAAGGGGTTGTTGGGTGTTACGGTGCCTGCGGAAAACAGCGTTTCAAAGGTAGGCTTTGCGTTTTCATTCCAGTTTACCGATAAAAACTTAAAATCCGTGACCGTTTTATTAACGCTTATCTTTATAAGGTCCAGATGCTCTTTGCTGTCTTTAAACAGTATACCGCTCTCTATGCTTCCGCCTACCTTAAGTCGCTCTGCGGTTGCATGCGTCTTTACAGAGAATTGATAGCCCGTTACCGCTTGCAGATATATTACGTACGGAAAGCGGTCGGTTGCTTCCGTTTTTTGAGTAAGCAGATAAAACCGTACTCTTTTACCAACGGAATTAACGTATTCTATAGCCCGGGTTGCTCCCGTAAGCCCTCCTTCCTTAGCAAGCGAAGTCTTTATATAAAGACTTTTTTCACTCTTTAGCCTGTCAAGCGTATACAGAGTTTCAAAGGTGGGCGTTGCGTTTTTATCCCAGCTTACAGAAAGAAACTTAAACTCCGTAACCGTGTTATCGGCGCTTATCCTTATAAGCTCGTCGTTCTTTTCGGTATCCTCAAACAGTAATTCAATATCCGATGATTCTGTAAATGATACGTATTCTGCCGTTACCGTAGTATCTGCAAGGTGATACACGGGAGAAAATACCAGACGCAAGGGATCAAAATCGTCAGGAAAATAACCCGAAGGCATAGGGGTTTGGTGAATATAGTACTGTTCCTTCGCGCCGTTTGCGTTTATAAATTCCACGGCGCGGGTTATAGACGGTGAGTATGCATCGCCACCCGATGAGACGATGTTAACGTAAAAGGGTTTTTCGGCAGGTAAGGTATCAATGGTAAACAGCACATCAAATGCCACTTTGCCTTTTTCGGTGCTATTTACGATCAGATACTTAAAGTCGGTAACTTTGGTGCTAAAGCTTATCTTTGTAAGGTTGCCCTTTACGGTCTTGTCGGTAAAACGAACGCCGTCATCGGTACTTTCGCCTTCCTGCACCCATTCTATTTTCTTTATTGTTTCAACAAATCCGGTGTATTCCTCCTCGCTTTCGTCCTCGCTAATGATTTGAGAACTTTCCTCTGTAGAGGATTCTTCCTTGGCACCGTCCTTGGAAGAAGGGGAGGTTATAAAAAGCGCTGCGGTAAAAACTGCTGCAATAATTGCGATTATTATTATCCAAAAAGAAGGCTTTTTATAGTTCATTATGTTTTTCACCCTTTCTTTTATCCCAACCTCGCCAAAGGCGAGGGGGGCGGAAAGCCTAAAACGTTTAGCTGCGCAGGAAATCAGGGTAAGGGAATACTGCTTTCGTTCTTCTGTGGTCATACCGGCTATAACTCTTTCGTCGCAAGCCAACTCAATGTCCTTGCAAAACAGTATGTATGAAACCCAAACCAAGGGGTTAAACCAATAAATTGCAAGAAGGATAAAGGCAAATGGCTTGTATACATGATCGCCTCGCGCAATATGCGCCTTTTCGTGTGCCAATATACAGTCAAACTCTTCACCCTTAAACTTGCTTGGCATATAAACCGTGGGCTTTATCATCCCCAACACAAAAGGGGAGGAGGTTCCGTTAAAAACTCGTGTAGCGTTATCGTAAAGAAAAGCACCTCTTACCATTTTACGCATCCATAGATAACTTAAGGCCATGTATCCAAGCATAAAAACACTGCCTGTTATCCAAACGTAAAAGAAAATGCGCTCCCATTCCACGGGGCTTTTTTTCTGAACCGGCTTTATCGGTGCCTGAGTGGCGGGCGGTTCCTGAAATATAGGGTAGTCTTCTATTACGGGCGGCGTTTGCGTTATAGGAAAATCCTCTGTTGCAGGAGGCGCTTGCGTAATGGGGGAGTCCTCTGTAACCGGAGGGAATACTACCGTGGGAAGCTGGTTTTCGGTTTTCGGCGGAGTTTTACTGTCTGTCTCAGCTGTCTCTATATAAGAGGAAACAGGCTTATCTGTGGGGATAAGGCTGAATTCACTTTCGATACTTATTGGTAAAACTAAGCGCAACCCAACTAAAACCCAAAGTAAACAGCGTATGTATGCAGGAGCTTTTTTGAAAACCAAGCGTAATACAAGCACAGCGACTGTAACGAAGCAAGAAACAGCGCTTATATCAAGCAGTTTAATAACAAAAGCGTTCACCATCTCACTCCTTTACACTGTCAATAATTTTCATTATCTCCTCAATTTGCTTATCGCTAAGGCTTTTTTGCTTTGTAAACGCTGCTAAAAAAGCAGGCACGTCACCGTCAAACCTTGTTTCCATCAGTTCTTCAATCTCTGCTACCTGAACCTGCTGCTTTGTAACGAGGGCGCTTACTACGGCGTTTTCGTTCTTAATTATTCCGCGCTCTGCTAAACGCCTTATTACCATGTAAGTGTTGGATTTTGACCATCCAAGACGTTCTTTGCACAGCTTAACAAGCTCCATACTGCCCACGGGTTCGTTTTCCCACAGTATGGAACAAAATTTGTACTCGCTTTCAAATACCTTCGGCGTACCCATTTTTTCATCTCCTTTTGGTTGGTTGTATGCGTACAACCTGCAAATTTATATTAGCATACGGTATAACGGTTTGTCAATAGGTTTCAGTCAAAAATTCAAAAAAACAAGCAGTGCGAAACAACGCACTGCTTAAAAGCGGTATTAAAAGTTTGCTAAGGCTCTGACAAAGCCAAACACTGCAAAGGCTACGGCGAAGGCAATGATTGTTTTGTAGCCTGTCATAAGTCGTATCGGCTCTTTGAGCCTTTGCACATCAAAAAGGCAATACAAGTTAATAAGAGTTAACACAACGAATGTATAAAAGATTAAAACGGTAAAAAATGCATTATAACCGAAAGCCTTTGATATGTTTCCGCTGAAAAAGCTTTCCACGCAACGGGTACCGCCGCAGGCAGGGCAAAGTATGCCCATTTTGGCAAATGGGCAAGGAGAAATGCTTTTTATCATAAGCCTTGCAAGCCTATCTGCAAACAGCACCAATAAAGCAAAAAGTATATCTACGGTTATTATATTAAACCTTTTGTTCTTCAAAAGCTTTTTCATAAATACTCCAAAAAAGGCAATTGCAAACTGCAATTGCCTTTTTGCCTTTTTTTGACCCCGTCGCACACTTGAGAGCGATAGGGGTAATTAAGTACTAAATTAGAACACGCCGAGTTCAGCAAGAATAGCAGCGCCGGTAGCTATGATGATAATGTCAATAGCGAGGGCTACGATAGAGCAAACCAAGCCTGCAGTTGCCATACCAAGGCTCTTGCCTGCTTTTTTAGCCTGAGACTTGCCGATGCAGCTGAGAATGATACTAACTATCGCGCAAGGAATGGAGAGATAATAGTAGCAGAAAAGCACGAGAGAAAGTATACCAAGTATCATGGAAACGATACCGAGAGCCTTGCCGGGAGTAGGAGTATCAGGCTGTTGGAAAGGCTGCTGGAAGCCGGGCTGCTGGAAACCGGGCTGCTGGAAGCCGGGTTGTTGGAAGTTGGGTTGCTGGAAGTTAGGCTGTTGGAAGTTAGGCTGTTGGAAGTTAGGCTGTTGGAAGTTGGGCTGCTGCTGAGGCTGCTGAGGGTTGTTTGCCTGAACAGCATTACCGCAATTAGGGCAGAAAACTGCGCCGTCAGCCAACTGAGTGCCGCATACGTTACAATTCATAATAATCCTCCTGAAATTTGTTTACTCTATTATACTAGACAACGTTCCCGTTGTCAAGAAATAATAACTAAATATTTAATATAATTTATAAAAATTCATTTTTTATAGCAAATTTTCCGTTTCTTCGGCAAAACGAACCGCTTCCATAGCGTCCTTGGCGTACTTATCAGCGCCTATGACAGAGGCGTATTCCTTGTTAAGCACTGCGCCGCCTACTATGATCTTGCACCACGGCGCTCTTTCTCGCAGAAGCTTTATTGTTTCCTCCATTGCCGGTACCGTTGTAGTCATCAAGGCGCTTAATCCTACTATAGGCGCGTGCAGCTTTACCGTCTCATCTGCTATGGTATGCGGATCGACGTCACGTCCCAAGTCGTATACCGCAAAGCCGTAGTTTTCAAGGAGCAGCTTAACTATATTTTTGCCTATGTCGTGGATATCTCCCTTTACGGTGGCTATTATAAAAGCGCATCTGTTTGCCGCGCTTTCTCCCTTGGAGGCGGATTTTATAACCTCAAAGGCCGCCTTTGCCGATTCTGCGCTCATAAGCAGTTGAGGCAGATAAACGGTCTTCTTCTCAAACCCCTCACCAACGGTGTTAAGTGCGGGTATTATTTCGTTTTGAACTATGTCTAAAGGCTTAACTGTTTTAATAAGCTCTGCAGTAAGAGCTGCGGACTGTTCCTTTAATCCTCTGGTTATAGCTTTTTGCAGCTCGGTACCGTCTCCGTTTTGTGCAACTGCTGTTTTATCTGCAGGAACGGATACGGTTTTTGGTATAGCTGAGGCAAAGCTTATGTATTCTGCACAGTTAACGTCCATGCCGCTAAGCGCCATATACGCCTTGTACGCCTTCATCATTTCAGCGGAATAGGGGTTCATTATAGCGGCAGAAAGCCCGTGCCCCAATGCAAGGGTAAAGAAATTGCTTGTGATGATATCCCTCTCCGGAAGCCCGAAGGAAACGTTTGATACCCCAAGGGTGGTCTTACAGCCTAACTCGTCATTTATAAGTTTTACCGCCTTAAGGGTCTCCCTTGCGGCGTTGTTGTCAGCGCTTATTGTCAGAGCTAGAGGATCGAAAATAATATCCTTCGGCGATATGCCGTATTCCTTTGCCGCTTCGAGTATCTTCTTAGCTATTTCAATTCTTCCATCGGCGTCCTCGGGTATACCGTTTTCGTCAAGTGTAAGCGCTACGATAAGACCGCCGTATTTTTTAGCAAGGGGGAACACTGCATCCATGCTCTCCTTTTTTCCGTTGACGGAGTTTATCATAGCTTTGCCGTTGTAACGGCGTAGTGCACCTTCCATTGCAACGGGATCAGAGGTGTCTATCTGTAAAGGAAGGTCTATTATGGACTGAAGCTCGCAAACAGCGGTTTTGAGCAGGGTCACCTCGTCAATTTCGGGAAGTCCTACGTTAACGTCAAGTATGTGAACACCCTTTTCTCTTTGAGAGATGCCCTCTTTAAGGATGTAGTCGATATCATTTGCCTTAAGAGCCTCCTTAAAGCGTTTCTTGCCTGTGGGGTTAATGCGCTCGCCTATAAGCACCGGCTCCTTAAAAAACACTGCGTGAGTATAGGAAGAAACTACGCTGAAATTCTTCTCGGTAAGCAGAGAGGGAACGAAACCAAAGCATTTGTCGGAAAGCGCCGAAATATAGTCGGGCGTGGTTCCGCAACAGCCGCCTGCAATGCGGGCACCTTTGGTAATAAGCATCCTTACGTCTTCCGAAAATTCCTCGGGCATTACGTCGTATACGGTTTTTCCGTCAACCGACTTTGGTAAACCGGCGTTGGGTTTTACTATAACCGGTACAGAGGCATATTTTAAGTATTCCTCAACTACACCGGCCAAAGCTTTTGGACCAAGAGAGCAGTTAACGCCAATGGCATCAGCACCCATGCCCTCAAGAAGAGCTACCATAGCAGCAGGGTCTGCTCCCGTCATAAGCTTTCCGTCGGCGCCGTAGGCGTTTGAAACGAAAACGGGGAGGGAACTGTTCTCCTTAGCTGCAAGAAGTGCCGCCTTGGTTTCATAACTGTCGTTCATCGTTTCGATAAAAATAAGATCAGCGCCGTATTTTACGCCAAGTCTTACCGTTTCGGCAAAAACCTTTACTGCGTCCTCAAAATCCAAATCTCCGTAAGGGGCAAGCATTCTGCCCGTAGGGCCTATGTCCAAAGCAACCCATTTTTCCTTTTTGGACTTGCTTTGCTCCATTGCCTTTCTTGCGTTGTTGATGGCAGACCTTACTATTTCTTCCAGTTCACAGGGAGAGAACTTTAATATGCTTGCGCCGAAGGTGTTGGTGTTTACTACGTTACTGCCTGCATCGTAATACCTGCGGTGAATATCAACGATGCTTTCGGGATGGGAGATGTTCCATCTTTCCGGCAACTCACCTGCGGTAAGCCCCATGCCTTGAAGCAGTGTACCCATACCTCCGTCAAGTATCAAAACGTTATTCTTTATATATTCGGTAATCTTCATTTAAAAACTCCTGTTTATAGGATATGCTTTTTTATGCCGATAATGGCGGTAACGGATTTAGAGGGAGTCATAAGCAGGCTGTTGTTTAAGAAAACTCCAATGTGCCTTTCACAGTCCAGCATGTCAAATATATTCCGTTGCAGCTCCAACGGCAGGTCTCCGTATCCGGGGCTGAACCTATCCGTAACCTCTTCTCCAAGGTCGCTCTTGTTGTCTTTAAGCTCTTTGCAAAATACGTCGCAAAGTGCTTCGACCCTCTCGGTTCCTATAGCTTGAAGCATAAACGCCTTTGCCGCATCAAGCTTGCCGTACGCCCTTATAAGGCGATCGTATTCCATGCCTACGGTTGCCGCAAAAACAACTGCGGCGTAACAGCCGTCAAGTCTCCCCCTTAAATCCTGTGACTTCGTAGCGATATCTCCGATATAAAGCTTATCGCCGTCAAAGATCAAGGGGAACTCGGAATAGCATACCCTGTAAACGGTATTAGTAAGACAAAGCGACAAACACTCATCGCAAAGCTTTCTTGACTCAGGCGTAAGTTCTGTTGCTCTGGCGTAACGGGTAATGGCGCCCACGTCGACGGATGGGGCAGGGTATGCCTTTGTATAAACTCTGCACATAATTAGCCAAGTATGTCGGAAAGGTTGCTTTGAATCTTTTCGGCAACGTCAGGGTTGTTCATGGAATAAACGTGTACGTTGTTTATGCCGTTGGCAAAAAGGTCTATAATTTGGTCGGTGGCGTAGGCAATTCCTGCCTGCTTCATAGCGTCGGGATTGGAGCCAAACTTATCCACAAGGCTCTTAAATCTTTGGGGCATAAAGGAGCCTGAAAGCTTTATGGCGCGCTCAACCTGATTAGCCTTTGTTATGGGCATAATACCGGGGATAACGGGTACGGTTATACCGGCTTCTCTTATTTTATATAGGAAATTGTAAAGCAGGTTGTTATCAAAAAACATCTGGGTGGTCAGAAAAGAACAGCCAGCGTCAACCTTTTCTTTGAGGTGCTTAATATCCTCGGCTTGGTTTGCACTTTCGGGATGAATTTCAGGATAGCATGCGCCGCCTATGCAAAAATCGTCGCTTATATCACGGATGTCCCGTATAAGGTCGATGGCGTGGCGATATGCCCAGGTGCTTCTGTCACCCTTTTCAAGCTCAGGCGTAAGGTCACCGCGAAGTGCCATTATGTTGTCTATTCCTGCCGCCTTTATCTGTTCGATTTTTGTCCTTACCGTTTCCTTGGTGGAGGAAACGCAGGTAAGGTGCGCCAAGGTGGGAACCCCGTAAGATTCCTTTATGTTCTTTGCAATGTCAAGAGTGTAACGGCTGGTACCGCCGCCTGCGCCGTAGGTTACGCTCATAAAAGAGGGGCGAAGCTTTGCAATTTCTTCCGTTGCTCTTTTAACAGACTCAAACGCAGTGTCGCTTTTTGGAGGGAACACTTCAAAGGAGAGGGAAAGCTTATTGCTGTTGAAAATTTCGGTCAATTTCATCACGGTCACCGCCTTATATTGATAATATACCGACTACATTATATAATCGTAAACCGCATTTTGTCAACAGTTTATTGACAAGTACGGACGTTTGTATTATCATTGTAGTTGATAATTTCGCCCATGGAGTTTTACAATGAAAAAATTGCTTATTACGTTTGTTATAACAGCCCTTCTTCTTTCCGCTTGTACCTCAGGTACGGATGTTACTGAGAGTAGGGAGCAGTCGGTGGAGTCTTCTGCCGAAGAAAGCGTGTCCTCTGAGGATGTAATATCTTCTTCCGAGGATAGCAGCGAGGAAAGCGTTTCTTCAGAGGAAAGTTCTGTTGTTTCTGAAGAAAGCAGCGAGGAGAAGCCAACACTAAGCGTAAAGGAAATAACAGCGCAGATAGCCTCTATAAAAGAAGGCGATCTCAGCACCAACATAGAAAGCAACGAGGCACTTGACGCCTTGAGCGCATATCTTGAAAACAGCGGCTACGGCTTTTTCTACTGCGACCTTGAGTATAACGGCTACGTTTCCTATGGCTGTGATAAGGACTTTAAGACTGCAAGCACCGCAAAACTGCCTTATATAAAGTATTTGTGTGAACAGGCGGATAAAGGCGAGATAGACATAAATGAAACCAAGGTTTTCGAGGAACGCCACAAGACTGTGGGCTCGGGCATTATGAAAAATATGTCTGCCGGCACTTCCTTTTCCATAGCAACACTTATGGATTATGTGCTCAGATACAGCGACAACATCGCATACAGTATGCTGATGGAGCGTTTTGGTCTTAAGGGTTATCTTGAAAGCGTTGCGGAGCTTGGGGTGGATTACCATACGGTAAACGGCTATACTAACTGCACTGCGGCAGAAATGGCGGCGCTTCTTTACGATACGGCGCTGTATAACGGAGCGAATCTTGAACTTATGAAGAACGCAGGCTGTAATGCCAGCTATAACTATCAGATAGGCGCAGAACTTAAGGAATATGAGGTTATCCAAAAATACGGCGCAATAAAGCCGGGTAACGTGGCATATCACGATATAGCTGTAGTTTACGCACCGCATCCTTATATACTTGTTATATATACAACCATCGACTATGACAGCGCGGGTAAGAATATACCTTTCCGTACTCTTGCGCGCCTTGCAAACGATTTAAATACAGCCCTTTACGGTGAATAATAAGGAGTAAGAATATGAAGTCAATAAACGTGATTTTGTTGGGTATAGCATTAATACTTTTTGGTGGGGTGTCGGTGTTAATTAACGCCGCATACGATATCGGAGAATTTATGGAAATATTAAGCGTTTTCTCTTCGTTTTTGGGTATAATAATATCAGTAATAGGCGCTTTTAAAAACGACTGATTTTTTCGCAGTAAAAAGTTTAAAAAGGTATTGACAAACAGAAACAAGTGTAGTATAATTACTGTTGCTGACGCCGGAATGGCGGAATTGGCAGACGCACGGGACTTAAAATCCCGCGGGGCTAAAACCCTGTACCGGTTCAAGCCCGGTTTCCGGCACCAAATGCTGACAAGTTAATTTAGATATATCGCGGGATAGAGCAGTCCGGTAGCTCGTCGGGCTCATAACCCGGAGGTCGTCGGTTCAAATCCGGCTCCCGCAACCAGAAAAACAAAAGACACCCAAGCGGGTGTCTTTTGTTTTTCTTATTTCGTAAGTTGAATTGTACTCGTAATATCGGGCACCGCAAACGGGCGGAGTGTTCAAATCCTGCTGCTTGCATCGCTTTGGCAAACTCAATGCTTAGCTCTTTACAAATGCCCCAAGGTGTGTTACAGTATGATCAGAAAGGCGGTGGATTCGATGGAAAAAATACATATTTCTAATATCGTTGAGATTACCAAAGACAGGATTTATTACCGTGACGATAGAGAGGATGTTGTTTTTATCGAATTGGAACCTTGTGCAAACAGTTATGAGGTTGCGCACAAAATTACAAACCAATCAGAACGTAAATTGCGTTGCATTGGCGTACGCTGTTTTGGAGAATATGCATACTACGAGTTATACACAATAGGGCATATACAAATTTACATGAGCTTAAGATCAAATATTATAAAAAAACTAATTTCAAAAATATTCGGTTTTAATTTCCATGCGAAAGGTTTTCAACAATTTTATTCGATTCAAAAGCAATTAAACAAAAACGGATGGACAACTTTGGATTTGACATAACAAATAAATAAGCGGTATCTTTTTTGCACAGAAACAGCACTCAAACAGGGTGCTGTTTTTCGTTTTGAAATTGTTGTGCTGAAGGTATTGACAAAACAAATGAAGTGTGATACTATATAGCCAAGCGATATATCGCGGCGCGATACATCACCCAACGATAATGTTGAAGGAGAGAATGCAATGAATACATATCCTGCGTTGACAGAAACGGTATTTTATATACTGCTTTCACTTTCAAAGCCTTTGCACGGTTATGGGATAATGCAAAATATTAAAACCATGACACAAGGAAGAATCAATATGGGTGCAGGCACGTTGTACGGTGCGTTAAGCGCTTTGGTAGAAAAAGAATATATAACCGAAGTAAAATCGAAAGATCCATCAAAACGTCTTTATGTCCGCACAGAGCTTGGAACCGAGGTTGTAGAAAACGAAATAAAACGCTTGAGTGAGTTGACCGAAAACGCAAAGCTTTACTTTAAAAACGGGGAGGTGGAGTTGTGCGTAACAGAAGAACAGTGTTCAAACCCTTTGTCAATCGAGAAAAAGAAGAAGCCTATCTTAACGTAATGAATAAGCAAGGCTGGAAGCTTGTGTCCCTCAGATTGTCATTCTATACCTTTGAAAAAACGGAACCGGGTAAATACAAAACTGTTTTTCATTTCACAGAGCGACAACATCAAGCTACGTTTGTACGAACCGTTACGGAATGTGGTTGTGATATAGCTCATCAATCAAACGAGGGGAAGCAAATATTGTTTTATATTAACGTACCTGTAGAATATGCAACCGTTGATTTTTTAACAGATAATCAAAGCAAGCTGGATTTCAAAAGGAGCTTAAACAACACCCGAAAACGCGAGTTTGGCATTTTGCTTACCGGAGCTGCGGTTTCAACTTTGCCGGGATTATATACTGTTCCCGCTATTATAAAAATACTGCGTTTTGCTCCCGAAGAATTATATAAGATCATAAGAGATGATTTAATTGGGTGTATATTATCTATTGCCTTGATTTTTTGCGGTATCATTTGCAGTGTGATGGCGGCGTATATTTTTAGATTATATTCCCGAACAAAACGAGAGATTGCAGAGCTTTCATGTGAAATGAAGGTTTTTGAATAAATGAATCATGTTTATGTATAGCGTGGAGGAGACAAAATGGCTAAAAGGCTTTTCGCTTTTTTTGATACGTTGTTTGATATAACGGTGGCGCTTATTGCCATACCTCAGTTTTTGTTTTTTGTTTCACGTTATTTTATGAGAGAAGCTTATGATGGAAGCGGATTAGCAAACCTGCCGGCTTATGTTTGCATCGCAGCGCTGTTGTTATCATCGTATTCGTTTATTAGGATAGCTGTCACATATAACGGATCGCTTAGAGAAAGCTTTTGGGAAAAGAATGTAGATTCTTCATTGAAAAACAGTCTTAAGTTTTTGTTAAGTCAACCGGAGTTTTGGATAAAAGCATTTGTTATAGCTTTACTTTATGTTTTAGCTCCACTGGATTGGACGCTTATGTCATTGGCGGTGTTAACAAATACAGACACTTTTGCGGATAAGCTTCTTTGGCTTGCGATTCTTCTTCCTATACTTTTTGTAGTGGCGGTTTTAGGTCATATTTCCGCTTACAAGCAATGGAGGGAAAATAAAAATCCTACTAATTACAGCAAAAAAGAAGCAAACCAAGAAACCGTATTTGCGAGTATAGCTTACGGCGGAGGTGCGTGTGCTATTATATTTGCAGTCCCCATTTTATCGCCGATTATTATGCTTGTATATAGGTCGTTAACGGTAGGTCATGTCATCGCTATTGCCATATTGCTGTGTTTGCCTTTTGTTTATAGGTTTTTCAATGCTATCTTTAAGCGTATGTCCTTTTTACGCCGTCTTAAGAAAATATGCGCTGAAAAAGGCTATACTCTTTCCAAAATACAGTACCCTTATATTTCGCTGTTTATGTTTTTAAAAGACGAAAGCTTTAGTATAACGGTAGGCGAAAAGGTTTATTCCTGTAAGCTTATTTCTGCACGCAAAAGAAAATCTCCAATTGTTATATCGCAGGGCGGGGAATTGGCTTTTATACACACCATCAGTATGCGCGGAACTGTGTTGCATCAGCGTGCAAAGGCGTACAAATTTGCTTACGAATCGGAAAACCCCAAGATTATAATAATCAATCCCGTGCCTAAGCTTGTGTGTGATCAAAAAGGAGAAAAAGTAGCACAAATCGACAACGGCGCAGTAGTAGGCGGCTATAAAATTTTTGCCGCATCGGGCTTTTTGCATGCGGCAGAGCTTGATGTGTTGGATAGATAGTTATTGCGCATCTTTTTTGGAACCTCTACTCAACAATGCGAACCGATTTAGATATCGGCGCAGAAAAGTCCGAAACCACAATGGTTTCGGACTTTTCTATGCGAATTTTTGCTGTTAAATCTTATAGATATCCTCCACGCAAAACGGCTTTTGGGGAGGACATGAACTAAAATATATTGCAGGTGGAATGTAATTTTGATATAATTATAATCGAAGAAATAAAGGAAAGTTATCGGGGAGGTAAGATATGCACATAAAAAAAGCTCATAAGCTTTCGCAAGCGCTTATTATTATTCGGGATTGTTACTATGCAAAAGCTAATAACTTATCCTATTCCAAATTTAAATTGGCATCAGCAAATCAATATATTGAGGATATATGTAAATATATTGACAAAAAATCTGATGATGTTGAAAGGGAATTTCTCTTTTCTTGCTTAGGTGCCTTAGATGAACTGAAAGAGGAAGGGGACTTTACTAAAACCTCCCGCTTTGCCGAAGCAATTCATCGTGTTCCATATCTATTCTGCGGTGAGGAAAAATGGGATGCCTCGTTTAAAGAACAATACATTATACCTTTTTGTCAGATGTATGGCGATGAGTGGTTTGAAGATGTGTTGTCTATGCGTATACCTAAGAAAAAAAGTTTGCAAAAGGCAAATAGGAGCATTTATCGCTACAACGAAATTAATATAATGAGCCTGCCCGGTTATTTTTGTTTTAGAATGTTGATTCCTTTTCTGACAATACTGATGATTTTTGGCTTTATAGCTCATATTCATTTTTCTGATTATACAGAAGCCGAACACGGCAAGCGGTATGAAATTACGGTAACAGATTGCGAATACGAGAACACGGAAGAGTACGATTACCTATACATATCCTGCAAAGAATTTGAAGAAAACTTTGAAGTCACTCGTTTTTTTCAGTATTCCAATTTACCAAAAGAGCTAATTGAGCGATGTGAGGCAGGAGAAACTCTGGTTGCATATGCAGAATACAAACAGCCAAAAAATTATCACAATTACTATGAGGTAATTCAGTTAGAAAGTTTGGATGGAACAGTTTATCGTTCATACGAGCATACGAATCAAATAGATCGATATATATTGACTTTCTTGCTGATTGCTGCAGTTGTTATTTTTGTTCCGTTTTTTATTCTTTTCTTAATGATGCTGATTGTTGCATTAAATCGCCAACGATTTGTTTCACATCCACGTTTTGTGAAATTCTGTTTTCCAAATTATTCGTTGCCATTAAAGTGACTCAAAATGATATCTAAATCGGTGCAACTTGCCAGAAAAACAAAAGACACCCAAAAGGCTACTTCTCATAAGGATGTTTTGAATATCCTATGAAATCAACCGATTGACGAGTGCTAAGAAGATGACAGTATAGCCAGATGCTATGCTGTCTTTTCTTTGCATCCTCTACGGACTCGCCATCCTTGGCAAAGAGTTTTTCCACGCAC
>JAFQKR010000036.1 GCA_017396825.1 Clostridia bacterium
GTGTATCGGAATGGTACGGTATTTGTTTATATCCAATACAAGTACGGGCAACAGATAGTCGTTCCATACCCACATAATCTCCAGAATGCCAACCGAAATCATGGTTGGATAAAGCATTGGCATTACTACCGTGAAATATGTGCGAACAGGTCCGCAACCGTCAATAGCAGCCGCCTCTTCGATTTCAAGCGGTATTGATTTTACAAAGCCCGTAAACATAAATATTGCAAGGCCTGCGCCGAAACCAAGATATACTATCGGAATGGTCCAGGGTGAGTTAAGGTTTAGTCTGTCCGCAGTTTTTGAAAGCGGGAACATAACCATCTGGAAGGGCACTACCATTGAGAACACACACAGATAGTAAACCGTTTTGCATATCACCGAATTGCGACGGTCTATATACCACGCCGCCATTGATGTAAACAAAAGTATAAGCGCCGTTGATAATACAGTTATAACAACGCTGTATATAACGCTGTTTACAAACGGATAGTTACCGAATGTCATACCCTTTATAAAGTTTGCAAAGCCTGCAAAGCTTTCTGCGTTGGGTAAATCAAATGTGTTTGTTTTAACAAAGGTGTTTAACTTGAACGAGTTTAAAACAACCGCTAAAACAGGCAAAATATAGATTATACTAATTATGGAAAAAAGCACTGTAAGCGCGTTTTTACCACTGTTTTTTCCTAAAAGCTTATTCATTCTCATTGCTGTACCTCCCGCTTTCGAGTGAAGGCAAGCTGCATAAGGCCAAGGCCCGCAACTAAAATGAAGAATACAACCGCCTTTGCCTGAGCCACACCCTGTGCTCCTGCGCTTTGACCGTAGAAGGTGTTATATATGTTAAGCGCCAACATTTCGGTTGTCTTGATAACCGTGCCACCCTCCTGAATAATATAGGGCTGACCTGCGGTTAATGCAAGGTTTTGGTCGAACAGCTTAAAGCCGTTTGTGAGAGATAAGAAGGTACAAATTGTGATAGAGGGCATAACGTTGGGTATAATTACGCGGAAAAGCGCCTGTCCCTGACGCGCGCCGTCAATTCTGGCGGCCTCCATCATATCCTCTGATACCGATTGCAGACCTGCAATATAGATTATCATCATATAACCTATTTGCTGCCAACATAGTAATATTATCAATCCCCAGAATCCCCACTTTGACTCAAGGAGAATAGATGTATTCCATTTAGACAAAATGCCGTCAAAAATCATTGACCATATATATCCAAGAACAATACCGCCTATAAGGTTAGGCATAAAGAACACTGTGCGGAAAAGATTTGAGCCCTTGATGCCCTGTGTAAGAGCATAGGCCACCGTAAACGCCAATACATTTATCAGAACAAGGCTGACAATCGCGAAAAGCGCAGTATACCAGAACGAATGTAAAAAGCTTTCGTCCTTAAAAACCTCTAAATAGTTTTTAATTCCAACAAAGGTTGTGTTGGATATCAATCTGAACTCGCAAAAAGAAAGGTAAATACCCTGAATAAAAGGCCATACAAAGCCTATTATGAAGGCAAGGGAAACTGGCCCTAAAAAGAACCAACCCCATTTACCAAGTGGTCCGCGCAAGGTGCTGCCGCCGCCCGAGATTTTCTTTTTCTTCAAAACTTCATCCCCTTTAACTTTAAATTAAGAAACGGGGAGGGCGAATCATTATCGCCCGCCCCGCCGGAGTTTCTAAAATAATTTTCAGTTAAAATTATTTGTTAGCGGCTTTGTACTGAACTGCCCAACCGTCAACAAAAGCGGTTTTAACGCTTGCCCAGTTAGCGTCAGACTGATCTGCATTGTAGGTATTAAGAGCAGCTACTACTGCCTTACGATACTCATCAACGTTAGGCTGATAGTTGGTAACCCAATCCATTACGTAGCAACCGTTTGCTGTGTACTCGTTAGCAGCAGCAAGGAAGCCGTTGGTGGACTTAGCAGCGTTCTTATAAGGCATAACGCCGAAGGTGTCAACTAACTTGCGTGAAGCTTCAGGATCGGTTACGCACCATACCATGAAGTCCATAGTTGCCTTCTGGTCAGCTTCAGAAGCCTTGGAGTTGATAGCCCAGCAGTTTTCTGTACCGCAGTTAAGACCGGCCTTCTCTTCGCCTTCAACACCGCAGTAGTAAGGAATCATGGTAGCGTTCGGAACGCTCTCAGAAACCGCTGCATATTCCCAAGAACCATTTACAAAGAAAGCAGCCTTACCGGTCTTGAACTCGTTCTCAGCGTCGTGACCGCCTGTTGCCAATGTGTTGGGAGCAACTGTGCTGTTGTTGATGCAAAGGTCATAAAGGTTCTTGAAGTTATCCATGTATGTACCCTTGATGCTTTCGGGGCAAGATTTCCAACCGCCGGCATCCTTGGATTCATAGTAGTACTCAAGGTTAGCCATGTGGCCTGTGAAACGCCAAGAAGAAGAATCATCCATATCGGAAGCGCTGAATGCGTCAAAGCCAAGCTCTTTTGCACGGCTGTGGATGCTCTCTGCAACCTTCTTAAGGCCTTCAAAATTCTTAAGGTCTTCCATCTTAAATCCAGCTTGTTCGATGAGCTTCGGATTTACGATGATACCATAGCACTCGTAGCAATAACCGATGGAAACGAGGTTGCCGTCTTCATCATAAAGGTTGTATGCGTCGGTGTTAAGCTCTTTTGCAATTGCAGTATCCTTAAGATTGAGTGCATAATCCTTCCAATCTTTTACTGCGTTCTGGTTACCGATAACGAACAGTGTGGGGGCATTCTTCTTGTCCATTTCGGCAATCAAGGTCTGGTTGTATGTGCCTGAAGCAGCTGTTACAACCTTTACTTCAACGCCGGTTTCTTCTTTGTACATCTTAGCGATTTCCTGAAGAACCTCGTCGGATTCCGGCTTAAAGTTTAACCAGTAAACCGAACCTTTGTCTGTACCGCCGCAGCCTGCGAACAAGCCAACACACAGTATCAGTGCTAAAATAAGGGATAGTGCTCTTTTCATTGTTTTGTCCTCCTTTAAATTTCGCACCTAGGTGCATTATATAATTTTTTATATTTCCACGCCTTGTGGCGTAAAAATCATTTTTTCGGTGGCGCTACAGTTTCGCCCTCGCGCAGCTCGGTTTCAAGCCGTAGCTGACAGTTCTTTTTCCCTTTTATAACGTCAACTAGAATACGTACCGCCTCGTAACCCATAGGCTTGCGTGGCTGTATAAGCGTGGTTAAAGCGGGAATGGTGTACTTTGAAACCTCTATACCATCTATCGCAATTACCGAACAATCGCGCGGTACACTTATACCGGAATTGTGCAGCGCCTTTATCGCGGCTATGCCCATACTATCAGAAACGGTGAAAAGCGCCGTGAAATCATTTCTTCTAGCAAGTAAACGCTCGGTTGCGTTATAGGCGTTTTTCATACTGTAGCCCCCTGTCTGCTCAACAAGGGATTGGTCGGGCTGTATACCCGCATCTCTAAGCGCGTCGCAATAACCTTTATATCTTAATTCGCTTATCGAGCGGTCGTCGGTAGCGCCTAACAGTACGGCTATTTTTTTGTGCCCTTTTTCTATCAGCAGATTAACGGCCTTATAGGCCTCGGCATAGTCATCAATAAAAACCGATGAATACGCGTTTTTATCAAGACTACCAAAGCTGTTTGTGTATGTACAGCAAACAAACGGAACCTCTATTGTAGCTGTTTGCTCGGGTGTGTAGTCAAACCTTCCGCCTAGCAGTATCAAACCGCAAAGCCGCTTTGAACGCACAAGCCCTGCGCCTTCGGCAACCTCGTCCTCCTCGGTACCTATCTGGTGGATTACCATTGTGTAACCCGCGCCGCGTATGGCCTCCTCAATAGAACGCATAACTGAAGTTAAAAACGGGTTTTCTACACCGCGCACCACAACCCCTATCGCATCAGACTGGGTTTTTACCAGGTCCCTCGCGCTACTGTTTGGCACATAGTGAAGCTCCTGTATGGCTTTTAAAACTTTTGCTCTTACTTCTTCGCGAACATCAGGATGATTGTTGAGCACACGTGAAATGGTACTTATCGAAACACCGCTATATTCGGCTACGTCTTTTATAGTCATTTTTAGGTCCTTTTCGTTCCGAAAACGGGATAGATTTATCACTAAAACCAAAAACTGAAAACGTTTTCAGTTCCTCTCCGAGAATATTAAACCATATTTCAAGCAAAATGTCAATGGGTTTTTGACATTTTTAGCAAATTTATTTTATTTTGTTAAAAAAATATGTA
>JAFQKR010000037.1 GCA_017396825.1 Clostridia bacterium
AACGCCCACAACCTATGTAAAAAACATGGTTTGCGGGCGTGTTACCTTAAAAGTTAAAAGTTACGCCTTAGCAGCGTCAACGGGGCATACGCCTGCGCATGCGCCGCAGTCAAGACAAGTGTCAGCGTCGATAACGTACTTGCCGTCATCACCAACGGTGATAGCGCCAACGGGGCATTCAGCCTCACAGGTACCGCAACCGATGCAATCGTCTTTAGAAATAGTATATGCCATAATAAGCACCTCCTTAAGTAATTCGACTTATTTTATCACAAACAAAAAACAATTTCAATAGTTATATAAATTATTTATGATATTTTTTATCGGCAATTATTGTAAATGCCCTATAAATCTGCTCGGTAAGCATCACTCGCGCCAGCATGTGGGGAAAAGTCATTTTTGACATAGAGATACGCATATTACAGGACGCCTTCAAGGAGGGAGAAATACCGTGACTGCTTCCTATTATGAATACGACCGTGGATGTTCCGCCGGTGCCAAGGTCACTGAATTTTGCCGCCAGTTCCTCTGACGAAAGCTGTTTGCCCTCTATACACAAGGCAACCGTAAACGCCCCCTTGGGTATAGCGGCGCGTATCCTTTGCTCCTCTGCCGCAAGGCATTTGGCGACCACCGCCTCAGAGGCCTCGTCGCCTATGCGCTCCTCCTTGATACAAATGCTGTTAAATGAAGCAAAACCGCCTATGCGTTTTTCGTATTCTGCGGCGGCTTCTGAATAAAACCTCTCGCTGGTGGAGCCTACGTATAATAATGTTATTCGCATTGCTTAAGAGCGTTTTCTATGTCAGCTATGATATCTTCAACGTTTTCAATGCCAACAGAAAGTCTTATCATGCCTGGACCTATACCTGCAGCAACAAGCTGTTCATCGGTAAGCTGACGGTGGGTCTCACTGGCAGGGTGCAAAACACAGGTGTGAACTGTTGCAACGTGAACCACGTTCTTTGCCAGTTTAAGAGAATCCATAAACTTGACTGCATTAGACTTGCCGCCCCTAATGGTGAGAGAAATAACGCCGCTTGTGCCGTTAGGCATATACTTTTTAGCCATATCGTGGTACTTGTCACCTTCAAGTCCGGGATAAGAAACAGCCTCTATTTTATCGTGGGCAGAAAGGAACCTTGCCACGGTAAGAGCGTTTTTACAGTGTCTTTCCATCCTCACACCAAGAGTCTGCAAGCCAAGGTCAAGCAAGAATGCTGCGCTTGCAGGAGGATATGTACCGAAGTCTCTTATAAGCTGAACGCGGAGCTTGGTAGCGTAGGCCGCCTTTCCAAAGTCCTTGGTGTAAACAACGCCGTGATAAGAAGCATCGGGCTCGGAAAGGCAGGTATATCCGTTGCCCGCCCAGTCAAAACTGCCGCCGTCAACCACAACGCCGCCAACCTGCACTGCGTGACCGTCCATATACTTGGTGGTGGAGTGGATAACTATATCCGCACCGTGCTCAAGCGGTCTGCAAAGAATAGGAGTGGGGAAGGTGTTGTCAACTATAAGAGGTAAACCGTTTCTATGGGCTAGGTCCGCAATACGCTTAATGTCAAGCACTGCCAAAGCAGGGTTTGCAAGGGATTCGGAAAAAACGGCCTTGGTGTTGGGCTTAATAAGCTTTTCTATCTCTTCGTCGGGAGCGTCTGCGTCGAAGTAAATACACTCTATGCCGAGTCTCTTCATGGTAACTGAAAACAAGTTTATGGTGCCGCCGTAAATTTTTGCAGAGCACAAAAAACTGTCGCCGCAGCCGAGAATATTTACCAAAGAGAGAAATGAAGCCGTCTGGCCGGAGGTGGTGCATACTGCAGCAACACCGCCTTCAAGAGCCGCTATCTTATCTTCAACAAAGGCAACGGAGGGGTTGGAGATACGGCTATACATATGGCCCTCTGCGGCAAGGTCAAAAAGCTTGCCTATATGCTCGGTGGAGTCGTAAGCGTAGGTGGTGCTTTGATAAATGGGCATTGCGAGGGGGGCGCCGTTCTCGGGCTTATATCCCTCGTGTATACATTTTGTTTCAACGTTCATTCTATTGTACCTTTCTTTCAAGTGTTTTAACTGCTTCTCTTATTTCGTCCCAAGCGCCGCCCGTTCCCGAATAGGCAAAGCTAGCCTTGCGGAAATCGTTGAACATATAGGCAGAGGCGCCGCTTCCGTCATAATTGCGGAAGGACTTATCCGCTATAAAATTAAATACTGTTGCCTGCTTTGTCTTGTTGCCTGCAAGAGCGGAGTCGTTCAGCATTTTTGTTATAAGCTCGCTGAAAATATCAAAGGCGTTGGGATTGTATTCGGTATCTAAAAGCATTTGTTCGTTAAGGATGCCGTCGGTCTTGCCGTTTAATGCGTAGCTGCCTGTCTCTATTTTGATAAACTCGCCGGCAAGCTCTTCGGAAGCGTCCTCAGATTCGTTGCCGTTGTCTCCGTCTACAAAATCAGGGTTTGGATACTCAAACTCCTCGGTTATCTTATAGGTGTACTTAAGATAGGTGCTCAATTCCGTAACGTTACGTCCCTTGCCGTCTACATCAACGGCGGAGAGGGTAGCATGCTCGTCGATCTTGCAACCCGTTAGATAATAAAGCTTGGTTATCATAAAATCCTTGCCATAGTCGGCAAAAAGTTTATCAAGGGTCGTGTATGCGCCGTTGTTTTCCACAAAAGCGGTGGCGGGGATGGGAACGGTAACGCATGTCTCATATCCGTCGTGAGTGTGGATGATGTATATGCCTGCCAGCTTATCGTTTATATCGGTGCAGAAAAATGCAAAATTAAAGGTGTTACCTTCTATAACAGCGCTATCGTCCACGCTGATGTCGTCGCTGCTGTCTTCGGAACCGGCGTCGTTTGAAACTACCTCTGACGTTTCGCTTTCCGATCCGTCATCTCCCTCCATCATAGAAGGTACGATGCTTGTGGCGACAAAATGGCCTAAAATCCCGAACCCCAATAGGGCAAGCAAAAATACTACGATAAAATTTCTAAGGCCGGACAATAGTCCCAGCTCCTTTCGTGCCAAAAATATCATTATGATTATACTATGCAAGCCAAAGAAAGTCAATAAAAATATGTGTAATAAAACACAAGTGCAAATTAAATCGACGCACTGCGCCAAAAAAGGAAAAATATACTTGACTTGTTTTTTTGGGTGTGGTATAATAACTGCAACAAAACTTATAAAGGAGAAAGTATTATGAGAAAGTATCTCTGCTTATTGATGGCACTGCTCATGGTTGTTGCATGCTTTGCAGCTTGCGGCGGCGATAACGGCGGTGACACCAGCAAGAACGAGTCCAAGGTTGAATCCGGCAATGAAACTTCTAAGGAAGAACCTAATAATTCTGAATCCGACGTTGTTTATCACGATATGCTTCCCGAAGCAACCGACATGGGCGGCCGTGAATTCAACATTCTTCAGCGTTGGTTTGGCTATGGTAAAGAAACCATCGACTTCCAGGGCGAAGTAATTTGGGATCAAACTGATGAAGACGGCACTATGAGCAACATCAACCTTGCAAAGAGACAGGTTCTTGAAGCTGTTCAGAAGGATTACAACTGCACCATCGTTGGTGAAATGAGCACCGACACTGCAGGTAACATCCGTACCTTCATTCAGGAAGACATTCTCTCCGGCGCTCCCACAATAGATTTCTGCTTTGAAACCTATTATTACTACTATTCCTTCATCGAAAACGGTTACCTTGTTGACCTTAAGACCCTCGGTATCGATTTCGAAAAGGCATGGTGGGATCAGGACGCAGTAAAGGATCTTTCCGTTTCCGGTAAACTTTACTACGCACTCGGCGATATCAACACCTATGATAACGACGGTACTTTTGCACTTCTCTTCAACAAGTCCCTTTACGAATCTAAGGGCGGCGATGTTCAGGCGCTTTACCAGCTCGCTAAGGATGGCGATTGGACCTTCGAAAAGTTCTCTGAACTTATCAAGGGCTTTGGTTCCGACAATGGCGACAGCAACAGAGACGAGCTTGATACCTACGGTCTCCTTACCGAAACCTCCAACCTCTATCTCCATGTCCTCGCTGCAGGCGAAAAGACCATCGACAAGGATGCTAACGACCAGCCTATCTTCGCTCTTGATACTGAAAGAGTTTACAATGCAAACAACGACGCTGTTGACCTTTACACTAACACCAACGACGTTCTCGTTGCAGACCTTGAAGTTTATAAGACCAAGTTTGAAGGTCAGGACGTTTACGGTCAGACCGTAACCAAGGCGTTCAAAGAAGGCAGAGGCTTGTTCTACATGACCGGCCTTATCCACCTTCCTTACTTCAGAGACATGGAAGATGACTTCGGTATTCTTCCCATTCCTAAGTATGATGATACTCAGGACAGATACTATCACACCATGAGCCCTCACACCGCATCCTGCGTATTCGTTCCCACCACCATGCTTTCCACCGGTGAAAAGGGTAAGCAGATCGGTACCCTCCTTGACGCTCTCGGCGCATACAGCAAGGATTACCTCACTCCCGAATATTATGAAAAGCAGCTTAAGCGCGGTGACGCTTCCGATCCCGACAGCGCAGCTATGCTCGACGTAATCTTCACTTCCCGTACCTTCGACCTTGGTGCAGTATTTGCTGCAGCTTGGAGCGATCCTACCACCATGTGCCAGCACCTCGACAAGAACCTCAAGTCCCGTATCGACAGTAACAAGGACGTTATTGAGATTGCTATCGAAGACTCCATGGCTAAGATCAACGAAGCTAACGACTAATTTGCATTAGCGATAAACGGCGCAGATTAACTCTGCGCCGTTTTTATATGCGTTTTTTGTATATAATACCTACAATAGACTGTTAAATAGTAAGGTTTTTTTCCTTTTATGTATCTTGACTAAAAACCGTTTAAATACTATAATTGTACTAGAATTAATATTAAAGGAGCTTGAAATATGAAAAAGATTATTTGCAAGTGCGAGTATGATACTGAGACTGCTGAGCTTGTAAAAAAGTATACCGTTGGTGAATTTGGCGACCCCGCAGGTTATGAGGAATCTCTTTACCAAACTCCTACCGGCTCTTATTTTCTTTACGTTAACGGCGGTGCCGACAGCGTTTATCCTGTAGAGGATATAAAGAGAATAGGCAAGAATAAGGTTGAGGCTTGGATCGCTGAGCATTAATAAGATTTAAAAATAAAATGGCTGTTGAAGGCATTCGTCTTCAACAGCCATTTTTTGAATTACTCAAAAAGGTTTATTGCTTTTCATTCTTTTCGGTATTGGCATGGCAAGTGCCTTTCAGAGAACAACTACCGCAGCCGCTACCGCAGGAGCAGGAACTTTTACCGTTCTTTTTGTTAATAATACCTTTCACAACTATGGCAATGAAAACTACCGCTACAACCGTAGCAATAATGATAGTGGGCCACATAAAGAACACCTCCTTAAAGCTTGTTTTCGTATTTGTTTTTCCTAAATAAAAGATATATAATGCTTACTATAGCAATAAGTGCCAGCACGGTCCAAACGCCAAACACACCGTCAGTAATAAGCATACCCACTTGATATATAATAAGGGATATAACCCATGCAAACACGCACATGTATCCGATGGCTGCAGCAGTCCACTTGGGACTGTTCATCTCACGCTTTATAGCACCCATAGCCGCAAAGCAAGGAGCGCAAAGGAGATTAAACACCATGAAGGAGTAAGCAGAAAGTTTATTGCCGTCAAAAAACTCTTGCCCTATAAGAACTGCATTGGTATTAATACCGCCTTCAATTTCACCCATAAGGTCTGCTCCTTCGGGAAGCATTTCTGAAAGTGTGCCAAACACACCTACAACCTCTTCCTTTGCAAGCAGCCCAAGGATTGTAGCCACCGCCGCCTGCCATTTGCCAAAGCCCAAGGGCTTGAAGATAACAGCTATTAAGTCGCCAATATTATTAAGCAGGGATTTTGAGTCGCTATCACCTATGTAGTGGAAACCGCCCTCAAAACTTAGGCTGTTAAGCACCCAAATTATAACGCTTGCAGCAAGAATAACTGTGCCGGCGCGCTTGATAAAGTCCCAACCGCGTTCCCAGGTTGCGCGAAGCACGTTGCTGGGAATGGGCGCGTGATAAGCCGGGAGCTCCATAACAAATGGTGCAGGTTTACCTGCAAAGGCTTTTGTTTTTTTAAGGATAAGACCGGAAACAACAACCGCACCAACTCCTAAAAAATATGCTGAGGTTGCTATAACGGCACTGCCGCCAAACAGCGCGCCTGCAATAAGACCAACGATAGGCATTTTAGCGCCGCAAGGGATAAAACAGGTAGTCATAATGGTTATTCTTCTGTCGCGTTCTTGCTCGATCGTACGGCTTGCCATAACACCGGGTACACCGCAACCGGATGCAACCAGCATGGGGATAAAGCTTTTACCCGATAGCCCAAATTTGCGGAACAGCATATCCATGATAAAAGCAACTCTGGACATATAACCGATATCCTCAAGTATTGAAAGCATTAGAAAAAGTATCATCATTTGGGGAACAAATCCAAGAACCGCCCCCACACCGCCTATAATTCCGTCAGAAATAAGATTGTTTAACCATTCTTGGCAACCTATATTTTCCAACCAACCGGAAACAGAGGGAACTATCCATTCACCAAAAAGTGTGTCGTTCATAAAACCAACGGTCCAGTTGCCAATGGTGCCGATGGAAAGGGTATACACTAACAGCATTACGCCTATAAATATAGGCAATGCAAGGATGCGATTTGTTACTATGCGGTCAATTTTGTCCGAGAGAGTAAGTCTGCCTAAGCTTTTCTTTTTATAGCATTTTTTAAGCACGGTTTCTATGTAAACATAGCGTTCATTGGTGATGATGCTTTCTGCGTCGTCATCCAAAGCCATCTCTACCTTAACAATATCCTTTTCGATATGTGTTAACGTTTCTTTATCAAGTGCTAACTTTTCAATGACCTCGCTGTCACGCTCAAACAGTTTAACTGCGTACCAGCGCTGTTGCTCCTCCGGCATGCCATGAACGGTTGCTTCCTCAAGGTGGGCAATAGCGTGCTCTACCAAGCCTGAAAAGCATGGGCGTGGGATGACTTTACCTTCCTTGGCGGCTTCAATTGCCGCATCGATCGCCTCATCGATACCGTCGCCCTTTAAAGCGGAGATTTCAAAAACCTTACAGCCCAAGCCTTCACTTAAAAGCTCTATATTTATAGTGTCTCCGTTTTTTCTGACAACATCCATCATGTTAATAGCGATAACGATCGGTATGCCAAGCTCTGCCAATTGATTGCTAAGGTACAAATTTCTTTCAAGATTAGTGCCGTCAACAATGTTCAGTATAACGTTGGGGCGCTCATCTATAAGATAATTCCTTGCAACAACTTCTTCAAGAGTATAGGGGGAAAGGGAATATATACCCGGAAGGTCGGTAACTATAACCCCGTCTTGTTTTTTAAGTTTGCCTTCTTTCTTTTCCACCGTAACGCCGGGCCAGTTCCCGACATACTGGTTAGAGCCGGTCAGTGCGTTGAAAAGCGTAGTCTTGCCGCAGTTTGGGTTGCCTGCAAGGGCAATTTTTATGCTCATGATAAACACCTTCCTCTTGGTTAGCCTTGGCTAACCATGTGGTAAAAATTTTATTCTACTTCTATCATTTCAGAATCGGATTTTCTTAGAGAAAGCTCATATCCGCGGATATTGATTTCGATAGGATCCCCCAAGGGTGCCAGCTTGCGTACATATATTTCAACGCCTTTTGTAAGTCCCATATCCATTATGCGGCGTTTAACAGCGCCTTCTCCGTGAAGCTTCACAACACGAGCTCTTTGTCCTACTTTAACGTCTTTTAGGGTTTTCATAAAGCCCCTCCTTTCGGTTAGCCTTCGCTAACCGAGATAATAATACTCCTAAAAATTTCATTTGTCAAGAGGGAAAATAAAAAAACGGGCTAAATTTAGCCCGTTTTTAAAACTATTCTTTGCTTTCTATTACATTTTCCATTATAAGCGCCGCGGTTTCTACAAAGCGTATACAGGGACGCGCCTTGTAAAATTCCTCAGTGCGCTTAGAGGGGGTAGGATCGGGAACAGTCACCGGTAGCTCTAAAAGCTCTCTGCAAATAATAGTCTGATGCTGTTTATTGAACTGCTCTGCCATATTTTGAATCAAAGCGTAATGAGCCTTTTTAAACTCATCATCGTTTTTGCCGTATCCATACAAAGTGCCTGCGACCATAAACATACCGCTTACGGCACCGCAAACCTCTCTCAGTCTGCCCATGCCTCCGCCAAAGGAGGAAGAAGTCTTAAGGCAAAATTCCTCGTCCAAGCCCATTTTGTCGGCAAAAGCGGCAAACACAGCCTGTGCACAGTTTGCGCCGTCGGCAAAGAGCTTGCAAGCCTTATCTGCGTAGGCACCCATTACACATTGCCCTTGCTTTCTATAATGTCGGTAAGAGCGTCAAGCCAGTCGCCGTCGTAAAGCTCAACAAGACCGCTGTCACAGCCTGCTGCAAGCTTTATATCCATAGGCAGTTTGGAAACGCTGTCTATGTTGTGCTGGGAAGCAATGTTGTCAATATGGCTTTCACCGAAAATTTTGTGCTGTTCTTTGCAGTTCGGGCAAACGAAGTAGGACATATTTTCAACCAGACCGATAACGGGTATATTCATAAGCTCCGCCATCTTAACAGCCTTTTCCACTATAACGGAAACAAGCTCTTGAGGAGAAGCAACCACAACGATACCCTTGATGGGAAGTGATTGGAACACGGTAAGAGGAACGTCACCCGTTCCGGGAGGCATATCAACGAACATAAAGTCCACGTCTCCCCATACAACGTCCGTCCAGAACTGCTTAACCGTACCTGCAATAACGGGACCGCGCCAAACTACGGGGTCACTTTCGTTTTCAAGCAGGTAGTTAAGAGACATAAGCTTAATACCCGTTTTACTTTCAACGGGGAAAATACCTGCGTCACTGCCCTCAGCCCTTACCTTGGCAGTACCAAAGGCGCGGGGAACGGAGGGACCTGTAATATCAGCGTCAAGAACGCCGACGTTAAACCCTCTGCGGCGCATATTAACCGCCAAAAGGGAAGTAACAAGGGTCTTACCAACGCCGCCTTTGCCGCTTACAACGGCGATAACGTTCTTAACGTCAGACAGCGGATTCTGATCCGCCAGCAAACTTTCGGGCTTGCGGGAGGAGCAGTTTGCACTGCAGGTCTTGCAATCGTGCGTACATTCACTCATAATTAAAGCCTCGCTTTTTTATCTGTAATACTCTGATTATATTATACCTATTTTCCTTTTTTGTCAATCCGCTTTTTTATTAAACTTCCGTGGTAGGGTATTCTGTTGCGGTTGCGCGCTTCTTTTTGTTCTTTACGACAAAGGTAACTGCAACCCCCGCAACCAATACCAACGCTATTGCAGAGGCTATGATGATTACGTCAGTATTATCTTTCTCAGGTTCAGGCTTTGTTACGGTGCCATTTATTAGGTCTTCAAATCGCTTTAACACCTTTATGGATTCGTCAGCATTTTTGTAGATGCTGTGGAACTCGGCCATATCATCGGTGGTCTTATCAAGGTGGCAGAAAGATATCGAGTAATGATCATTGCTGTATTCCAACCTTGTTATAGTTCCGTCCTCGATCCGATAATTAAACGAATATCCATCCTTTTTTATGCTGATTTTGCCGTTTCCGGCGATTTTTGCCACATCTTCTTCATCAAAGTCTGTAAAATGCAAATCTATTATTGCCATAGCCGGACGGGTGATACTTCCATCCTCATTTACTATCGGATAAACAGGGGTTTCATAAGGCTTTTCCCTATAACTAACGATTATATACGGCCGTACGGAGGAAGTTGCCTGTGCTTCTTCCTTAAAGTAAAAAATACATTCGTTGTCTGATATTATCGTGCCGCTTTTGCAATTAAAAAACTTGTCAAAATCCAGATACCCATTTTTGTCAAAGGTGTGCCAATTTTCGTTATAGTTCTGAGCTTGCTTTTTGTATTCTTCGGGTTTCAAAACGTAGGTCTTAAAATCCTCGTAGTCATCGAAACTAAAGCTTTCATAAGCGCAAACCGGAGTGATAAATGTGTAAACTAACACTAACGAAATAAGTAAAGTGCATATGATTCTTTTCATTTTTAGCCTCCATATCAATAATCGTTGAAATTACCGCTGTTATCATTGATCATGTTTATGCAGTAACTGCACATTATCAGTTCTTCATAAACATCATCTTCACGGTAATTATCTCCCCAGATGCAATCATCGTTTTGTCCGGGCTTCTCTTGGCTTAAACCCAGGTAATGATCGGGGGTCCAAAACGCATGTCCTAGTTCGTGGGTTATTACAAAAGTGATTGCATCGTAATATAGTGCATCGTTAAAAGATGCAGTCTCTATATATTCAGAATCTACATAGAAATCAGGGTTTATAGTAATGACGGTTTTATGGATATTGTTTGTGAGTGAATTGGTCAGTCCATGCGCAAATCCGTTTTCTGATATTGCTGCATAGTGTCCTGTGAAAAGTATATTAACTCTGTTAGTAGTCGTGTCAGGAGTGAAATTTTCAAGGATGGAGTGTATATTTTTGTGATAGTTATAACTATATTCATTGTTGTGTTGGCATAGGGTTGAAAGAGAAGAACTGTCGCTACAATACAATTCAGGGAACGAGTGATATAATTGCTTTAATGTGAAAGTTATGTCTATCCAAAAATCTTGGCGGTACTTTTCTTTTGCTGTAGCGGTATAAGTATTTATAAACTGATTAATGCTTACATTGTTATTTTGGCAAATAGTTGCAAATGCTTGGTCGTAATAAACTCCTACATTCAATTTATTGTAAACCTTAACTTTTATTGTATCCGTACGTTCATTTGCAACGGTCGTTACGGTGATGTCGGCTTCTCCGATAGATTTTGCTTGTGCAACACCTGTATTCCCATCTATAGTAATCACGTTGCTGTTACTTGAAGTCCATTTCATTTGTTTAAAGGTTGATGTGGAG
>JAFQKR010000038.1 GCA_017396825.1 Clostridia bacterium
GTATTATAGACGAGCTTTAATAAATCACGAAAAGCAAAGGGGCGGCTTCTCCTTTTCGGAGAAAGCCGCCCTTGTCTGTCCCTTACAGTGAAAACTTTTCCGCTAAATCCTTAAAGGCTTCCTTGCCCTTACACTTCATCATTTCCTTAACGGTCATTTTATTTTTAAGCATTACTGCCGTAAGGTAGGACCCTGCAGCGCCTGCAATCATACCGATAACGGCGCCGCTTATAATAAGACATTTACATAAACTTTTCATATTAAACCAACTCCTGTGTCAGGTATTTTGGCTTAAAAAAGCGGCAAATATGCAAAAAGAAGCAAAAAAACTGTTGACAAAAAGAAAAAAAGCCGCTATAATATACATTGCGTGTGCGATGATGTCTGCAATTCCACGGGGGTGTGTGTTTATGCGCTACGACATACAACAACTATTGGCAGAGGGTGGCAACACCTTGTGTTTTGACTTTGAACTGCCCCTTGTGTCAGTTGCCGACCTTGCGGAGGGCGTTGCCTGTATAAAGGGCAATATCCGTAACCACGGCGGTTATTTGGAGCTTACTGCGGATAGCGCGGTAGAGGCGGTTGCTGTTTGCGCTCGTTGCGGCGAGGGTTTTCCCTTTAAAATGAGTTTTGAAACGGTACGACCCGTTGCAAAAGCTCTTACCGACAACGAAAACGACGATTACATCATAGCAGACGAGGACGGGTTTGTGGACCTTTCCGAGGTGTTTGGGGAGGAGTTACTCCTTGAGCTTCCTGCAAAGCTTCTTTGCAGTGAGGACTGTAAGGGCCTTTGTGTAAAGTGCGGTGCCAACCTTAATAAAAAGGCTTGCGGCTGCAGCACGAAGGAGATAGACCCCAGACTTGAGGTTTTGAAAGCGTTGCTTGAAAACGGCTGATATATATACCTAAAGAGAGGGAGGTGCTGAAGATGGCAGTACCAAAGGCAAAAGTTTCAAAGGCAAGAAGAGATAAAAGGCGCTCTTCCGTATGGAAGCTGGATATGCCCGGCATGACTAAGTGCGCTAAGTGCGGTGAATTTAACCTTGCACACAGAGTTTGCAAAGCTTGCGGCTCCTATGCAGGTAAAGAGATCATCAGCAAGGACAGCAAAAAGGCATAAGGCTTTTGTTAATGCATGGAGGGCCCCTGCGATGCAAGCAATTTCAGGGGCCTTTCCTAAGTGCGCGCCGTTTTCCGTGGGGGATTTCCCCAGTGGGAAATAGGGGCGCCTTTTGCGTTTTAAGGCGGTATAGGTTATGGTTACTGTTAAAAGTGTGGAAAAGGGCAGCCCGGCCTTTAAGGCGGGGATAAAGGCCGACGACAAGTTAATAAGCGTAAACGGCAGTGCCATAAACGACGGCCTTGACTATTATTTTTATACTGCCGACCCCGTTTTGCGGGTGGTTTTGCTTCGCGGTGCGGAGGAGATAAGCCTTACGGTGCGGAAGCAACCCTACGAGGCCTTTGGGGCGGAGTTTGAAACCTATCTTATTGATAAGCAAAAAAGCTGCAGAAATAACTGTATTTTCTGTTTTATAGACCAAAACCCTAAGGGCATGAGAGAGACCGTGTATTTTAAGGACGACGATGAGCGTATGTCCTTCCTTCACGGCAACTACGTTACCATGACAAACCTTAAGGACAGTGATATCGAGCGCATTATCAAAATGCGTATCACGCCCCTTAACGTATCCGTTCACACCATGAACCCCGCGCTTCGATGTAAGATGATGGGGAACCGCTTTGCGGGTGACGTGCTTAGATACCTGACGGAGCTTTCCGAGCACGGGATAGCCATAAACGCCCAGCTTGTGCTGTGCGAGGGGATAAACGACGGGGCGGAGCTTGTATACAGCATGGAAAAGCTTTACGAGCTTAAATCGTTGCAAAGCGTTTCCGCGGTGCCCGTGGGGGTGACCGCCCACCGCGAAGGGCTTTATCCCTTGAAGCCCTATACTAAGGAGGGTGCCCTGAGGGTAATTGAAGATATTAAGGCGTTTAGCGAAAAATGCCTTAGTGAGCGTGGAGCTCGTATGTTTTACGCCTCGGATGAGTTTTATCTTACCGCTGGTCTCCCCATCCCCGAGGAGGATGAGTACGACGGCTATCCGCAGCTGGAAAACGGCGTGGGTATGCTTAGAAACCACCTTGAGGAGTTCAGGGCAGAGCTTGACTATGCGGCGGACATCCTGCCTGCCGACGGCTTTAAGGGCAGAAGGGTGACCGTTGCCACCGGTTACGCCGCTTTCGAGCATATAAGGGCTCTTGCGGCAATGGCAGAAGACAGATTTGTAGGTTTTAAATGCGAGGCTTGCCCCGTAAGGAACGACTTTTTCGGTGACACGGTTACCGTAAGCGGCCTTGTGACGGGGGGCGACCTTATAAAGACCCTCGCGGGGAGGGACCTTGGACAAGAGGTGCTTATCCCCTGCAATATGCTTAGGCACGAGGGAGACCTGTTTCTTGACGGCGTAAGTCTTAAAGAGGCAGAGGATGCCCTTGGCGTCCCCGTAACAGTGGTAGACGCAGGGGGCGCAGACCTTTTACACGCCATGCTCGGAGTAAACGAGGAGGATTTGGAAATATGAAGGCGACAGTTGCCATTATAGGCAGACCCAACGTGGGTAAAAGCACCTTTTTTAATAAAATAGTAGGGGGCAGGATATCTATTGTGGATGACACCCCCGGCGTTACCCGTGACCGTATATATGCGGAAACGGAATGGAACGGCATACCCTTTGTGCTGACGGACACCGGCGGTCTTGAGCCTAAGGCTAATACCGAAATTCTTAAGCATATGCGTGCTCAGGCAGAGTTGGCTATCGCCGCCGCCGACGTTATATTGTTTATAACCGATATCCACGCAGGCGTTACCGCCGATGACAGAGATATCGCAACAAAGCTTCTTAAAAGCCGTAAGCCCGTAGTTCTTGCGGTCAACAAGATGGACCGTGTAGGCGCGCTTCCTGCCGAGTACTACGAGTTTTACGAGCTTGGCCTTGGGGAGCCTATCCCCTTGTCCTCGGTACATGGCACGGGCACGGGCGACGTTCTTGACCGCGTGACGGAGCTTCTTCCCGAGTCCTTTGCGGAGGAAGAGGAGGACGACGTTATTCGCGTTGCCGTTATCGGCAAGCCTAACGCAGGCAAAAGCAGTCTTGTAAACCGTGTGGCAGGCGAGGATAGGGTTATCGTTTCCGATATGCCCGGCACCACCAGAGACGCCACCGACACCAGAATAGAAAATCAGTACGGCAAGTACGTGTTTATAGACACGGCAGGCATCCGTCGTAACTCCAAGATAGAGGACAACATCGAAAAATACAGCGTTCTCCGTGCCAGAGCCGCAGTGGAGAGGGCAGACGTTTGCCTTATAATGTGCGACGCTAACGAGGGTGTTACCGCCCAAGACGAGCGTATTGCGGGCATAAGCCATAACGCAGGCAAGGCTTCTATTATCATTATGAACAAATGGGACAGCCTTGAGAAGGATAACAGCACCGTTAACGAGTTTAAGAAGGATATTTACGACGCTCTTTCCTATATGACCTACGCACCCATAGCCTTTATTTCCGCAAAGACGGGCCAAAGAGTGGAAAAGCTTTACGAGATGATAAACGCCGTTTACGACAAGGCGCTTATGCGTATATCCACGGGCGTGCTTAACGACGTGCTTAACGACGCTATGAACCGTGTTCAGCCTCCTACGGATAAGGGCAGACGGCTTAAGATTTACTATATGACCCAGATAGGCATAAAGCCGCCTACCTTCGTTATATTCTGCAACAGTGCAGAACTTTTCCATTTCTCCTATCAGCGCTATATAGAAAACTGCCTTAGAGACGTTTTCGGCTTTGAGGGTACGCCCATAAAGCTTATAATAAGGCAGAAAGAGGACGAAAAATAATAAGGAGGCTATTACTATGTGGTATTCTTGGCTTTCTAAACAAATCGGCATAAACGCCATCGCCTTCGGCGGCAATATCCCTCCGGAGTGGGCAAGCACCCTTGAGTTGTTTGCCTGCGTAGTGGTGGGCTATCTGTTGGGCAGCATAAACCCCTCCATTATCGTTTCCCGTCGCCTTTACGGCAAGGATATAAGAGAATCGGGCAGCGGCAACGCAGGGCTTACCAATATGCTTCGTGTTTACGGTAAAAAGGCGGCACTTTTCACCCTTGGCGGAGATATGCTTAAAACTGCCCTTTCTGTGGCTCTCGGCGCATGCATCTACGGCGTGGAGAATTGGACGGTGGTTGACCGCTGTATGGAGGGCGCGTATCTTGCGGCGCTTTTCTGCGTGCTTGGTCATATCGCACCCATATATTACAAGTTCCGTGGCGGCAAGGGCGTTCTTGCGGCGGCAACGGCAATATTGCTTCTCGATCCCTTTGTGTTCCTTTTGCTGTTTGCCGTGTTTGCGTTGGTGCTTATCTTCACCCGCTACGTGTCCATGTCTTCCATAACCGCGGCGTTTTTGTATCCGGCTCTTACCTATATAACCCATAATTACGTTATGGAAGTACCCCCCGCAATGTTTACCATGCTTTTCAGCGTTGTTTGTGCCGTTATGGTTATATATATGCACCGTGAGAACATCAGGCGTGTTGCAAACGGCAAGGAGAACAAGCTATCCTTCGGCGGTAAAAAGAAAACCGACGAAGACGAGGAATAAGCAATACAGAATAAAAGCAAAAACACCTTCGGTTATTACAATCGAAGGTGTTTTGTCTAAGAGTCTTGATCTTCTTGTTTTAAATCGTCAAGGGCGGATTTGGTTGCCGCAATTATAAAAGCTGAAAACGTACAATCCTTACCGCGTATTGCATCCTCAACTTCCTTTATCAAATCATTTGGAAATCGTATAGTTTTGTTTGTGGTAGCAGGTATGGTCGGTATTTTAAATTTACCCATATGTTATCACCTCGTATGTGTTCTTGCAAATAGTTTAAGTGCAAACGGCACAAAAATATGCATTGCAAACGCAATGCATATTTGGTATAATGTGGTGAGGTGATATTAAAATGGCAGAGTTTTGCTATAGGTGTGTAAACAAAATGCACGGAACCCATTATTCCAAAACGGAGTTTGTGCTAACTGATTATCTGCATTTGTGTGAGGGATGTGCAAATTACCGAAGGGTGGTAATTTATATGCGTGGTCCTCTGGGTTTGTTTTTTGCGAGGTTGATTTACAAAATAAAAGGATTCTATATTACGAGAAGGCGCAAGAAAATAAGGCGAAAAATATTAAAACAAAATTACCAATTAAAACCTCCGGAGGATGGTAGATATTAATAAAAAAACACTTTACAAGCATAAACTTATTTGGTATAATGTAACTGATGCAAAGTGCTGTGTTATACGCAGGCGCAGTTTCTCTTTGCATTATATCTAATGAAAAGGACGGAGCTTTGCCCCGCCTGCGTGGTGCAAACACCTAATATGGATAGTAGAATAACGAAACGCATACTTGCATTTTTGATGTGCATGGTATTGCTTGCAGGCGTTGTGGTATTCCCTGCCGACGTTGGTACGGATTCCGCCGCTGCCGGCTTTACCGTTCCGTCAAGCAGCCCTTTTAAGCTCGACGGCGAGTATCTTAAGGGCGTTGAGCTTTACACCACCGTTGGTGAGTTTGCTTACTATTACGGTGATGGTGTTACCGTTAAATCTGCCGCCGGCAAGGCCCTTTCCGCAGGGGACACTGTGGCTACGGGCTGTACCCTCACAGTGAACGGAAACACTGTTACGCTTATTGTTAACGGCGACGCAGACGGTGACGGCGACAATACCGACACTGATGCTGCCATAGCAAAGGCTATTCTTCTTAACACCGGCGACAGCAGTCAGTACGGTAAGATCGTTGCCGAGCTTACGGGTGACGGTATTATTTCCACCGCTGACTATCTTAAGCTTAAGCACTCCAAGGAGGTTGCTCTCCTTGTTCAAAGTGCTCCCTCTACCGTTAAGGTTCCCAACGTAAAGGGTATGACCGAAAAGCAGGCAAAGGATGCTATCACCGCGGCAGGTCTTGTTCCCGTGGTTCGTTACACCACCGCAGGCACTGCAGGTACCGTTTCTTACCAAAAGGTTAAGGCCGGGGTTACCGCAGGCGAAGGCGCATCCATCACCTTTACCGTTACCTCTGACGGCAAATACGCTCCCATAAACTATGACCGTATGAAGGGCATCTGGCTGTATCAGTACATTACCGGCACCAGCCTTTTCAAGTCCAGCGGCAGTCAGCGCAGTGAGAGTTCTTATCGCAGCTACGTACAGACTATTATCAACAACATGAGTCGTGACGGCTTTAATACCGTGTTCCTTCAGATGCGTCCCAACGGCGACGCCCTTTATCCCTCTGATTTCTATCCGCCCTCTCCCTACGCTTCTAACAGCACGGGCTACAGCGGCAGCTTTACATATGACCCCTTGGAGATATTCATTGAGATAGCCCACGCAAAGGGCATCTCCGTTCACGCTTGGCTTAACCCCATGCGTCTTATGAGCAGTATTTCCAGCGTTTCTACCAAGTATAAGCTTGGTGAATGGTATCAGAACACCACTACCAGAGGCGACTACGTAGTAAAATACGGCAGTTTGTGGTACCTTAATCCCGCTTATGCTGAAACCCGTAAGTTGGTTACCGACGGCTGTATGGAAATATGCCGTAACTACGATATCGACGGCATTCATTTTGACGACTATTTCTATATAGTTCCCGATGACGAGCTTTCCACCAACCTTGCCTTTGACCAGAAAGCGTTTAACGCTCTCGGCACCTCCTACGGCAGCGCAAGCTCCCTTGACGTTCGTAAGAGCTGGCGCCGTGACAACGTAAACAAGCTTCTTAATGAGATATTCACCGAGATAAAGAACTACGACGACAGAATACTTTTCGGTATCTCCCCTGCGGGTAATATCGATAACAACCAAAACGGTTACCTCTGCGCGGATATCAAAACTTGGTGTTCCACTCCCGGTTACGTTGACTATATCGCTCCTCAGGTTTACTGGAGCTTCTCCCACAGCTGGGATCAGGCAAGGTTTGACATTTGTACCAACAACTGGGCAAATCTTGTTACCTGCGATCAGGTTGACCTTGTTATAGGTATGGCTCCCTACAGAATAGGTGAGAACACCTCCTCCGACCCCGATTGGTACAGCCGTAAGGACAACATGGCGCGTATGCTTAATTTCACCAAGAATCATGAGGATGTTTCCGGCTTTATAATGTTCAAGTACGAGTCTCTGTACGGTTCCGTTTACTCCTCTGCATATAACTCTTCCAACGCTTGGTTTACTACAGAGCTGGCTGCTATGATGCCTTTGGTTGCAGAGTGGTAATTTAAGAAAGGATAAGCACTATGACAACAAAATTCAAAGCAATTCTGGCTCTCATTCTCGCCCTTTGCATGATTTTGCCCGTGGCGGCTTGCGGTGAGGAATCCGACGGCGTCAGCAGCAGTGACGATGCAACCGGCGCAATGGCCGAAAGCACTGACAGCACCGAGGAGGCTGCCTCCGAGGACAGTTCTTCCGAGGAAAGCAAGGAGGAAAGCATGGAATACGATCCCGTTTTGACAGCAGATCCCCTTAACTACAAGTACATGAAGGGCACCTGGCTTTATCAGTACACCAACGAAGGTCTTTTCAAGACCGGTGGTAAGCAGAGACCCGAGGCAGACTACCGCAAGAAGGTAGAAAAAATATGCGAAAACCTTCAGCGTGACGGTTATAATACCATCTTCCTGCAGGTTCGCGGCCATGGTGACAGCTTCTATCCCTCCGAGGTAAGCCCACCCACCACCTACGTTGTGGACAGCTACACCGATACCTTTGATTACGACCCTCTTAAGATATTCTGCGAGGTAGCAAAGGAATACAAGCTTTCTCTCCACGCATGGATAAACCCCTACCGTCTTCTTACGGCCGGCCAGATGGCAAACGTTCCCGAAACCTATCGTATAGGTAAGTGGTACCGCGAAAAGAACGGCGACTACGTTGTTCAGGGTCCCGATGGAAGATACTACTGCAACCCCGCTTACGATGAGGTTCAGCAGCTTGTTATAGACGGCGTTATGGAGCTTTGTCAGAACTATGACATAGCGGGCATCCACATGGACGACTACTTCTATATCAGCATAGAGGATGAGGCAGAGGACCTTGCCTTTGACCAAAAGGCATACGATCTGCTTTATGACGGTCTTGCGGAGGATAATCTTGAAAACCGTAAGGCATGGAGAAGACAGAACGTAAACACTCTCGTTCAAAAGCTTTTTGCTAAGGTTCACGAATACAACCCCGATATGCTTTTCGGCATATCTCCCGGCGGCAACATCGACAACAACCAGACCGGCTACCTTTGTGCCGACGTTAAGACCTGGTGCTCTACCCCCGGTTACGTTGACTATATCGCTCCTCAGGTTTATTGGAGCTTCTCCCATAGCTGGAACAAGGCAAGATTTAATATCTGCACCAACAACTGGGCAAACATGGTTACCTGCGAGGACGTAAGGCTTATCGTTGGTATCGGCCTTTACAGAGCCGTTGAACCTACCCAGTCTTCCTCCGACCCCGACTGGTTTAAGCGTAAGGACAACATCAAGCGTATGCTTAACTTCGTTTACAACCATGAAGGTGCAACCGGCTTTATCATGTTCAGCTATGAGTCTATGTATAACGTGGTTACCGGTGCGTACAACCCCGCTATTTCTACTGAGCAGGGCAAGTTCTTGCCTTTGCTTAAGCAAGAGCCCCAGATATAAAGAAAGGAATAACGAAAAATGATGACTAAGTTTAAGGCTTTTTTGGCGTTGCTTTTGGCTCTTACCTGCCTTCTTCCCGTTGTTGCTTGTAGCGGCGATAACGGCGGCAGCTCCTCTGACGACGCAACTCAGGTTATGGGCGAAAGCAAGGACGATCCCTCTGCAGAAGCCTCCACAGACAGTTCCGTTGTAGCAGACCCCTCCTCCAAGGTAGAGGATAAGTACACCGATACCGACGCAAACGGCAATGCACAGCGCGACCCTAACTACGAGCCTCTTAACTATGATACCATGAAGGGTATCTGGATATCCCAGTTTGATATCCCCACCGTTTTCTCTGCAAGAAACGAAAAGGCGTATCAGCAGTCCGTAAAGCGTGTTGTTAAGGCTATCTCCGAAGCAGGCTTTAACACCATCATTCTTCAGCTTCGCCCCAACGGCGACAGCTTCTATCCCTCCGACGTATATCCCGCATCTGAGTTTGTTGTAGGCGCCTACGGTAACGATTTTACCTTTGACCCTCTCAAGACCTTCGTTAAGATCGCTCACGAGTACAACATCTCCTTCCATGCTTGGATCAACCCAATGCGTCTTATGTCTACCGCAAAGATCAAGATGATAGACGAAGAGTACCGCATTGCTAAGTGGTACAAGGAAAACTCCCCCTATATCTCTGTTGTAGATAACATTTGCTACCTCGTTCCCGGTTACGAGGAGACCAGACAGCTTGTTTGTGACGGCATTACCGAGCTTGCAAGCAGATACAACGTAGACGCTATCCATATCGACGACTATTTCTATCCCACCATGGCAGGCAACTTTGACTCTGCCCACTTCAACACCGTTGCCGAGAATTACCTTACCCTTAAGGAATACAGACTTGAGATGGTTGACGGTCTTGTAAGAAAGATGTATCAGGCTGTTAAGGCTGTTGACGAGGATCTTATCTTCGGTATCTCTCCTGCAGGCAGCATCACCAACAACCTCAATTCTCTTTACGCAAATGTTCGCAAATGGTGCTCCACCCCCGGCTTCTGCGATTACATCGCTCCTCAGGTTTACTGGGGCTTTGAGCATCCTCAAAACGCTCAGAAGTTTGACCTTTGCTGTAAGGAATGGGAAAAGCTTTGCACCACCGATGCAGTTAAGCTGGTTATCGGCGTAGGTATCTACCGCGCAAAGCCTCCGATAAACGCAGGCGAGTTCCAAGAGTATATTGATAACAAGGACGTTACCAAGCGTCAGCTTGAGTTCCTTACGACAATGGATAAGAACGACGGCTTCATCTTCTACAGCTACATAAATATGTTTACCACCACCGGTAAACAGCAAAGCTACTTTAAGGACGAGGCGGCAAACCTTCTTCCTGTTCTTAAGGAGTTTGGCGAGGAATAATTAGGGCAAAAAAAGAAACCGCACCTGCGGTTTTGAACGAAGACAAACTCGTTCTTTCCGTGCCCTGAGAAAACAATGACTAAATAAAACTGCCTCTCGTGGTATAACGAGAGGCAGTTTTGTTATGAATGATTTATTTAGTTATATTCTCGTTGAAATCGGCAACCGCCTTTTCTATCAATGGCTTGCAGATGTTAAGCTGCTCCGTAAAGCTCTTGCCAAGGGTCGTGAAATACACAACGGGGTTGTTCAGGGCAAGGCTGTAAACTTCGCCCATATCGTAAATTCGCGAGGAAAGGATGATGCCCAACATCTCCTTGCTTCCCTCGTCAGGCGAGACTTTGTTTAAGTAGGCAGGGGTGAGTATCTCCCTGCTGTGTTTACCGATGGTGTCAAGCAGTATGCCTATCTCCTTGCCCTTGTCCCCTTCGGAAAGGCGGGTGCGGGGCACGAAAACGCAGCTTGTGCTGAAGTTGCCAACGGTTGTGCAGTAGCTTGCTTGGGCGCTGTCATACTTTGGCAATGGCAGTATGCCGTATTCGTCTTCCATATCGCCAAGACGGGATATTTTCGAAACGGTCGTTATATAAAACAGGCCTCTGCCCTCCGTGAACGCTTCAAGAGTGTTGTCGGGACGTGGAGTTATGCCGATAAGGCTGTCGTTGTAAAGCAAAACGTCCTTAGCGTTAACGTAAAGCTCCGCTGCGTCGCTGTAGACCTTCGCCCCGCGGTCGGCGTTAAGGGTAAACGCAAGTCCGTCCTCTTCATCCTTGCCTACTATGCGCTCACCTGCGGAAATAAGGTGCAGATAGAGATTGGAGGCATCCGTAAGCAGGCCGTAGGTGTTGTCGTGCCCGAAATCAGTTACCTTTTCTCTTAGAAAATCAAAGGTAAAACCACCTTCAGCCGCAAGAGAATAGAGAGAGGAAACGTCGCCGTACTTTTCTGCGTACAGTTTTTTGTTGAACAGAACGGCAAAGGTGCCGTCGTTGTCGTAGGTGTTAATGTCCCCGATGCCGTAGTAATGCTTATTGCCAAGGGAAAGGTCGCGAACAGCGCCTGCATCCCACCAAGGTGCGCTGAGGTCTACGCCTAAGCTGCCAAGGTCGGCAAGATAGCCGTTTACCACAAAATCGCTGTAATAGTAGAAGGTCTCAAAGCAAAAATCAATGGTAGGAGCGCCTGAGAGCAGGTCTTCCTCTATAAGTGTGCGTACCTCGGCAGGTGTCTTGGTGAGTATCTCGCCGCTTACGGTGCAGTTAAGCTCCTTTTGAGTCTTCTCAAGAACCTGCTTTTTCGCAAGGTCTATCTCCGTAAGGGTGCCGTCTTCGGTGTCTGCCCATATAACCTCGCCCGTAAAGTCTATATTAGGGTTCTGATACCCAAACCAACGCTGAATCACTTTAAATGTTCTGCCTTGCAGGTCGTAAGCGGTGTCAGTTGAACTTTCCTCCGCAGAAGGCGAGGGTAGGACGCTTACCTCGCTGCTGTTCGCCGTTTCTGTTCCGTTTTCAGTGCAGGCGGCTAAAAAGCAAAGGCAAAGGGAGAATATAAGAAAACAAACGGTAATCCTTTTCATAAAACGCACTCCTTTCGATTTTTTAACCCTTTATCGGGCAAGAGTAGTTTAACACATTAAACCTACCTTGTCAAGGACTATTTTATTAAAGAAACAAATCTGGAGATATCTATTGACAAAGCGGCAAAAAAATGATATATTATCAGTGTGAGATTGTGAGTTTTTTCATTTTCCCTTTCTTTGCTCCCCGGTTAGTTTGAGCAATTCAAGCCGACTGGGGTTCTTTCTGCGAAAACACGTAGAATAAGCGGATGTGATGGAATTGGCAGACATGCTGGTCTTAGAAACCAGTGCCTCGTGCTTGCAGGTTCAAGTCCTGTCATCCGCACCA
>JAFQKR010000039.1 GCA_017396825.1 Clostridia bacterium
TATGTGGGTATTGGAGCCGATTACATATACCCAGAACTTGAATATACAGCTAAAGAGATTAAAAGGCGGTTTGAATAGCATTTCGCTATAATCAATAACCACGTTTTATAGGAGTGATAGAATGGAATTAAAAGAATTTCAGTTAAATGCGGTAAAATCGTTGTTTGAAGCAATGGCAACCCCTGCCCGTGATATTATTCTCAAAAGCCCTACGGGTAGCGGCAAAACCATTATTCTGACCTATTTTATGCACCAATACATACAGTCTTTCCCGAAAACCGTCTTTGTATGGCTTACGCCCGGCAAGGGCAACCTTGAGGAACAGAGCAAGGCGAAAATGGATAAGTATATCCACGCTTCGCAGACCAAATTGCTCTCCGATGTGATGACGTCGGGTTTTGAGGAAAACGACAGCGTATTCATAAATTGGGAGAAGCTAACAAAGAAAGGAAACAACGCGCTCAAAGATAGTGAGCGTACGAATTTCCTTGAGCATATTGCTCACGCCTTGAACGACGGCTTGCGTTTCGTCATCATCGTGGACGAGAGCCATCAGAACAATACCATTAAGGCGGACGAGATTATACAGTATTTCCACACCGAGAAGATTATCCGTTGCTCGGCAACCCCGAAAGGCGTAGCCAAGGCGGAGATCATCGAAATTCCCGAAGAAGAAGTTATCGCTGCAGGTCTTATCAAGAAGATGCTGATTATCAACGAGGACTTTCCGCAGACGGTGACGACCGACGACCAAACGGCGTTTCTGCTCGACCGCGCGCTTACGAAGCAGCGCGACCTTCGCGCCGCCTTTTTGCAGAGAGGAACGGATATAAACCCGTTAATCGTGGTGCAGATACCGAACAAGTCGGAGAGCTTGCAGGACGGAGTGGAACGCTACCTCGAAACGCAGGGGGTGACCTATGAGAACGGACAACTTGCGGTATGGCTCTCCGATCAGCACGAAAACTTAGAAGGCATAGACGAGCCTAACGCTGCCACTTCTGCGGTCATTATAAAACAAGCGGTTGCTACGGGTTGGGACTGTCCGAGAGCACATATCCTTGTGAAACTCCGTGATAATATGGACGAAACCTTTGAGATACAAACCATAGGTCGAATCCGCCGTATGCCCGAAGCAAAGCACTATGAAAGTGATCTGCTCGACAGTTGCTATCTTTACACCCTCGATGAGAAATTTACGGCGGGTGTCAAAATGGCTCTCGACAAGGGTGCGTTAAATGCGTGTACTCTTTTCCTCAAAAATGAGTATAAAGACATAACGCTTACAAGCGAACAGCGAACAATGGTTACAAGTACCCGTAATCCACAAAAGGCATTACAAGCCATTGTTGCCTACGCTCAAAAGGAACTTGGCATTGGTACGGACAAGACGGAAAATCGGACACGTTTGCAGACCGCAGGCTATGAGTTGAGCGAAAATATCGTAAAGCACACTCTTTCGGGCGAAACTGCTACCCTTGATTTTGCGGCGGCGGATATGAACGCTATTGCGGTTACGGAAAAACTGAATACCCATACACACGGACGAGATTACCATCAAAAAGTCGGTAAGATCGGCTTGGAAATCGGTATGGAATATTCGTATATGAACACGATTATTCGCAAACTGTTTGATAAAAACTTTAAGTATAGCCGTAAAATACTTGCTTTAGAGCCGAGAGAGGTTTACGCCTTCGTAATAAACAACGCTGACAGACTTCGCCATTTAGTGCGTGAAGCTATGGCTTATGAATTGGCTCAAATGCAGTTTGAAATTCAGCA
>JAFQKR010000040.1 GCA_017396825.1 Clostridia bacterium
GAACATATCGCCCCAGAGATAGAAGGTAGCGTCACCACCTGCATAGTAACCGTTGGAATAGAATCTATTAATTTGAGGAATATCACCAAAGGTAATAGTTGCTACGCCGCTCTTGGTCGTTGAACCGTCCGTACCCGTAAGCAGGCAACGCACCTTAATAGAGCCAGGATCGGTAGAATGAATAAAGAAGCTGCTGGCGTTATAGCCTCCCATACGAACACCGTCAAGCATAGTCGCCACGGTGTCGTCAACGGATACCCAGGAGTCGCCAAACATTACTTGCCACTGATAGGTGTCCACGTTGCTTGCTTCCACAAACGCATCGGCTATCTCACCTACCCCAACCTTCACACTTTCGGGTTGTGTTATGATGTTTGCGGGGGCGGAAGCCTCGGTAACGTTGACGGTGTAAAATCTGGTGAATATAAACTCTTGTCTTGCCACGAATATCTTAAAGCCTACCAAAACTTCAAAACCGTTGGGGTAGTCTGCAGCATTAATGGTTCTTTCGTAAATTTGTGTGCCTTCCTGAATTTTGTCATATTTTACCCACTCGGTTTCACCCTTACCCCTTACGTGGAAATAGCCAAGATATACCGTGTAGTTAACGTGGTCCTTGATAAGGTCGCTTAATTCGAACTTAACTGAAAAGGTTTCGGACTTGTCGATGGGACAGTAAAGCACGGTGTTGTAACCCACTTTCGCCGTAGGTGAAAACTCAAGACCCAGCATACCCTCGTTCATCACTATAACCTGGCTGGCATCGTGCAGGTCCTCAAAGGTAGCTTCGGTAACGTCTATAAACGTATTTTCGCGAGTCAAAATAGCGGTGGCGCTTAAGTTCTTTATCATCATAATGGCTTGGTATTCGGCAAGCTTGGAATAACCCATTTGTTGAGTATTGGAGTGACTGACTGTATAGGCAAAGGTATGACCGATAAAGCCTATACCACCTGCGAACACACCGCCGTTAATTTCGGGGATAAGCTGGTTATCCAAACCTCCGGTGATTCCGTTGATATTGTTTACGCCCTCGTCAAAGTTGTGAACGGAGTAGCCGACGGATTTGAACATGCCGCCGTTTATTACCAATGATTGCCAATTGTCGTAGGTGTTACCAAATCTGGTGGTTCCAAAAGCTGTAAGTTCTCTTGTGCAAGCGTCGACACCATCGTAAACGTAGCCGCTACCCTTTGCTTCAAAACAGCCGTCGTTTATAACAGTGTGCATATTGTGGGCTATAAAGGTGCCTCTGTATTTAATGCCTCGGCTTAAAGTGCTGCCGCCGCCATATTTTTGGGTTGAGGTTTCAAGGGTATAGTTACCGCCGTCTATTATAAGCTTATTGTGGTTTTCATCGATATAACCCAAGACGCCCTCAACCTTACGGTAGTAGTCACCGGTCGTTACCAATATGGCTGCAATCTCGTCATCTATAACTCTGGGAGAGATCATGCTGATACCGCCGCCGCCCACGGAGTCCATAAAACGCAAGGTAGAGCCGGTAGTGTGGTCGAAGTTGCATACGTTAATTTCTATAAATTTGGAGGTGGTGTTGGAAATATCGTCTACACAGGAGAGGGTGTGACCGTTAAAGTCAAACTCCACGTTGTTGCCCTCTATCCACACACTTATCCAGGATTCCCTATACCCTACGGGTTCACGGTCAATCGTGTCCAGTTCAAGGTCCTTCATAAGCACCATTTTGTAGTTACCAAAGGCAAATTCGGGCAGGTTTTCAAAAGCCGCCTCAAACTCCTCCCAGCTGTTTATCTCTATTATTCCGTCAAATTCCGTATTCTCTTCTGCGGATGCAACTATGGGTAAAGTGCCGCAAAACAGCACCAAGCAAAGCAAAAACGCTATTATTCTTTTCATACTATCGCCCTTTCCTTTTATTGTTTTCTTCTACACGCGGCTGACTAAAGACTGTCTATAATACCTGCATCGAATTTGAGAATTTTTGCAGCATCAAGATTGTCGGCACAGCCGTCGCCGTTTACGTCGGCGATTATAAGCTGCTCGTCCACAAGGTAGGTCAGACCTGCGTCGTACTTAAGTATCATTGCGGCATCAAGGTTGTCAACGTATCCGTCGCCGTTTACGTCGCCTAATTCGGGCCCGTCATTCCCCTCAAAAACGTAATGACAGGATACAATGTATTCAACGTAATGGTTTAAGGCACCGTTATCACCCAAGGGATCTGCCAGGGCTTGGTTACCGTTTACGGTAGCTTCAACCACGCTTTCAGACTCCTCGTTATACTTAAATTCATAGCCTCTGTCGCTGTTTGCAACGATGTCGATGTATGCGGTGTATACGTGTCCCTGAACAAAAACCTCGTCCTCGTAAATATATCTGCCTTCGTTAATGTCAAACCAGGAAACGCCTGCAAATTTGTAGTAACGCTCTACGTACTGACCGTTGCGAAGCACGGTGTCGGACGCACTTGTGTTATCTATGCGATAGCCAACACCGAGGGAGTTTACAAAGTAGTCTGGGCGTTTACCTGCCAACGGCTCCTCAAGATTGATAATCTTTACAAAGCTTACAAGGCTTTGCTTGCATATAAATCTGCCTGTGACCATTATATAGGAGTCGGAAGCGTAGGCATAATGCTCCGTAACCTGCATCTCAAACCCTCCTGCAGAGGCGGTAACAGCAGGCTTGCCATTGTTATCGGTAGCAAACTTATAGCCGGACTTTGCAGCCAGAGTTACGGTAACCGTATAGGTAACACCGCTTTCAAATACGCCGTTTTGAGAGGTGTAGCCTGTTTTTTTGTTCCAGGTAGCGATGGTCGATATGCTATCCTGCCAGGTGATACCCTCCACCGTGTAAATACTGTCATCAGGTGAGGACATCGTTATATCACCCTTTTTCCCTTCTTGTGGAAGAGAAAAGTCCATAACCTCAACGGTGTTTATTTCCGATTTGCACGCTTCAAAGGTGTATCTTACCCATATCTCCTTATCCATATCTGAAACAGTCTGAGCGTTGCAGTAAACCTCCGCCTTGTGACCGTTTACAGTTGCGTAAACCTTGCTTGTCCCGTTGGAATTGGTGGCAAACATATAGGGCGAAACTGCATTAAGCTCAATAGCCACGGTATATCTGCGCCCTGCTTTAAAGGTATCGGTTATGTCCATATCTACCGAGGTATCGGCATCGTACCAGGTTACGCCGTTCACGGCAAACAAGCCGCCTTCGCCGGGTTCGTAGCCTACGTCGTTTGTTGTAAAAGTAAAGTCAGCGGTAGCATTCTCCAGCGGCTCGCTTATCCAAAGGTTTACACCGCCGATATCCGCAGGTGCGTCCTCACAGGGGGGAAAGGTGTAGGACAGCTCACGGAATTTATCTTTGTTGTTGCCTCTGAAGCTGCTTACCGTACAACGCTCCCCGTTTACGTAGCCCGTAACGTTTTCGTCAAAGGCATAATAAGGAATACCCCAAATATCCGTGCCGTAGTTGATCTGGATGCCGATATCCACCCTGTAACGAGTACCCGTTACAAAGGCTTCGCCTTCCTTCAAAGCACGGTCATTATCAAGGTCATACCACTGTATACCTCTTTTGTAGAAGTTATGGTAGTACTCGGAATCGTACTCGTAATTGTAGTTAGCAATTTTGTACTCCAACATACTTGATGGCAAAGCCGTTGCTTCAAAGCTTGGCACTCTGCCACCTGCAGGGACTTCAATGCTTATTTGAAGTGTATCTATTATTTCAGTTATCGTGCTTGCAGTCTCGCCCTTTTCAACGTCTATTGCCGCAAATGCATTTAGCGCGGGCAGACACAACGTTGCCAGCATAATGCAGATAAAACGCGTAAAGAACTTATTCTTCATAACAAAACCTCCGTTTGTATACATCTATCTATAATAAATTATAGATAAAAAACATAAAAAGTCCACACCTTTTAATATAAAAAAGGTGTGGGGTGAGCAAAAAAGTGTGGGGTTTGGTGTGGGAAACAGTAAAAAGCCTCCGAGTTTTCGGAGGCTCAGACCGCTGACAAAGGCACAGAACACGAAAAAAGAAAATATAGTTACTATAAAGTGAAAAATTTCGGGGAAAATTTTCCCGAAATTTTTATATATTTTTATATTTTTTCGCTCAAAACGAACCTCGGCTCACAGTA
>JAFQKR010000041.1 GCA_017396825.1 Clostridia bacterium
CTGTTTTTAGTAATGCTTTCATTGTTTATCCTTTCTTTGCGGCGGCAAGCTCTACTATCTCGTAGTTATATAATCCGTCATCTTCATATATAGAAACTGCGTAGACAACGCCGTGTTTTTCTGCAAAGCTTTTTTCTATGAGAATGCCTTTCTGCCACGACATCTCCTCTCCCTTGGCAAGCTGAAAATGTCCGTCCTCCTTGGTTCCCGTATTTTGGTCGACACTAAAATAACCGCCAAGATTTTCGGGGGAATAAAAGGTATTACCATCCGCATCCAAATACACATAATCAACAACCGTCCACTCGCCCCTCTCAGGTGAACTCATCTGTTGTGTAACCTTCTTGCGGCTGACAGGGAAATAATTATAAAGAATGCTTCCCATATTGGAGTATATTTCATCAACAACGTCATCGGGACCCGACACGTATTTAACGGCAACGTCAACCAAAACAAATATATACTCACTTGGTAGTTTCCCATTTTCGTCAAGGTAGTCGTCAATATTTCTGGTATGCCATTTTCCGTTTTCGTAATACATACTCATATTTATTTTATTTTTGTCTATACCCCCAAGGTCATCGTGAAAGCTTACGCTGTTTACCGTGCATTCAAAAACCGGTCGGTTAGATGCATACCAAGTATTTCTGTCTATCAAAAAGGGCTCGCCTACTTTATAAAACTCCGACTCGTCAATCTCCATACTCATCTCTTCTCCCATGGACACGGTTACGGAGGCATTGTTATGCTCATCCTTTGGGTTTTCCGTTTTGCTGTCATCGTCCTTATTTGGCAAAACCGCCGCATCGGCGTTTTCCATACGGTCAATACCCACCGCGCTTTTTATTCTTGCACAAGAGGTAAGTACCAAGGCAATTATTAAAACAAAAAATATAAGTGTTACAAATGCTTTTTTCATATTACAGCCTTTCCTACTACTCGTATTTACTTAAGTCAATAGGCAATTCAACTTTAGTAGAGCTGTTTATGGCAAATACCGCTCCGTATTTTTCAACAAGGCTTTTTTCTAAAATCTTTCCTACTTGCCAATTGATTTCCTCACCTATTTTTAAATACATATGGTTGCTCTCTTTGGGACAGCCCTCGTAGTACCAGCTTGAATGGCCGCCAATGTAATCGGGAAATTGAAACTCGTTCCCGTTTTCGTCCAGGTATATCCAACGCACGCTTTGGGTTCCGTCTTCGTGCTTTGTAACGATTTCTTTTTTGCCCGAAGGTTCGTAATTGTATCCAACTCCACCGTGATACAGCTCATCACGCACCTCGTCGTAGCCGGATATGTATTTGGTGTTGATATCCAAAACTACGTAAAGATAGTCGTCTTTAAGATTTCCGTTTTCGTCAATATAATCCTCAAGTTTTCGTTTTTGTATATTACCGTTTTCATCCATATAGCTAAGCATAGTTATATTGTCGATACCGCTGACGTTAGTAAGAATTTTCATATCGGTTACTGTATACTGAAAGATAGTAGAGCCCTTTTCGCTTCGTATAGAAAGATCTACCTGCATTGGCTCGCCTATCTTATAGTAAGGGCTGTCGTTTTTTTCAATTTCCTCGGTAGGTCCTACGGACACAACCTGATTTTGCTCAGCATGAGGGTTTTTTGCAGAAGCGCCCGAGGAATTATTGTCGGGCACAATTGCCATGTCGGCGTTTTCCATACGGTCTATGCCTACCGCGCTTTTTATGCGCGAGCAAGAGGACAGCGCAACGCTTAACATCAAAAACGTGCATACAAGCATAAACAACCTAATTTTTCTCATTTAAACCACTGCCTTTCAAAAACGTGTTTCTTACACCCATTAGACGAACGAAGCTTTTGTTTTTGCAAAAAAACAGTAGTTTTGTTTGGACTTCCTCCCTATTGTGCTAATTAACCATTCACAAGTCAATAATCACTATGTCATAAAGTATATCATTAAGGTTTATAGCTTTATCGGATTCTAAGAACTCTATAAGCGTTGTTAACACCTTAGTGATAAATAACATTGCCTATCGCTTAGTTTTATGCTATAATGCTAATAGAATAAATAGAGAGGTTGCACAATGGAAATTTGGGATTTATATAACAAAAACAAAGAGTTTACCGGTCAAACCATGATCCGCGGAGAGACCGTGCCCGAAAACTGCTATCATTTGGTAGTCCATGTATGGATACACGACGGGAACGGAAGATACTTAATATCTCAAAGAAGCAAAAGCAGGCGAAAAAACCCTTTGCTTTGGGAATGTGTAGGAGGATCGGTGCTGACAGGAGAGAACAGTCTTGCAGCAGCGCTAAGGGAAACCGAGGAGGAGGTCGGAGTAAAGCTTTCCCCCTCGAGTGGAAGGCTTTTATTTTCCAAGGTTAGGGACGTTATAAACAATGTGCCGTTCAGCGACATTGTAGACGTATGGCTTTTTAAATATAACGGGTCTGTAGAATTGGAAAACGCTACAACCGATGAAGTGGAACAAGCCCGCTGGATGACTGTTGATGGTATTAAAGAGTTGTGGGATGAGGGCGCGCTTGTGCCTACGCTTGGGTATTTTTTTACCGAGGTTAAAGGAGAATAAATATGAAAAAAAGGTTGGTTGCAACATGCTTGCTCACCGTTTTATCTTGCGTTTTAGTTTTAACGGGATGTTCAGTCAAAAAAGCGGAAAACGGTAATGATACGACAACTGATTTTAAAGAGCTTGATAAAATTGAACATATCGAGCAGGTTCCTGACGCTTTTAAAACAATAGTTGAGAATAACATATTTGAGGGTATCACCGCCTTTGAAACAAAATTACTGAAAACAGAAGTATGCTCTGCCGATGAAAAAAACAAAACCGTTATGCAAAAGGTTGAAATGATGGATACATACGGAAAAGCGCTTGCCGATTATACCGTAAGCTCGGAGGACGCGTATCACATTACAACCCTTACCGCCACATCGGACGGTGGATTTCTGTTTGTTCTCGGCTTTCAAGACTACGCTTACGAGCGAGGCGGATGGGCAAGCGACAAGGAGTTTGCCTCCAGAATAATAAAATGCGGCAAAGACGGAAAGCTGCAGTTTGATATTCCCCTTGAGTGGGTTGAAGGGGCGGCTTTGAAATTCTGCTTTGAAAAAGATGGAAAATTCTACTTTTTCGGAACAATAGAGACACCCGAAACAAAAAATCAAGGGGTACATTCGTACACAGATATTTACATGTGTGTCTTGAATGAAAGCGGGGTTGTTATAGAAATCAAATCCATCGCAGGCTCAGATTTTGACAGTTTGACTGCAGCAGAGCTTGCAGACGAAGGTTTTATACTGTCTGTCAATTCACAATCTGATGACGGAGATTTTTCCGGTTCTAATTCTAAGGGATACCCTGTGGATTGGGTTATTACGGTAAACGATGAGCTTGAGATAACTGAAAAGAAAATCGAATCAGGTAGGCAGTATTCAGATACCAAGATTGGAGAAAAAGAAGGAAGACCGATATACAAAAGCGATGATCTTTTGAAAGGATTTGATGCCGGAACACCAACCGCCTTTATTGATTACGGTGATTTTTATTTAATCGTTTCCGAAAACATTACAGGTCAATATGAAAATACACCTCCTATGGTCAACAGTATTTGGTGCTATACAGAAACTGTTTACTCCGGTTATGACGAAAACGGTAATTTAATTTTTAGAACAGCAGTCGATTCCTCCCCTGATTATGATGCCATGGAGCAAAGTTATTTAAAAACGTGATATTAGTCTTAAACAGCCGAAAACCCTCTGTCGTAAGTGGTTTTCGGCTCTTTTTTATTCACGGGATTTTTAATTACCAACCCCAAGCGGCTGAATGACTGATCGCATTTTTCCATGGTAACGCTGCACTTAGCGTTTGGCATTTTTGTCTAAACGCCATTTGAACATTTGCACAAAAACGCTTTACTTTATATGCGTTTCATGATATAATTGTAACAACAATCCATTTAACTTTGTTGTTAATTATTATATTTATCTGCGAAATGGAGAATGCTATGAAAAAACGTATGCTTTCTGCAATCCTTGCCTTGGTCCTTGTGACATCTATTTTCAGTTTTAAAGGGAACGATACGGCCAGTGCGGGTGTCGGCGGTATTCCTGATATTTTGGAATATACCGATAACACGTCCTCCGGCTCCTTTGTTATCACCTCTTATGCAGGCATGACGGCGTTTTCCTCCCTCGCCTCATCCACGGATTTCAGCGGAAAAACGCTGTATTTGGGATGCGATATCGATATGTCTGTTGGCGAATACACGCCCTTTGCGTCCTTTGCAGGTACGTTTGACGGTCAAGGCTTCGCTCTTAAGAATATAAAGGTTAACGTAAAAGAAGGGCTTGGTGGTATTTTTGCAAAAACTACCGCTAAGGCAATCATAAAAAACCTTGGTGTTGTTGGCGGTACGATAAACGTAATCGGTTCCGGCGACAGTCACCGCGTAGGCAGTTTTGTCGGCCAGATGTCCGGCGGCACTATTGAACGCTGTTACAGCACTGCTGATATCAGCATAGCTAAGCTTGATTCCTCCTCCACAAACGACCTTTCCATTGGCGGTATAGTAGGTGCTAACCTTAACGGCGGTGTAATCAAAAACTGCTTGTTTGCAGGTACCGCCACAGGTGTCAGCCACGCCTCGGGCATAAGCGACTGGGGACAAGGGCATTACGAGGGCTACGTTGGTACCGTTATCAACTGCCTCAACATAGGAAAGCTTTTCGCTTCTACCTGCTACGGCATTGCCAGATACAGCAATTCTATTTTAGAATCAAACAAGGCTTCTGCCGTAAGCAACAGCTACTACTTGGGTGATTACACAGACCTTAGCTTTACTTCTCAAGATATAAAGACCTCCTACGACAAGCTTGCAAGCGGTGAGCTTACATACCTCCTTAACAAAAGCGGAGCAAACAAAATATGGCGTCAAGGCGAGCTTTGCCCTGAACTTACAGGAACCTCGTCCACCGGTGTTTACAAGCTTACATTAAACTACATGTGCAACGGTGTTGGCACAAGTCAAACCGTCTACATGAACGCAGGAGACAAATACTACGTGCCAAGCGGAATAGAGGCAACACTGGCTTCAGGCGGTAACGTAACAAACAACGTGTTCACGATGCCTGCCGCCAACGCCTCCCTTACCGTTACAACAATCACTCCCAACATAATAAATTATTCTTCCAACACCACTGCTAAAAAATTTGTTATAACCAATGCGGCAGGCTTTACAGCCCTTGCCACCCTTGTCAACGGTGGCTCTACCATGTCAGGAGTGAGCATCTACATGCTTAATAATATAGATATGACGTCTGTAAGCAACCATAGCCCCATTGGCAAATACGTTACGGAGAATGACTATACCACCGCATTCCAAGGCTCCTTTTACGGCGGCGGCTTTAAGGTCATTAACCTTAAGGTTAACAAAAGTGACCTGAACGGCGCAGGCCTTTTTGGTGTTTCCTATAAAGCAAGCTTTTCAGGGCTGGGGATCTGCGGCGGCAGCATTACTGCTGCAAACCGTGCAGGCGGTATAAGCGGCTACGCAGATGCCTGCAGCTTTGCCCGCTGCTACAACACAGCAGACGTTACAACCCTTACGGGAACTGACGGTGTAGGCGGCTTAACCGGCGTTTCTCGTATGAACTGCACATTTACAAGCTGCTTCAACCTTGGCAAGGTAAAAGCTACAGCGAACAGCGCAGGCGGTCTTAGCGGTTGGGGTCAGAATAATGCAGTGTTTAAAAACTGCTATAACATGGGCACCGTTACCGCCGGTGCCGCTGAAGGAATATCACGCTACAACGGCTCCTTTAACACTCCCCCATCGGCGTGCTTTTATCTTGGGTCTGCATGCGATAGCAAGTACGGAATTGAAAAGACCTACGGTCAGTTCACCGATGGCAGCGTTGCGTGGCTTCTTAATTCCGGCGAAGGCTCACTATCCAACTCCGTAACCTTTACGACCACACCGATGGGGCCCGCCATTTGCGGCATAAACTCTGCCCCCACTGTGAAGACAACGGTTAAAGGTATAGACAGCGAGGGCAGACTACTTGATGTAAGAGCGGCGTACACCAACTCGGGTAAGGCCGTAGGCGTTGGTAATGCAAACAGCATTTACTGCTCGTCTGTTGCTACTGCCGATAGCACTGATAGCGAGATCAACATTACAGTAGTTCCGGTAGGGTTTAAAACTTTTAAAATATCTACATCAGCCGAGTTTTCTGCCTTTGCCTCTTCCGTAAACAGTGGCACAAGCTACAAAAACTACTACGTATACCTTGATTCGGATATAGATATGAGCACCATTAGCTCTGCGGCAATAGGTACGGCAAGCGCTCCTTTTATGGGCGTGTTCGACGGTAAAGGACATATTGTAAGTAATTTCAAGATAAACTCTTCTGCCAAGTTCCAAGGCCTTTTTGGATTTATTAAGGGCGGTGTAGTGCAAAACCTGCGTCTTGAAGGCTCATCGATAACGGGCGGTAATTACAGCGGCACTATCGTAGGCAACAACGAGGGCGGTGCGGTTTACTGTTGCGGTACCGATGCTACGGCTAACGGCTATTACACAGTTTCCTCTAACGAAATATCTGTTATGTCCTTCAATATTCGTGTTCCGAACGACGCCAGCCCAAACAGTCTTTCAGACCGAACACCTCGTGTTAAACAGCACCTAACTACCTATAGCCCCGATATCGTAGGATTCCAAGAGATTACGTCTGCATGGAAAACCGTGATAGACTCCCACCTTACGGGATACAGCAAGGAGTTTGTATGGCGCGACTCAAAAGCAAACTCCGAGGCGGCACCTCTTTATTGGAAAACGTCTAAATTCACAGTGCTGGAGCAGGGCTCTTTTTGGCTAAGCTCCACGCCTGACACAATGTCCATCGACTGGGATGCCGGATGCTACCGCACCTGCAGCTACGCGGCGCTTTTACACAAGGCCTCCGGCACCTTAGTGCTTGCTTTTAACACCCACTTTGACCATCAAAGCGACACGGCTCGCAACAACTCTGCTTTGCTTGTTTCACAGCGTATGCGCGCCTTGCAGGAAAAGTATACAAGGCTTGGTTACGGCAACAACATTGCAACCTTCTGCACAGGCGACTACAACTGCAATCCAACAACTACGGCTTATAAAAACATGCTTGCTGAGTTTTCCGACGCACGCGATACCGCTGACAGCCTTGGCTGTGACACTGCCCAGATAACGTATCATAACTGGGGTAGTTCTTCCAGCATCATAGACTATATATTCACCGACCCTCGCGGCTCAAACACCGTATCCTTTAAGGTGTGCGCTGAAAAGGTGAGCGGCGGTTACATTTCCGATCACTACACCCTTTATTCGATTTTAGGGTTGGAGGCACAAAGCCTTGGGGGTATAGTGGGCATCAGCAGTGGTATAGTAAGCGACTGCTACACCCTTGGAACCGTAACCAAAAGCCTTAACGCAGGCGGTCTGGTAGGTTGTAATCTTGGTACCGTGCAAAACAGCTACAGCGGCAAGACGATAAAAGCCACAGACTTCATGGGCGGCGTAACGGGCGTTGAACGTGGCATTACGGGCAACTGCTACTATCTTACAAGCGATGCTTACAAATCCAGCGCAGACTTTATTACAACCATAGGCAACAGAACGGAGGCTCAGCTAAAAAGCGCTGCTACAGCAGAAGCACTTAATGATAACAGTAAAATTTGGGGCTATAACAGTGCTTTAAACGGAGGTTACCCCTATCAGACCTCCCTATTCGAGCCTACGGAGCTTATTATAAAAGCATCTTCGGTCTACAGCCGTGCAGATACCTACGTGCACGACATAGGCTCTGCAACCTCTGTTGCTGTTTTCGTTAGCAATTTTGAAAACACAAGTCTTACCGTTTACGATTCCGAAGGTAACCCTTTAATATCCACAGCCATTATCGGCACCGGTGCAAGGGTCGCGGTTATCGCAGGAGGCAAGGAGACAGATTCTGCCACTGTTGTAATCAAGGGTGATATTAACGGCGACGGATCAATCACATCGGCAGACTACGTGCTTATTGCAAAGCACATAAAATCCACCGCTTCCCTTACCGGAGCGTTTGCCTTGGCTTGTGATATAGACGGCGACAGCACAAGCTCTGCCGCGGATTATATTGCGCTAAGAAAAAATCTTAAGGGCAATTGATTTTAACAAAAGTATTTATACAACAAATGGAGGCTTCTAATGAAAGACGATAACAAGCAACTGTGGCAGGCTGTGAAATTTACACTTTTTTCCGTTTCTGCCGGTATAATCCAAGTGGGAGCCTTTGCACTGCTTGAAATTTTTATAAAAGATTATTGGGTGCCTTATCTGATCTCTCTTACTCTTTCGATCCTTTGGAATTTTACGCTTAACCGCAGATACACCTTTAAGTCAGCCGCCAACGTACCAGTTGCAATGGCTAAGGTATTTGGCTTTTATTTAGTGTTCACTCCCCTGTCCACTTATCTTGGGAACGTGGCTGAAGGCAATGGTGTAAATGACTTTGTTATTCTGGCAGTAACGATGATTGCAAATTTTGTATTGGAGTTTCTGTTTTGCAAGTTTGTTGTATACCGCGGGAAGGAAGACACCCTAAATCAATAACAGCAACTTAGTTTTCCAACCGTAAGATGTGCAATACAGTAAAAAACAAGAAGAATCCCGAAAGCCTTTATTTATAAGGTCTTTCGGGATTCTTTCGTTTTAGGGTGCATCTAAATATTCCTCAGCCCCATGAACTGCAACAGCGCCGTCTGAGACAGCCGTAACCACTTGTCGTAGCGGCTTTGTTCTAACATCGCCTGCGGCGTATACGCCCAAAACTGATGTTTTTGCGTTCTCTCCTGCCATTATATATCCTTTATCGTCAAGCTGAAGCTGACCTCCGAGAAACTCTGTCGCAGGCTTTCTTCCGATACTGACGAACACACCGTCACAAGGGACAACGCATTCCTCTGTGTCGATGCTTTTTAATCGTACGCCTGTTATTTTCTCCTTATATAACAGCTCTGTGACTGTGCAGTTCCATCTGATTTCTACGTTCACTGCCTTCATCACCTGCTCACGATAGATTTTTGTTGCCCGAAGGGTGTTTTTACGATGAACAAGAATAACCTTTTCGGCAACACGGCTAAGCAACAAAGCATCTGTGACGGCAGTATTCCCACCCCCAACAACTACAACAGTTTTACCCTTGTAAAACATACCATCGCAAACAGCGCAATAGTGGACTCCTCGTCCAATCAGCTCCTCTTCCCTCTCTATACCAAGCATTTTCGGATAAGCCCCGGTGGCAATCACAACAGTTTTACTCAACAACGTCTCTGTATCGGTGTATACCTCCTTTGGATTTGCCATAAGATCCACACCAAGCACCTTGGCGTTTTTGCTTTTTGCTCCGAAGCGTTCGGCGTGCTTTTTCATCTTATTTCCAAGAGAAACGCCATCCACACCATCCTCGAATCCGGGATAATTATCAATCCAACTTGTGATTGCCATTTGACCGCCCGTATAGGAGCCTTCCAGCACCACTACGTCAAGGCCGGCCCTTGCGGCATAAAGAGCAGTACTATACCCCGCGGGACCTCCCCCTATAATTATCATATCGCAAACGAGCTTTGTATTATCTATATTCTCTATTTTAATTCGCCCCCCTGTTTTTAATCGCCGTAATAAAAAAACTCCTCTCCGCATTTAAGCGAAGAGGTGTTTTTGTGTTATTCTTATCGGTTTTGGTTGTTGTTCTGATTGTTCTGATTGTTCTGGTTGTTTCTGTTTTGATTGTTTTGGTTGTTCTTGTTTTGGTTGTTCTTGTTCTGGTTGTTCTGGTTGTTGTTCTGGTTGTTTTGGTAATTGTTGTTCATAAAAACCTCTCCTTGATTTGATTACAAGTATAGTTTTGACCGCTTTTAGAAAAACTATACAAGAAAATATTTTTGGAGGTTTTAATGTGATTTTAATTAAAAACGGTTCGGTTTTTACAATGGAAACAGAAAACGAAATCCATGCTGATTTGCTGATTGACGGTGGAAAAATCATTAAAATTGAAAAAGAGATAGAGCCAACAGAGCGCATGAATATTATCGATGCAACGGGTTTACGTGTGTATCCCGGTTTTATTGACGCTCATAGCCACATAGGAATTTTAGAAGACAAAAAAACCAGCCAAGGAGATGAGAGCAACGAGGGTACAAATCCGATTACCCCATGTGTTCGCGCAATTGATGCCGTAAACCCAATGGACAGCGCCTTTCACAACGCATTAGCAACGGGCATAACGGGAGTAATGGTTGGACCCGGAAGTTCTAATCCGATCGGAGGGCAGTTTGCTTTTATAAAGACCTACGGTAGACGAATTGATGATATGATCGTCATGGCGCCTGCCGCTATTAAGATAGCCTTTGGTGAGAATCCGATGTCAAATTACGGTCCAAACGGTAACATACCTTCTACCCGAATGGGAATAGCATCTTTAATAAGAGAGGAATTTACACTTGCCAAGGACTATTTTAATAACGGTAACAACGGAACCTTTGGCATGGAGTGCTACCGTGAGTTATTTGATGGGAAAATACCGTTAAAAGCCCACGTGCACCGTACGGATGATATTTTTACAGCTATTCGTATTGCTGATGAGTTTGGGCTGGGACTTACACTGGATCATTGCACCGAGGGGCATCTGATCGCCGACACAATTGCCCAAAGCGGATATCCCGCCATCGTAGGTCCCTCCTTGGCATCAAGAAGCAAGGATGAGGTAAGCGAATCAGACTTTAAAACCCCCGGAGTACTGCAGAAAGCCAACGTTTTGGTGGCTCTGACCACAGATCACCCTGTTTCAAGAATTCAATATCTGCCCCTTTGCGCCGGACTTGCTGTAAAGGAAGGAATGAGCGAATTCGGCGCTCTGCGCGCGATAACCATTGATGCAGCCCGCATTTGCCGTACAGACCACCGACTTGGAAGTTTAAAAGAAGGAAAGGACGCAGATATCGTCATTTACGACGGTAATCCGTTAGAAATTGCTTCATCAGCGGTATACACAATCGTTGACGGAGAGATAGCATGGCAAAACAAGAATAATACGTGATTTTTGTGTCTTAATACTGTGACACAATTGATACGCAAAAAGCGTCGGAAGGCATACACTATACACGAGGTGATTGTGTGCAAAGAACTTTTAATAGACCCCTGGCTTCAGCGTTGATATACGGCGGAAGCGCTGCTCCTTCCATCTACGGCAAGGTTGAATTTTTTCAAAAAAGCAATAGCGTGCTGGTAGTTGCAGATATAGGTGGATTACCCAAAAACGATACCGGCTTTTACGGTTTTCATATACACGAAGGAACTGACTGTAAAGGTCAAGAATTTTCCGGAAGCAAGGGTCACTACAACCCCACAGGGAAGCCGCATCCTAACCACGCCGGCGACCTGCCGCCTTTGTTGGCCTGCGGCGAGATTGCTCATCTCCAGGTTTTGACATGCCGTTTCAAGATAGATGATATTATCGGGCGCACGGTGATTATCCATAACATGCCTGATGACTTTAAAACTCAACCATCAGGCAACGCAGGAACTAAAATTGCTTGCGGCGTGATAAATAGAAAATAGTAAATATGCTAAAATGATAAGCACGGGGATGTCGCAAATCAAATTGGATTTACGTCTACCCCGTGCCCTTGTTTTGTCTAAACTTTTTGGGTCACTTAAAACAAAAGGTATTTTTTTATTCCGTCAAGTGTCTTGGAATATATATTTATCTTTGCTTGTTTTTGATCATCGAAAGTTTATATTGCAGTGAAGTATACTACCGTATATTCCCCACTAAGTGTATTTTCAACAAACAGCGTAAGGTCTGATTCGTTTTCCTGCCACTTTTTCGCGTTAAACTCCGATGAGTGTTTAATCGAGATTACTTTGTACGTGTATCTGTTTCCTTCCATATCCGTAAACCTTAAAACGTTTTCCACGGAGATTTTCGAAACAAAATCAAACTGACCTTTAGCATCAGAACCGCCAATGATAAGGTTTTTTGCGTACACATTACCGTCGTAACGGCAAGGGATACTTTGAGACGCCCTATCGCTCCAAAGTGTTGTTACGGGAAGTTTTGCCTTGTGATGGGGCATTTCTATTATCCCAAGAACATTCACACCGAAAAGCTCGGTGCTCGGCATAACACCGTTTCCGCGCTCCTCGGGAAAAGAATCCTTTATTGGGGGCAACAAGTCTTCTGCAAGGGCTACTATTTTTTTATTATCAGAATTTGCGCTGTTTACGGATACAAGCCTAAAAACACCGTACACCGCCGAGAGCGCTAATAGAAACACGCCAACCATCAAGCAAATCACCGAAATGCTGACTTTCTTATTCTTGAACGACATCTTACGCTCTCCTACGACCTATTATTCCTACCACAATCAATCCAAGTCCTGCGATTGCAGCCATTATAACGTATATTTCCACATTGAAACTGTCGCCGGTTTCCGGAGGGGGCGGATTCTCGCTGTACGTATTGGAAATTATAAAGGTTGATTCTCTTTTCTCAATTGTTACGGTATAGCCCGTTGCAATATTAGTTTCAACAACTGTCCAAATTGCGCCGTCTCCCGGTGCCGTCCAACTATAGTGCCAATTATTCTCCGAGTTAAGGGTCACAGTCTCCACGTATTCCCCATCCTTATAAAGCTCAGCCTCAACCGCAGAGGGCCTTTTTGATTCATATCCCGTGTCCTTCCACAACTTTAGAATGTTGTATTCTACGTCATCGGGCTCAGTTTTCACGTACAAGGATTTGGGCCTTGCGTTTACCTCATAACTCCAAGTGCCGTCATCGGCAGCGGCAGGAAGTATCATCATAAAGTTGTCGAAAGCGTAATACCCTTTTTCGTACTCTATGCGAACGCCGCTTATCAAATAAAGTCCCGTTTCAAGGTCGTTGAAGGTCACCTTTCCATCGGCATCGGTTACAGCAGATGCTGTTGGCTCGATGGAATCGGCAATTATATAGGACATAAAGGTTTGAGCGATAGCATTCCATTCCTATTGACTTTTTACGTTGTTGAGGGAAATTGAATAGTCACCAAACTTATCATCAACTCCGAATACGGTATTGGAGTAAACATTGGCAACGCGGTAGATATCAACATCAACTCCCTCAAAAAGGGTATCGCTATACTTATATTCAAGAGTCAAATCAACAGGTGCATCCGTAACTATCGGGTCAATAGCCGAGGCACTTAACGAAATCAGAGACCATCCGAAAACGACGATAAAAGCAAACAACACCGCTGAAAATTTACGCATTATATATCATCCCCTTCTATTAGTTTTTCTTTCTTTACAGGTTGTAATATGACGTATATAACCAAAGCAAGCAATATGGGTAAAGCAACTATCGGAGTTACTACCAGTGCGTCTATCCTGAACGCCTCTGCGCCGATATATGTCGTTTTGGCAGTAAGGGCGTCAACCCTCTTACCTCTTACCAAAAGACGGTGCGAGTTAATACCGTACGGGGTACACGTAAGTAAAGTGCAGTAATCTTCTCCTTCGGTTATAACGATGTCGCTTGCGTTTTCGGGAGTAACTACCAGGATGCTGTCCACCTCGTACATCATAACTCTGTCATAAACTGTTATCTTAAAGGTATCGCCAAGCTGCACCTTGTCAAGGTCTGTAAACAGTTTTGCGTTAGGAAGCCCTCTGTGAGCAGAAATAACCGTGTGCGTTGAATTTCCTCCTACAGGCAAGCTTGTCCCCTCCACGTGCCCTGCGGCCTTTGCAAGCACGTTTTCAGACGTACTGTGGTATATAGGTATTGTTACACCGATATTATCAATACTTATGTACCCCATCATACCGTCTCCGCCGAGGTTAAGTGCCGACCAATATTCCTTTTCAAGAACCGGATAGTCTATCAACTGTGTTTCTAAGCCTGAAAGAGCCTCATTGTATTCTTCTGCCGCTGCGAACAATTCATCGTAGTTAATATCACCAAGATTTTCAAGCATATTTTCGTAGTTTTCAACTGCGTGGGATTGGGTTTTGAAATTCCAATAAGAGCTTATCGCAGGATACAGAAGCACAGAAAGACCTATGATAAAAAGGCTTAGCATTATTATTGTAGATATTTTACGAAACATCGCTTTCCCTCTTTTTCATAAACCTTTATGCGGTTCTGTATTTTTCTTTATGGGGGAGTTTCCTTATCGGAACCTCCCCCTGTATTTTGTTGTAAGTTTACTTTACGTAAGTTACCTTAGTCATTCTCTTCTTAACAACGAGAAGCATACCCATTGCAACTGCAAGAAGTCCGCCTATTGCAATGAAGAGGATGGTACCGGTACCGCCGGTAGCGGGAAGCACGTAGCCGGTGTTATTGAGAACCTTTATATAACCGTCAACCGCGTTTGCAACGGTATAGTTAAGGTTTGCTGTCTGAGAAAGAGAGCCCGTTCTCATAATGTTTACCGAAACGTCGTGAGTAAGTGGGTTATAGCCTGCCGGAGGCGCGATCTCAGTAAGATAGTAAACGCCGGAGTCAAGACCTATAATATGGAACTTACCGTCAGCGGTAGTGGTAATATCGGTAAAGGAGCCATCGCCTTCCACGGGGTTCATTACTACACGGTATACGGGGAAACCGGTGGTAGCATCGGTGCCTGCATCAACAAAGCTAAGAGTGTGCTTTACGTTATCGTGAGAATCGTAGATCTGGAACACTGCACCTGCAAGGGGAACCTCTTCGCCGGTTGCTGCTGCATACTTGAACACGGAGAAATCCCAAACAAAGGTTGTTGTGGTGGTCTTTTCGGATTCAACGTAAGGATTTTCGCCGTAGTAAAGAGTTGCGTCGTTGGGATTACCGCTTCCTGCAATAATTGCGTTTTCATTAACGGTAGCGGTATACTTTATTTCTATCTGAGTACCGGGAACGAGGTCAGCGTTATCCAATTTCATAACGAAATCAGCGTTTGCAAACTTTTCCGCGTCGTAATTACCCGCGCCAAAGAAACTATCAAGAGCGGCGGTAACAGCGTCTGCACCTTCAGATTCGTAAACAACTTCGTAATCTACGTTGTTTTCAGCTTCGTTAAGGATATAGGTAACACTCGATATGGTACCCATGGTAAGACCGTCAGACATTTCGTCCTTGATTATGTAGTTAACAGCACCGAGAGTTACGTCTACCTCTATAAGGAATTCAACCTCCTGACCTATGGTAGCATCGTTAGACTTGTCATAAGTACCGTTGGAGTCTTCCTTTACAAACTTGTTAATAGTGGTGGTAGAGTTTTTCTCACCGATGCTTATTTCGGGGTTAGCGGTGGTAAGGATACAAACCGTACCAAGGGTGGAGTCTATTGCATAGTAGCCAAGAGCAAGGTTTTCAAAAACCACGGTGTCACTGTCAGCGGTAACGGAAGCAACTGCGGATATGCCGTTTTCTTTTGCATAAGCAATTGCTGCAAGAGCGAAGCCGGGAAGCTCGGAGTTTGCGATGGACTGGCCGTCATAACGGATGTAACCGTTGGTTACTTCTATGTTATAAGGGTCTTGTTCAAGGAATGCTTCCCACTTATCGTCAGTTATCTTATAGGAAAAGTTAGTCGCAGAAGAAGATTCTAATGTTGCAATCTGATACAAGGTATAAACCTGTCCTTCTACAGCGCCGGTTACAGTGATCTTACCGCTCGTTGCGCCTTCTGCAGATGCGGAAATTGCCATGGATAGTGCAAGCACCATAATCATAACTACGGCAAAAAATCTTTGGATCTTTTTCATTTCGTTATTCTCCTTTGATGTTGTTTATATTTTTTTATTATTTTATCTGTTATAGGAATTGCTATCAGCATGACAAAGCCCAGTGCTATAGGAATCAGGTACGGTCGCCAGCCGGTTCCTCCCGTCTGAGGAAGCATCATACCCGAACTGTTTATGAATAGGATGACGGTGTCACCCGTCAGCACACCCGTAGCCGTATTGCCTTCTGTGCCGTTCCCTCCGTTTACTGTGTATACCGTGTTGTATCCGGAAGCCATCGTTTCCGTTACAGTATATCCAGTTCCCTTTGGCAAGTAGTTTATTTTTATATACTCGCCGTGGGAAAGACTTATTTTGTTTTCCGTTGCGTTGATGATATAAGTGCCCGTCTCTCCGTTTTCAGAATACGCCGTATAGGA
>JAFQKR010000002.1 GCA_017396825.1 Clostridia bacterium
AGAGGACGGTGAAATTCACCTACCCACGGGCAAGACGGTTTTGTACATGCTGCTGTTTGCCTTGTCCATAGCGATAGTATTTAGGGGCATTCCCTATTGGATAGGGTTTATAGTTATTCCGTCGGTACTTTTGTTTGTGGACAGGCAAGCCTTAAAGGCGGTGGATTATCCCCTGCTTTTCACCTTCGTATTCTTCTTCATCTTTGCGGGGAATATGGCGCGGATAGACGCGGTGCAACGGCTTTTTTCCTCCTTGCTTGAAAAAAGCACCCTGCTTTTTTCCACCCTTTCATGCCAATTCATAAGCAACGTGCCCTCTGCCATACTGCTGTCACAGTTTACGAACAACTACAGTGATCTGCTGGTAGGCGTAAATATCGGCGGCGTGGGTACCCTTATCGCCTCGCTGGCAAGCCTTATAACCTTCAGGGAATACACGAAGCACAATCCGGGCAAGACCGGCTATTACATAAAGCTCTTCTCCGCTTTTAACTTTGGATTTTTGGCAGTGTTATTAGGAGTTATGAGCTTCACTTGATTTGTTGTATCAATATAAAAAGCTGTAAGAACCCGAAAGCGTTCTTACAGCTTTTTGTTTTTTTCGCGAGTATGGGGTAGTTATTTACTTGTTTTTGTTAAACTTATTTATTATACTGAGCAGAAGTATCAAATCGTCTTCTTCAAGCTTGCTCATGCCCTCTACCGCTTTTTGAATCAGTTCGGGATGCTTGGTACCGTCTTCAAAAAACTGTTTGGGCGTTATGCCGAAATAGTCGCAAATGGCAAAAAATTCCTTCAACGGCGGCAAGGCTTTTCCTGAAGAAATGTTATAAATATAGCTTCTGCTATGCCCTAAATCGTAGCTCATCTGGTATTCCGATACGCCTTTTTTAAGCCTTAGAGCCGTTATCCTGTCCTTTACAAAGCTTTCATACATATTCAATCACCTCTATAAAACAATGATACTTTGTTTTTGATACAATTAACTCAAAAAATATACGCTTTACGCCTTGACAAAACCAAAAATATATGTTATTATGTGCTAAAAAGTCGAGGTAAATTGGAACTTCGAAAAGAATGAGGAGGATTATTATGAAAATCGCAAAAATCTTAAGTCTTTTGGGCATAGTTGCAGGTGTGTTCTTTATAATCGCCGGCATAAACTGTATGGACGTTAACTATTACAGCGGCGGATATTTAGCGGATACTTCATTTGGTGCAGACTTTTACACCTATCAGTATAAAGCGACCCGTATAGCAGCCCAAAACGTTACATACCTTGGTGACGCCTTTGAAGGTTTTGCAAACGCTATGGGATGGGCACTTATGGGTGCGGGCATACTTTCTATCGGTTGCTCTTTAAAGAGCTTTTTCACAGGCGGAGCAAAGCCCGTAAATGCTGCTCCTCAGTGTGATGCACAGCAGAGTTGTAACCAGAATGACGAAGCTCAATTCTAATAAATAGGCAACAAAAAAACGGTAGGTTTTTTCCTACCGTTTTTGTTTTATACAAAATTTTCACGAATGAAGTGAGTAGCGGGGATTCTTTAGAACTCCAACTTCTTCGAAATATAATCCTTAAGCTCGGCTATGGGAAGTCTTACCTGCTCCATGGTATCTCTGTCACGAACGGTAACACAACCGTCTTCTTCGCTTTCAAAGTCGTAGGTAATGCAGAAGGGAGTGCCTATCTCGTCTTCTCTTCTGTAACGCTTGC
>JAFQKR010000042.1 GCA_017396825.1 Clostridia bacterium
GATAACGGCGGCATGACCTTCACCTTCCTGTGGGAGGGGTTGATGGCAAGCACGCCCTCGTTACCGCCGGCATACACGCTGGGAACGCTGTGCTTCACGCAGGGTCTGCCCGCGGGCACGACCTTAACGGTTATCGATCTGTCCGCGATCCTCACGGCTGAGGGCGATGAAATGCCTGCCTTTGCTTACTACTCTTACGTGGTGGGTGAGGACGAAGCCGGTATTACTGAGCTAGCCCTCGATCGCTTTACCGCCTTTGGCGGTAATGAGCCCTTTGCGGGCTTTGCCGCGGTAATGGTATTCAATCTTTCCTTTGCCGGCGCCCAAACACCGCCGAGCAGTGGCGAAGTGTTTATGAAGCTTGACGGCACACGTACCTCGGCTGAGCTTTCCTATACGGTAAAGGCTACTGCCGAGCAAACGCTTGACAACCAGACGGTGGTGCTGGGTGAAAGCCTGAACGTTTCCTTGAAGGCACCCACGCTGACAGGGCAGGGATATGCTGACGAGGATAAGGTGCTGTTGCTGTTCCGTATGGCGCAGAGTGACGGCACGCCCGTTTCGCTGCCCGCCAATCTGGTGGTATCAGCCCCCGGTGTCTTCCTGTACAGTGAGTTTGCAGGCGTTTTGCTTGGTACGGTAGGTGATATTCCTGCCGGTGCCGAGCTGTACGGTCAGCTTGACATGTCGGCGCTGCGTTACCATAATTTCAGCGGTAAGCTGTATTATGAGGTTGTGGTGGTGCCTGCCGATACCGACCTCACGGCGCTTTCTTGCCTGGGTATCGATACCTCGGTGCATACCCGCTATGAGACGGAGCTCACGGTGATAGACGCGCCGACGCTCACGATCCTTGAGAACAAGGAAACGCACGCAACCAACAAGGGCACCGCACAGCAGGGCGACACGCTTGCGCTGACGGTCTATGCCTCCAACCAGTCGTCCGGTGAAATTTCACTTTACGTATATCAGACCGTGAACGGTCAAATGCAGTATACGCGCGCTTGTGCTACGCTCCTTGAGGGTGTGAGCGTTGATCAATACGGTCACGCCACCTTTGATGACGGCGCACCCTTTACGTGCGGTGCGGCATTTACCCTGACGGTCAAGGCCACCCCTGAGGATGGCTCTCCCGGTGCTGCCCCGGGTGTTTACTTCCTGGTAGCATATCTTGGCGGCAGTTATGCCGTATACACCCTGACGGTGACCGAATAAAACGGTTTGCAGCGGTTTGGCGCAGGGCAAGCGCGTCTTGCAAAGCTTGCCAAAAACACCAATCAAAATAACAAAGCAGAATAAACGGCGTGCCACGGAGAAACGGAGAGAGCACGGCACGCCGCCTGCCGCGTTTTTTGAATATTTTACTTACAAAAAAGGAGACTTTACCATGAAAAACATGAAACGTAAAGCGCTGATCGTTGCCGTTATGGCACTGCTGCTTGTTGCTATCCTTGCAATGAGCGTTTCCACGTTTGCTAAGTACACTACCAGCACTTCTATCAACTCTAACAGCGCTGCTGTTGCAAAGTGGGGCTTTGCTGCTTCCATTCAGGCTGACGATATGTTTGCTGATGCTTACGGCGCACAAACAGCCAATCTTGCTTCTAAGGCTACTTGGGTTGCCGATTCCAATGATGCAGGCACGCTTAGTGTAAAAGCCAACAGCGAGGGCACCGAGGTTGTTGCTCCCGGTACCAAGGGCTCTATGACCTTCTCTATCACCGGTGAGGCAGAGGTTTTGGCACAGATCACCGTGAAGGTTGATGCATCCAGCGATGTTTATCTTACCAAGACCGATGGTAACAAAACTTACAATCCCATTAAGTGGACCTTGAAAAAAGACGGCGTTGCAGTAAATGGCCAAACGGTTAATTTTATCACGTCACCCGGCTGTTGTGAGGCCCCACCGCCTCCTCCCAAGCCGTGCCAATGCTTTTACACTCCTTATTCAAGATAAAATCCTCCTCCCCCTTGACCGAAAGGTCAGGGGGGTATTTATCCTGATATAAATTGATAAAGGGCTTGTTTTTTCGTTTGGCGTAAACAAGACTGTTATAAGCGCCGCCAAAGCCGGTTTTAATGAAGCAAATAACAAAATCGGACTTATCTATCATCCACTGATTTCTTTTTTCGATGGCAAATTTTAAAGGTACGTTTTCCAGCCCGGGATAAATTGTGCCGTCATATTCTATTTCCATAAAAGCCAATCTTTTTTTCAGCCAATCGCCCAAATACGGAGATATGAAAATAATTTTTGCATCGGGATGCTTTTTCTTATACGTTTTAGCGCAGCGGCTTGCAAAACCGTCAAATCTTCCGTAACCGCCCAAGTAAAAGGTTATTTCGCCCTTGTCGCTAAAGCTTTCGAGGATAGCCGCTAATTTTTCCTCGTCGTCCGTTGTGGACAAATAATCTCTATGTCCAAAAAAAGTCACTATCATATGGTCAACCTATGTAAGTATTCTTTCCTAATTGTATCACAAACGTCCCATAAAGGCAACGGAATATGAAAGTATACATTCATATATTTTTCGCTCAAAGGAATATAATATTTTAAGAAAGTATCCTTTCATATAGATTTTATTGGGGTGAGTACGTGACTGTAAACGACGCCGTTGCTAAAAGAATATCTCAGCTGCTTGCCGAAAGGAAGATGACCCAGTACCGACTGGAGCAGCTTTCGGGCATACAGCACGGCCACATGCAGTGGATAATGAGCGGTAAAAGCAAAACCGTTACCCTTTCCACGGTTATGATGGTGGCAAACGGCTTTGGTATGACCGTGAGGGAGTTCCTTGACGACCAAATGTTCCTGTTTGAAAATCTTAACGTTGAATAGCTTTTTATCGGCGGGATCGCATTATTGATCCCGCTTTTTGTTTTTATCCGAGGGCACCTTTTACGGATAAAGGTTTTCGCGACAAAGTTTTTTCAAAAATGGGATAAAGGGTTGAAAAATTTCAAGGTTAATGATATAATCATTAAAAAAGGTTAATAATTATAGTAAAGCACGGGCCTTTCAAGGGTTTCTGTCCCAAAAAAGCGGGCGCTTTGCCGCGGCTCGGCTTAATAAAGGAGAAAAAATGAATTTTTCTAAGGACGTAAAATATATAGGCGTAAACGATCACGAGATTGACCTTTTCGAGGGTCAGTACGTGGTCCCCAACGGCATGGCGTACAATTCCTACGTTATGCTTGACGACAAGGTTGCCGTATTTGATACGGTTGACGCAAAATTCTTCCATCAGTGGATGGACAACCTTACCTGCGCCCTTGACGGAAGGACTCCTGACTATCTTATCGTGTCCCATATGGAGCCGGACCACTCGGCAAACATTCTTAATTTTGCCAAGGCTTACCCGGGGGCAACCGTAGTGGCAACCCAAAAGGCCTTCGTCATGATGGGCCAGTTTTTTGGTACAGACTTTTCCGACAGACGTCTTGTGGTAGGCGAGGGCGACACCCTTTGCCTTGGTAAGCATACCCTGACCTTTGTGACCGCACCGATGGTTCA
>JAFQKR010000043.1 GCA_017396825.1 Clostridia bacterium
AGAACGACAAGGCAGTTCGTGTTGACGCTCTCGCTGATCTCGATTATCTCGGCATTAAGGTTGACGCTGAAAAGAACGCTAACGCGCGTAATCTTCCCGCGCCTTGCGATATCTCCGCAGATGACTCCAAGGTTCGCGTTTTCGTTATCCCCACCAACGAGGAATTGGTTATTGCAAGAGATACTAAAGCTGTTCTTGAAGCCTAGTATAACCATTTTACCACATAGAAAAAACAAGGTAAAGCGCATTTTGCGCTTTACCTTGTTTTTTTCTACATTATAAAAATGTTAAATCGTTTTCGCGGTCGGCGGTAAAAACCGGCGCAACCCGAGGGATAAAACGTTAAATCGTTTTTGCGGTCGGGACTATTTTTATATCCCTTTACTTACAACAGCCTCTGTCGTATTTATCCTCGCTTTTATGCCCTTTACCGTCCTCTGCGTAAGGGAAAAATTCATCCATGGGGAAGTTCATTCTGCCGAAAACGTTGCAGGGGTCAGAGGAGCTTATTGCAGGAACGCTGTCCTTGTCGGGCAGGCAGAAGCGGGAGGCGGGGATAACTATCTGCACGGGACGTTCCATGCGGATAACGGAAAAGATGCCAACGGAAACGAAAAGCTCGTTTCTGCCCTCGCCGTCGATAAAGGGGCTGTCGAAGCGTGCCTTTACGCCTTCGGGAAGGCTGTCGATGCTGCAGCAGCAGTTGCCAAAGCACTTACAGCGTTCAACAAGCTTAATGTCAAGGCAGATTGGGGTGGCAACCTCTACCACAACCGTGGGCAGAGTGGGGTCGGATTCGCATTTAAGGTGCTTAGGCAGCCTGCAAAAGCTGTTGTCCTCGGGGTCGGAGGTGAAAACGCTTACGTTCTTTTCACTGCCGTAAAGTATTACTTTTTTGTCGTAAACGGAAAGGCCTTTTACCTCGTAGGATTTACCGCATACGCATACCTCGGCGGTAATGCAAATAAAATAGCGTATAAGCACCTGATAAAAGCCCTTGTTAAAGGGCACGGGGTCTATGGTAATGTCAGTGGCGATAACCTCTGCGCCCTTGCAACGAACAGATGTAGCGTGGTCTACAACCTCTTGAGAGCACTCGCAAAGAAAAACGCGTATATCCTCCAGACAGTCCTTGTCTCTGGCAGAGTCAAAGACCTTGTTGGCGGTGATACAGCAAAGGGGCTCCTGTTTGCCGCAGCCGAGGGGCTGAAAAGCAGTTCTTTCACCCATTGTGGTTTCCTCCTTTTAATAGTAAAGCGGGGGGTGTGTGCCCCGTCTTTCTATAACATTTTATGCCGAAGGGGGCTTTATAGTTCGTGGATTGACAAAATACGATTTTTATGGCATAATAGATACACTGGATAGTTTTTTCTGAAAGGACTTAAAGGTGATGGACAACAATAATAATACATATAAGGAAATATTTAGCGATAAGCCCCGTAAAAAGAATATCTTTTCGGGTATGAGCAAGGGCATGCTTATCGCCCTTGGGGCAGGTGCCCTGGTGATACTTGTCTTGATAGGCGTTATTATCGCCCTTATCGTTGGCGGCGGTGACGGCGGCGAGACCGTGGGTGAAAGCTCTGCCGTAAGCGGTGAGGCTTTGTCAAGCGACGCCTTTTCCCTTACGGCTCCCGACCTTGTGGGTAAGATGTGGAACGACGAGTTGGCAGAAAGCATAAAGCCCGTGGTTATCCTGCCCAAGAACATAGTATACGACATGGAAAGCGACGCACCCCGTGGGCAGATACTCAGCCAGACTCCCGAGGCGGGCACCAAGCTTTTCTGTGACGAAAACGGGGTTTGCAGCTACGTTAAGATAACCGTAAGCGGTAAGGAGTTCAGCACTGCTTACTCCGGCATCATCGGTAAGACCGCCGAGGAGGCTATGAACTGGCTGTGGGAATGCGGCGTTAAAAAGGAAGACGTTTTTCGTAAATACAGCGCCAGCACCACGGGTGTTGGTAACGGGTGCGTTTCCGCCTTTACCTACGAAAACGGCGGTGCCGTTGAGGAAGGCGTTACCGTAAAAGAGGGCGACCGCTTTATTATAACAATCAACAGCTATACCGACAGCGTTACCGTGCCCCATCTGGGCGGTAAGACCTTTGAGGAGGCAGTGGAGCTTCTTTACCAAAGCAAGCTTAATATAGGGGAGATAACCTACAAGGAAAGCGGCTTTGCCGATGGCACCGTTCTTTCTCAAAGCCCCGCCTCTGACGAGACTGCCTACTATGGCGACAAGATAGACCTTGTGCTTAGCCAAAGAGCAGGTGCTTTCAAAATGCCCGAGCTTTTAGGCATGACGGGCGAGGAGGCAGAAGGGCTGCTTGCCGACTTTGGGTTGGAACTTGGTACGGTTACCGAGGTTTCCAACAGAGAATACGACCACGGCACCGTATGCTGGCAGAACGTTGAGCCGGATGCAGAGGTTTTTGCCGCTACCGTTATAGATATAAAGATAGCAAAGGGCGGTAGGATAGACCCTGAGGTGGATTGGAATGCCGATACGGTTATAATCGACCTTACAAACAACACCATACTCAGCGCAGGAAGCCTTGAAAAAATAATGAGAGACTGCTCACGCAAGCAGGTAATTGCTACGGGCGACAGATACAACTGGGTGCTTCCCAAGGGCGCAGAGTATCCAAGGGACGATGCAAGGCTTGAGCTTGGTGTGGATATAAACGGCGGAGAGGGTTATTCCGACGCGGTTGATATCCTTAGAGATATGGGCTTTGACCTTGGCAGCTTTGCTGTTATCAACCGCAAGGGCGAGGATAAGCTACCCTCCGGCACCACCTTAAGCGTTGAGCTTGGTTTTGCGTTCAGCGGCTACAACGTAAAAATGCTTACCTTTGACGAGAAAACAGGTAAGTTTACGGAAAAGGAAGCCTCTGTTTACGCCGTGACTGAAAACGGCACCGTTACCGTTCCCGTAGAGGGCGAGAAACTTTTTGCCCTTGTTATGGAGGGCGGCGTGAGTTACAGCGTTAAGGTGGAGTATGACGACGGAACCGTTTACTGTGAGGAAGGCAGTCTTATTACCGTTCAGGGCGGTGACAGCCTTACACTTCATTTCGGTGCCAAGGAGGGCTACGTTATAGATACCGTAACTATAAACGGCGTGGTTCTTGAGGGGGTTAACGGGGTTTACACCATACCCTCAGTTAACAGCGAGCACACGGTGGTAATAACTGCCAAGGCTGAGGAATAAAAAACTGTTGATAAATTTGCGAAAAAATGATATATTAATCGTATAAAGTCAAAAAATGAGGAATTTACATGAGAATAATTACAGGCAAGGCAAGAGGCGTGCGCCTTAATACTCTTGCAGGGGATGACACCCGTCCCACTGCGGAGCGTGTTAAGGAGGCTGTTTTTTCCGCCATACAGTTCAATATAGAAGCAAGACGTGTACTTGACCTTTTCGGCGGCAGCGGTCAGATGGCGTTGGAGGCGGTAAGCCGCGGAGCAGACAGTGCGGTTATCGTTGACAGCAACAAAAAGGCGGCAGAGGTTATCCGTGCCAACGTAATGAGGGCAAATATGCTTCCTCAGTGTAAGACCGTTTGTGCCGACTGGCGTGACTATCTCAAGACCGCCGCAGGTAAGGAGAGGTTTAACCTTATCTTTCTTGACCCTCCCTACAAGGAAGGCTTTCTTGACGAGGTTATAAAAAGAGTGCGCGCCGCCGATATTATAGGCGACAGCGCCATAATAGTGTGTGAAAGTGCTGAGGACGGTATCCCCACACCCCCCGACGGGTTTACTGCAAAGCTTTACCGTTACGGTAAGACCTACGTTACCATCCTCAAAAGTGAGGAGGACGGGATATGACCGCCCTTTGCACGGGTAGCTTTGACCCTATTACCGTAGGTCACTACGACTATATACGCCGCGCCGCCGCCATCTTTGACAGGGTGGTGGTTGCAGTAAGCGTTAACACCGAAAAAAAGTATATGTTTGATTTAGAAAGCCGCGTTCGTTTTGTTAAGGAAGCCTTTGAGGCGTTCCCCAACGTAAGCGTTGCGGTGGACAGCGGCTGGGTGGCAGACCTTGCGGCAGAGCACGGGGCAGACGTTATAGTTAAGGGCGTGCGTAACGGCACGGATCTGGACTATGAGTACACTATCGCCTGCGTTAATAAAAAAACAAGCGGCGTTGATACGTTTTTTATCCCCTCTGCTCCCGAATACTGCTTTATAAGCTCCACCATGGTGCGCGAGATGATAAAGCACGGCAAGGACTACCGTCCCTACGTTCCCGAAGGAGTGCGCCTTTACGGCGAGGAGGCAAAGGATGTTTAGAAAAAGTTTTCTTATATGCTGTGTGGCAGTGTTGCTTACCGCCTTTTGTCTTAGCGCGGTAAACGTTTCCATGGCTGAAAAGAAGGCGGAGGAGTTTGACACGGTAAAGGCTCTTACGTCGGGCACCGATAAGCTTGCAGTGGCGGTTTCCGCCATATACAGAAGGGCAGGGGATATAGTTATTGCCTTACCCTATGCCAGCATCAACCTAAGCCAAACCTCTCTTATGAAGGTATACAGCGGCGAGATGACCGATGCGGTGCTGTATCTTAACACCCACGCGGATACCGAGCTTAAAAACGCCCATGCGGAGATGGACGATATACTTTCCGATTTTGATAAGCTTTTAAAGCAATATTCCGTTCCCACGGGCAGCACCTACCGCACCAAAAGGGCAGAGCTTGCAACCCTTTTCAGCGGCCTTAAAAACGACTCTACCGAACTTATCCGCCGTACCCGTACCCTTATAACGGGCACCAACAGCGGCTATGATAACTACTATACCGCTTATTGCGAGCAACTTCAAAAGCTTTCCGATAAGCTCATCTCTGCGTCCGAGAAAATAGACGCGGCTTATGACGAAATAATGAAATCTCTCCTCGGCAACGATTACTCTATGGTTTCCTAACATCTTTTTAAGTAAGGTGGTGTATACCTTGAGCAGCCCTAACGAAGTGAAGAAAAAAAGACGCAGACGCTTTGGCGACCGAAAGGACGGCAGAAAGATACGTTCTCTTGCCCCTATGAACTACCTGTCCCCCTATCTTCAGCCTACCAGAACAGGCTCCTCTAATCTTATGGCGGACAGCCTTGATATGGAAAACGTTGACAGATACATAAAAGAGAAGCAGGACGCAGGCTTTAAGGGCTTTGGCATACTGCACGTTTTTGTGGCAGCGTACGTTCGCACCGTGTCTCAGCGCCCCGGCATTAACCGTTTTATAAGCAGGCAGAAGATTTTTGCTCGCAATAATATTGAGGTCATTATGACCATCAAGAAGGAAATGTCTCTTAACGCCGACGAAACGGTTATAAAGGTATACCCCGAGCCTAATGCTACCGCCGAGGATGTTTTCCGCATCCTTGACGAGGAGATAGCGAAAAATAAAGGTAGCACGGAAAGCGATTTTGACGGCATTGCAAGGGTGATAAACTACATCCCCGGTCTTATGCTTAAGTTCTTTGTGTGGATGCTTAAAACCATGGATTATTTCGGTATCATGCCCAAGGCGCTTCTAAAGGTCAGCCCCTTTCACGGCTCATTGGTTATAACAAGCCTTGGCTCCTTAGGTATACCGCCCGTATTTCATCATTTGTATGACTTCGGCAACGCGCCGTTATTTATTGCCTTTGGCGCAAAACGCCGTGAGAACGTTTTGGACGATGACGGAAGCGTTAAAAAGAAGAAGTTTGTGGACTACCGAATAGTTACCGATGAGCGCATTTGCGATGGGCATTATTATGCCTCCGCCCTTAAGTATATGCGTAAGCTTCTTAAAAACCCGTGGCTTCTTGACGTTCCGCCTGAGGAAGTAATAGAGGACATCGACTGACGATTAGAAAAAAAGAGCAAACGACACGTTTGCTCTCAGACCGCTGACAAAGGCACAGAACACGAAAAAAGAAAATATAGTTACTATAAAGTGAAAAATTTCGGGGAAAATTTCCCCGAAATTTTTATATATTTTTATATTTTTTCGCTCAAAACGAACCTCGGCTCACAGTACTC
>JAFQKR010000044.1 GCA_017396825.1 Clostridia bacterium
CTTGATAAAAGCGGCTCGGGAGTTGAACTTGTAAAACTTCAGAATGCTTATCAGCTTTGTTCAAGAAGTGAATATGGAGAATATATAAGAAAAGTTGCCGATATGCACAGAAAAACGCCCCTTTCTCAAGCAGCCTTTGAAGTGCTGTCGGTAGTTGCCTACAACCAACCCATAACCAAGGCTTTTATTGAGCAGGTGAGAGGTGTTGACTGTTCAAGCACAATTACTACCCTTATTGAAAAGGGACTCCTTGAAGAAAGAGGCAGGCTTGAGCTTCCCGGAAAGCCATTACTTTACGGAACAACAAAAAATTTCCTGCGTTGTTTTGGAATATCCGATTTAAGCGAATTGCCACCATTGCCTCATGATGATACGGGAGCTGCTCAACCTGACCTTGGGGAACAGCTTTCGGCAATGGATGTAATAGAAGAAACCGAAATTAAAGAAACGGATGTGGAAAAATGAGTGAACAAAAATTAAAAGGCATACTCGATACCTCTATGGACAAGCTGCGTACTATGGTTGACGCAGATGTGGTTGTAGGAACGGCTATAACCTTAGGCGAAGTTACTATAATTCCTGTTTCAAAAGTTGCTTTCGGTCTTGCTACCGGCGGCAGTGATTTTCCCAGTAAAACACAGCAGGCAATTTTCGGCGGCGGAAGCGGCGCAGGTGTTACCATTACTCCTGTTGGTTTCTTAAGCGTTAAGGGAGATAATATCAGAATGATTCCCGTAAGCACCGAAACAACTGCAGTAGACCGCGCTATTGCGGCTGCTCCCGAAATTATTGATAAGGTAAAAGACGTTTTTACAGCTAAAGAATAATAATCATATTAATCACCCTTTTTTAATAGTATAAAAAGGGTGATAGTATTGTTAAAGCGTATTGCTGTTTTTGTATTAGTTTTTTGCTTTTTTATTTGCGGTTTTAAAACACAAGGCCTTGGTGTTTCGGCTAAATCTGCCATTCTTATAGACGGAATTAGCGGAAGGGTTATATACTGCGTAAATGAAAGACAGCGTCTTTCTATGGCAAGTACTACTAAAATAATGACAGCGCTGCTTTTATGCGAAAACGGTGAGTTTGATAAAGAAATTACCGTTACTCCCGAAATGATAAGGACCGAAGGTTCTTCTATGGGGCTGACGGTGGGGATGAAGCTGACACACCGAGATTTACTTTACGGTATGCTTCTTACTTCGGGAAATGATGCGGCAAACGCAACGGCTGTGTCGATTGGTGGAAGCATAGAAGATTTTGTTGCTATGATGAACGAGAGGGCAGAAGAATTAGGTCTTGCTGATACTCATTTTGAAACCCCGTCGGGACTTGACGGTGAAACCCATTATACAACTGCTTACGATTTAGCTATGCTTACCCGTTATGCTTTGGCAAATGATGAGTTTGCTAAAGCATGCCAAACTAAAAGTATAACTTTAAATTATGGCGGAACTTCTCACACACTTACTAATCATAACCGATTACTGTCTAGTTATGAAGGTGCGGTGGGGGTGAAAACCGGTTTTACCAAAAAGTCGGGAAGGTGCCTTGTATCTGCTGCAAGGAATGATAATGCCTTGCTTATTGCCGTTACCCTTAACGACGGTAACGACTGGCAAGACCATAAAGCAATGCTTGATTACGGTTTTACTTTTATTTGTGATAATCCTGTTTTGTTTAAAGAAACAAATTACAGTATATCGGTATTAGGCGGCGAAAAGGAAACGGTTACGGCTAAAAGC
>JAFQKR010000045.1 GCA_017396825.1 Clostridia bacterium
AGAAGTTAATCCTCGGATTCTCTTTGATTTTTTCTATTTTTTCGTTCAAAACGAACCTCGGCTCACAGTACTTAGTACAGTTTTCGCCTCGGTTCGTCTTGTCTGCACTCTTTCTCAGCACTCTGCCAGCTTGATGACAAGGTTGGTCATCAAGCTGGGGCTGTAAAAAACAAAGTTTTTTACAGCCCCTTTTGTTGTAGCTTAACGGACTTGGCAAATAAGCTTTCCGTCGGCGTATTCTGCAATCCTTACGTCAACAAGGTCACCCTCTGTATAAATTGCATTGGTTTTTATCAGTGCTTCGCAAAAATCCGCAGTGTGACCCACAAAACCGCCCTCTGTAGCTTTTTCTACTAAAACTCGGTCGTTAGAGCCTATCTTGCTTTCGTGGATGTCACGCTCCATTTTTTGACATTCGTCAAGGAAGTAGCGCATCCTATGCTTTTTAATCTCCTCAGGTATCTGCCCGTCCATTTCCGCCGCCGGCGTATTGGGACGCTTGGAGTAGGAAAAGGCGTGTATATGCAAAAAGCCTATGGACTTAAGATAAGATACCGTTTCCTTAAGTTCTTCTTCCGTTTCGGTGGGGAAGGAGCATATTATGTCTGCCGACAGTTTTACGTCAGGCACCGATTTTTTAAGGGCTAAAAGCCGCTTTTTTGCTTCCTCCGCTTTGTAGGGCCGCTTCATAAGGGCTAAAATTCGGTCACAGCCCGACTGTAAGGAAATATGAAAATGCGGCATAAGAACAGGGGTGGTTCTTGCAACTTCTATGAATTTTTCGTTTATGGCGTTTGGGTCAAGGGAGCCAAGTCTCAGCCTCGAAAGCCCATCTATCCCCGCAATCTGCTTTATAAGTTCGGGTAAGGGCATATAGTTGTATGCGGCGGTTTCGATACCCGTTAGTATTATCTCTTTACAGCCGTCAGCAACAAGGCGCTTTGCCTCATCAAATATATCTTCCACCGGACGTGAGCGTACCTTCCCACGCAATGCGGGGATTATACAATAGGTGCATCTTCCGTTACAGCCGTCCTGTATCTTGATATATGCTCTTGCCGAGGACATTGTGGGGAGCCTTTCTCCGCTTACCGTGGCAATATCCATCAGTTCAAAGTCCTTTTCTGTTAGCCGTGGTACCTCATCTGCCAAAGAGGTCTTTCCTACGCATCCCGCTGCCTTGGTAACAAATGGCATATCGGGCAGCGCATCGCCTCTTGCGGCAACGTAACAGCCGCAGACCCTAACATCTTTTGCAAAACGGGACGCCCGTCGTATAAGTTGGGCACTTTTTCTTTCACTTTCAGCGGTAACGGCGCAGGTGTTTACAATACAAACGTCGCATTCTTCGCCAAAAGGCACCAAAGCGTAGCCCTTTTTAACGAAAAACTCCGCTAAAGCTCTGGATTCGTATTGATTTACCCTGCATCCTAAGGTGAAAACAGAAACTTTTTTCATTTATCTAACTCCGCTAAAATTTTTTCAAAATAAGCAACTCCGCCAAGTATATTCACTGCCTCTCTGAAGGCCTTTGGAGTAAGGCTTTCGGGAAGCTTTGCCTTTTTGCAAAAGGCTGCCCGTTTTAAAGCGCTGTCCGTACCACCGGTAAAACCGGCCGAGTATAGCATTGCAGGGCTTACGGGTGTAGTGTGTGTGTTTTCATTTTCCTCTGCAAAAGGAGAAAGAAGCTCCGTCAGTATTTCGTCACTCATACCCTCGACCCCCAAAACCCCTGCCTTGGAGGGGGCCTTTTTGCGTTTTTCCTTGCCCTTTACGGTAGGAGAATAGATGTTTATTACCTTGTCAGCGGGCAAATACCCCTTTATTTTATTTCGTATAAGCATACCTGCACCGTCGCTGTCGGTAAGGACTATCAGTTTTCCGTTTTCTGTAAGACGGCGAAGCAAGGCCTTCTTTTCCGTGGAGTTAAACACGCCGAAGCCGTCGGTGGTAATAACCGTTCCATCGACAACAGCTTTAACGCGGTTTTTGTCGTAACTGCCCTCCACAAGCAGTGGGTATTTAAGCCTTATCTTTTTCATAGGCAGATAGTTTCAACAAAAAGAACTCAACGGCGGTGGCAGGATCTGTGCGGTAACTTTTAAGTGCAAGGGCACATTCGTTGCATTTGGTTGCCGCGTATTCCAGATACCCAAAATCAACCTTGCGTACAAAGGGCGCGTAATTCCTAACCGCCCAATCAAAGGTCTTAAGGATTTTGGCAATGTCTTGTATGGACTTACCGCTTTCAATACCCGCCTTAACAACGGTCATATCAGTTATGCAGGAGGAAAGCATGTTGATTATCATGTAGGGAGATGAGCCGCTTTTTATAAGATTGTTGTATATATTGTGTACCTGCTTGGTATTTCGCGCGGTAAGAGCTTTAGTGAGGTCAAAAATACGATAGTTTTCATTAACACAGCACACCGCTTCAATATCGGCTTTTTTAACCTCTCTGCCATTGCAATAGGCAACAAGCTTTCTCGCCTCGCCGTGTAGGGTATACATATCTTCGCCGCATAAAGCTATCATGTGCTCCAAAGCACCATCACTTATTGGGGTGTTTGCTGCGTCAAAATGCCTTTTTACCCATTTTTTAAGTTTTAGTCCTGTTTGTGTCTCAAAACTAACCACAAGACCGTTCTTTTCCAAATAGGCAATAAGTGTGCTTACGGGCGCCTTTTCTTTTTTGTTCAGAATTTTTTGAGAAAGTTCGTTGCTTCTCGCTAAAATAAGCACGTTGGCATAATCAGGCATCCCCTCAAGAACTTCTATTAATTCTGTTACTACTCCTTCGGATAACTTGGAAAGTTCCACCTCGCTTATGAAAATCAGCTTATAATCGGACATATAAGGGAGATCCTCCATAGCAGAGGCAACAGCGTGGGGAGTAAAGGCTTTTCCGCAGAAGGTCAAAAGATTAAACTCAGGTATGGGTAAAGCCTCCACACGTTTAATGAACTGCCTTACGTAGTGGTCTTTTGTGTATTCTTCGTCCCCGCAAAGCAAATAGCATTTTCCTGATACGCTTTCTTTTAAATGAGTTTTTAGTATATCTTCATTCATGTTACTGCTCCTTTACAATGCCGTCTTTTCCAAAATAAAGCAATAGGCTTCCGTCATAGGTGTCGATGCTCTTTGCCATTTGGATATCTTCTGCAAAACGGCAAAAGACCTCGTCGTAGCTGACTATCAGTTTTTCGTATGTGTAGGGTAATAGGTTGTAATCCAAGTGTTCGTTTATCGCCGTTTTCGTAATAACCAAGGTGTCGTTTCGGTCTATCGCATCACAGCTTATCCAAGAGGTTGTGCTGATTATGGAAAGGCTGCTTCTGCTTTTTTTCGCTTTTACTACGTAACCGCCTGTCAATGTATTGCTGTCGGGGGTGTATACGGTCATATATCCAAGGGTTAAGGCTTGGTCTTTATATCGTATCACCTTACAGCCTTTTCTTTTTGCAAAACTTACGGCTTCCTCTGTGTAGTCGTTTTCCTCCCACGGTATGTAAACTGTGTCAACGGGTGTGTATGGAAGTGTTCGTCTTAGTCTGGTTACCGTATCTTCGGTACACACCGTAACTACGTAGGCGTCGATGTAGGTGTATCCGTTTTGTGTAACAGTACCGGAAACACCCGTGGCACCGTTACAGTCGATAATCGCTGTCAATCTTCCATCTGCATAAAAAGCGTGGGCGGTGGATAAGCCGTCGCTTACGTAAAATACAGCGTTACTTTCGCGGCGGCTGTCTTGTAGTGCGGAGCATCCCACCACGACAGCTAAAGTGGCAATGAACACTCCGCTTATAATTGCCACTGCCTTTTTTGGCTTGAAATAGCTGAAGGCTGAAATCGTAAACACCGACGGTATAAATAAAAGCTTTATATAGGGCATATCCACAGAAGCGCAAGCAATTTTAAGGCTTGAGACCCACACGGCAACGGATTTTACGGCGCGGAATATCAACGTTGGAACTATTCCGATTTCTTTCATCAGCAAGGCGGGTACAATAAACAGTATACCGCAGATAACTGCCATTTCGACCAACCAGTTTACCAAAATATTAGAAAGTGGTGCGAGAACTGAAACATAGTCAAAGGTTGTGAGAAAAACGGGTGTACAGAACAAGGAAGCAGATGCTGACATAGCCAAGGGAATCGTTAAAGCGATTACCCATTTTGAGGTTTTTCGTCTTTCAAAATAAAGCTCAAGATGATATAAGGTGTAAAGTATTCCTGCAGTTGCCAGAAAAGAAAGCTGAAGGCTTGTGTTGATTATACTGTAAGGATTCACCAAAAGCAAAACGATCAACGCCACCGACAGATTAATTATTCCATCACTTTCTTGGTTGAAAAGCGAAGCTGCAAACACTGCCGAACACATAAAGCAAGCGCGTATTATTGAAGGAGAGGCTCCCGTAAATACCGTGTAGGCGATGGCTAGTAATATGGCGACAACGCTGCAAAACTTTTTCCGGCGAAAAACAGAAAGCAAAAGAAGATAGGCGTTAAAAACTATAAGTGAAAAGTGCTGACCGGATATAGCCATTATATGTGAAAGGCCGGATCGGGAAAACGCCCCTTCAAAATCCATTGTAAGATCGCTTCGGTCGCCTATAAGGAGCGCTTTGTAAAAGCCTGCCGCCTCTCCTCCGTAGGTGCTGTCAATGACACCGCCCACCCAATTTCTGATACTCAGAACTTTAAAATAAAAGCCTTCAGGCTCAACGTCGGATAAAATGGCATAATCACCGTAAACTACGTAATCAACGCCTTTTGCCTTGTTCTTTTCGTTGGCAACGTTAACCTTCCCGGATACGGATATAACGTCACCTGCTCGGGGAGAACTACCGTATATATACATACAAATACGCTTACCGTCAAAAGGAGAGGTCTTGTCCTGCACCTTGGCCTCAACGTTGGTGTAAGAACTTTTTTCGTCAACCTCTCGTACTGCGGCAACAAAGGTGTATTGCCTTTTTTCATCGGGAACGGCAGGCGAAAAGCACAAAACGTAAATTTTAGCGTAAGAAAACCCTAAAACAAGTGCAGCGGTAGTTATCAAAAACGCCTTTGCCCATGTTTTCTTTTTGATTATCAATAGTAGGACTACTGTAGTGACGGCGGCTATAATCATCCCCGCAGTCTTTTCAAAAGATAAAAACAGGCCTGCCGCTATGCCTGCTGAAAAAACCAGACAAAGAAAAGCGGCAGGTCTGTTCTTCAACATCCTGTATTTCCTTTAAACCTTTAAGGCTTACAGTATATTCTCGCCAAGCTTTTTACCGCCTAGCAGGTGGAAATGCAAATGACCGACGGTCTGACCGCCCTCATAGCCACAGTTGGAGATGAGCCTGTAACCCTTGTCAAGACCAAGGGAAGCAGCGATAGCGGGAATTTTTTCAAAAATATGGGTAACGTATGGAAGGTTTTCTGCGTTTACACCGTCTAAACTGTCAATGTGCATCTTGGGTATCATTAGAACGTGAACGGGCGCTTGAGGATTGATGTCCTTAAAGGCAAGCATCATATCGTCCTCATAAACCTTAGAGGAGGGAATAACACCTTCAACTATTTTACAAAAAAGGCAATCCATATTAAACTCCTTAAAATTACTTAATCTGGCCTTCAAGAACTGCGTTGATAGCGGCAATAGCATCTGCTATTTTGGTTGCATCCTTACCGCCGCTGGTAGCGTTGTCGGGTCTGCCGCCACCGCCGCCGCCGCAAATGGGGGAGATAGCCTTAAGTATCATGCCTGCATGGGCGCCCTTTGCTACCGCTTCTTTGCCGCATCCCGCAACAAAGGATACCTTACCGCCAACAGAGGATGCAAATACGCATACTGCAAGGGAATCCTTTTCCTTAACAGTATCAGCCGCTGCACGAAGAGCGTCACCGGGAACACCGTCAAAGCAAGCGGTAATGAGCTTTACACCCTTAACGTCCACGGCGTTAGCACAAGCCTCATCAACCTTAGCAAGGGCAGCCTTGGTGTTAAGAGCATCAAGCTCCTTCTTAAGACCCTTGTTTTCGCCTACAAGGCTTTCTGCCTTGTGAACCAACTCACCTTTGTTAGCCGCCTTGATTGCGGAAATTACTTGATCAATAAGATTTTGTTCCTGCTTCATCTGCATAAGAACGTTAAGACCCGTAATGCCCTCGATACGTCTTACGCCTGCTGCAACAGAACTTTCGGTAACGATGCTGAAAAGACCTGCCTTAGCAGTATTATCAAGGTGAGTACCGCCGCAAAGCTCGGTAGAGAAGTCACCCATTTTTACAACACGAACAACGTCGCCGTACTTTTCACCGAAGAGTGCCATAGCGCCCATAGCCTTTGCTTCTTCGATAGGCATTTCCGTGCAGCTTATAGCGTCACCCTTGAGTATTTCTTCGTTAACAAGGCGTTCAACCTCGGAAAGTTCCTCGGCAGAGAGCGCGGAGAAGTGAGTAAAGTCGAATCTTACTCTGTACTCGTCAACGTAAGAGCCTGCCTGCTCAATGTGGTTGCCCAAAACCTTACGGAGAGCCGCCTGCAAAAGGTGCGCGGTGGAGTGGTTTCTGGCAATAGCGGCGCGTCTTTCAGCGCAAACGGAAGCAACAGCGTTGCCGAGAGCAACGGAGCCTTCTGCTATTTCACCCATGTGGAGATACTGACCGTCAGCAGTCTTTTTGGTGTCCTCTACCTTAAATACGCCGTTTTCGGTCTTTATAACGCCCTTATCGCCTACCTGACCGCCTGCCTCTGCATAGAATGGGGTCTTGTCGAGAACGATTATAGCCTTGCCACCGCTGATTTCAGAGACAGCCTCGTTATCTTTAATGATGTATTTTATCTGTGCGTCGCTTTCGGTAGCGCCGTAACCAACAAACTCAGTCTTAACGGTCTTGTCGATTATCTCGCCAAGATCAACACCGCCGCCCATGTAGTCGGTAGCAAAGCTGCGAGCCGCTCTTGCTCTTTCCTTCTGCTCCTTCATAAGAGCCGCAAAGCCCTCTTCGTCAACGGAGATGCCCTTTTCAGCGCTTATCTCACGGGTAAGGTCAAGAGGGAAACCGAAGGTGTCGTTGAGCTTAAATGCGTCTTCGCCGCTTATAACCTTAGTACCGTCGGCAACAGCCGTATCCATAAGTTTTTCAAGAATGTTAAGACCTGCATCAATAGTCTGTGCAAAGCGTTCTTCTTCAATAAGGATAGCCTTCTTGATATAGTCGCGCTTTTCAACAAGTTCGGGATAGCCGGACTTGCTTTCTTCGATAACGGTGTCGGCAAGTTCGGAAAGGAAAAGACCCTTTATGCCTAGAAGTCTGCCGTGTCTTGCCGCTCTGCGGAGGAGACGGCGGAGAACGTAACCGCGACCCTCGTTAGAGGGGATAACACCGTCGCTTATAAGGAAAACGGTGCTTCTTATATGGTCGGTAATAACGCGGAGAGAAATATCCTTGTTACTGCTGCCTGCATCGTATTTAACGTTTGCCATGTCGCAAACACGCATCATAACGTTGCGTATGGTGTCAACCTCGAAGAGGTTGTTAACGTCCTGCATAACGCAAGCAAGTCTTTCAAGACCCATACCGGTATCTATGTTAGGATGCTCAAGTCTTTCGTAGTTGCCGTTGCCGTCGCCGTCAAACTGAGTGAAAACTATGTTCCATATCTCAAGGAAACGGTCGCAGTCGCAACCGGGCTTACAATCGGGAGAGCCGCAGCCGTATTTTTCACCGCGGTCATAATAAATTTCAGAGCAAGGGCCGCAAGGACCTGCGCCGATTTCCCAGAAGTTATCTTCCTTACCCATTTTATAGATGCGCTCAGCAGGAACACCGGTAGCAAGCCAGATGTCTCTTGCTTCATCGTCGTCAAGATAAACGGAAACGGAAAGTCTTTCCTCGGGTATCTCAAGGGTCTTGGTCAAAAACTCCCAAGCCCACGGAATAGCCTCGCCCTTAAAATAGTCGCCAAAGGAGAAGTTACCAAGCATTTCAAAAAAGGTACCGTGTCTTGCGGTAATACCAACTCTTTCGATGTCGGGAGTACGGATACACTTCTGGCAGGTGGTAACACGCTTACGGGGAGGGATTTGTGCACCCGTAAAATAAGGCTTAAGAGGTGCCATACCTGCGTTTATAAGCAACAGAGACTTATCGTTCTGAGGAACGAGAGGGAAGGAGTTAAGGCGCAAATGGCCTTTGCTTTCAAAGAAAGCAAGATATTTTTCTCTAAGGATGTTTAATGATTCATTCTTCATTTTTATATACCTCACGAATATAAAACTACAAGGTATTATTTTACACTTCAAAGCCCTTTTTGTCAATAGATAAGCAGCATTTTAAGGTAACAATTCCTCACGTCTTGACAATTTTCCGTGTTTATGTTAAGGTGCTAATAGAAAATAACGGAGGTGTACGATATGGCACGTTGCATTATGGCTATAGGCGGTCATATAGGCGATATGGAGCTGACTGCAGGCGGTGTTCTTGCAACAGCGGCTCTTGAGGGCGCAAAAATAATAACCGTTGCTCTTACCGCCGGGGAAAGGGGCAACCCACCCCATCTTACAGTGGCGGAATACCGCAAGCAAAAGGAGGCAGAGGCTAAGGCGTTTGCTGAAAAATTGGGTGGAGAAGCGGTGGTTTTTCCTTACGTAGACGGCGAACTTCCAGAAAATGACGAGGTTGCTTTTATGCTTTGCGACGTTATAAGAAGTTATAAGCCCGATATTCTTATAACTCATTGGAAAAACAGTATGCACAAGGACCACGTGGCAACCCATAACATAGTAAAAAAAGCCCAGTTTTACGCGGGACTTAAGTCTATTGAAAGGGAACTGCCAGGTCATTATGCAGACGGCCCCTATTATGCTGAAAACTGGGAGGACGCGGCAGAGTTTGTACCCTATGTGTATGCAGAGGTGAGCGAAGAGGGCTTTAAACTTTGGGAGGAGGCCATAAACGCCCATTGGTTTGCACTGAATAGCACCTCATTCAAATACAAGGAGTATTATTCTCACCTTAAACGTGTGCGCGGTATGTACGCCCGCAAGCAGTACGCCGAAGCCTTTGAGATAGAGCAGTACAAAAAGTATACGGTAAGAAAATTTTAAGAAAAAAACACCCTTATGGGTGTTTCAGACCGCTGACAAAGGCACAGAACACGAAAAAGACATAAAATTTGCTCTCATAAAGAAGAGAATCCGAGAAGTTAATCCTCGGATTCTCTTTGATTTTTTCTATTTTTTCGTTCAAAACGAACCTCGGCTCACAGTAC
>JAFQKR010000046.1 GCA_017396825.1 Clostridia bacterium
CAACCACTACCAAATCCGGTTGAAATCCGCCGCGGTCAAGAGCCAAAACAAACTCATCGTAATCATTTATATAAGTATATTCTACCAATCTGTACTGTAACTCAGGAACATCACTGAGGCAGGATATGCAAGTATCGCAATTTTTTTCGCCGTAAATAATTATGTGCACCGCCCTATCTCCTCTCGTTGGGTTTTAGCTTACGTGCTAAGTGTAGCATACGTTCTAATGTAGGTCAATACGCATTGCTCAAGTGGTCAAAAAACGACTTAAGTGGTCATTTAGTCCTTGACTTGCGTATTTTCTTGAAAAATTCAAGGGCGGGGACTTTGACCTTGTAATTCTTGATATTTACATGGGAGAGCTTACGGGAATGGACGTTGCCTATCGTATACGAGAGGTAGACGACCACGTTATCATCGCTTTTTGCACCTCCAGCAACGAATTTGCAAGCGAAAGCTACGAGGTCAATGCCCGTCATTATCTGAGGAAACCTATTACAGAGGAAAGTGTTTCCGGAATGTTCCGCCGTTTTGATTTGGATATCATTGAAAAAACAAGAGTTGTAAACCTTCCTGACGGCAAAAGCATCATGCTTAGAAAGATTTTGTACTCCGAATACAATAATCACTCCGTAATCATACACATCAGTGATGAGAACAGCCACCGTATACGTATAAGTCAGGGTGATTTTGAAAAACTTTTGGATGTTTACGGTCACTTCTGCTCGCCCTACAAAGGAATAACAGTTAATTTTTACTCCGTTCAATCTGTAACCGATGACAGTGTAAAGCTTACCGATGGAACAGTTTTGCCTCTTACACGCAGAAGACAGAGGGAGTTCAAAGAAGCGTATACTAAATTTAAATTCAACCGTATGCGAAAGGAAGTCGGAAGCATATGACGCTTTGGAACGAAATAGAAAACATGCTTTGTATGCTTGCTACATATCTACCGTCTATCCTTATGGCAATAGTCCCTTTCAAAGGCAAGCTAAGGTTTGGCAAATTGATCACTTCCCTTTTGATTGTCGGACTGTGCATTTCGGAGTTTGTATTGCTGTATCTTAACGTTCACTTTAGCATAAGCAACGAAGTTCTGTTAGCACTGAGTTTTTGTGTTTGCTCATTCTTTGCCTTTGTTGCGATAAAAGCGCATAAGGGTAAAATAATGTTTACGCTAATAATATTGGCAAATATCACAAACTGCATAACCGTCTGCTCAAAATGGCTTGAAAAGCTATTGTTTGGTAAGGAAGCTGCTATGCTGCCGATGAATTATACGTTGGTTATATGCACACTTATAACGTCATTACTGGTTATGATACCGGTCTTCTTCTATTTTTCAACCCATTTCTTCAACGGCATGTCAATAAACGTCAATAATACGCCGTGGAAATATCTGTGGATAATCCCTACGACCTTTTACATCACCTGGATCCATCATCTGGACGACAGCGGCGAAAAAATCACCACCATCGCGTTCGACACTGCTCACGCTTTGTTCTTCTTATTACTTAACGCCGGCGCGTTTTTCGCTTATCACACCGTTATACGCATGCTAAACATACTAAGCGAAAACTTAGAGTTGGAGCGCAGTAACAACGCTTTGACCTTACAAACCCTTCAGCACGAAAATCTAAAAGAACGTATTGCAGAGGCAAGACGTGCAAAACACGACATTCGCCATCATATAGTCTATTTGGATAGTTGTTTACAAAACGGCGAATACGAGGAGGCGAAGGAATATCTTAAAGTATACAAAAAAAGCCTGCCGGATGACAGCGCTATCGTTTTTTGCGAGCATCCCGTAGTTAATTCTCTGCTTTTGTACTACGCACAGCTTTCAAAAAACAACAGCGTTGATTTTGACGTTGCCGCGGCAGCTATTCCTCAAAGCACAAAGTTGCCTGATGATGTTTTTTCCGTTGTATTCGGAAACCTTTTAGAGAACGCTTTGGATGCTTGCTGCGAGCAAACCGAAGGTAAGCGTATAATTCTATTAAAAAGCAAGGCTGATGAGGACTCCTTCTTTTTGCATATAGAAAATTCCTACAACGGCGAAGCGTTGCTCAGCAAAAACGGCGTTTTTGTATCAAGCAAGGCCCATGGAAGCGGTCTCGGGCTAGCCTCAATAAAAGCTATAGTTCAACGCTATAACGGCATTTTCGAGACCTCTCAAGATAACGGCAGATTTGCGGTATCTGTTTTTTTAAACATTCCGCAACAGAATCAATGATACGTGAAAACCCTTTTAATTCATTTGTAACCTATTTAACAAAATCGGCTTGGAATCGTTTTTGATTCCAAGCCGTTTTTTGTAATTTACTCTTTATTAAATTATTGATATGTGCATATCGCATCTTTCTAAAACGTTCATCTCCGAAAAATACTTATGCTCAAGAGGTATCCATTCTTCAAAAAAACGCTTTGCGGTTTCAGGAGAGTTTCGTTTTAATATACGCTCCTTTTGTAACGCGGATGAAACGTTCAAAAAGACAGAAAGGTCATAGTATTTTTCAAATTGGGGATGCATGGAGTATGCGCCCTCTATAACAACAAGTCTTTCGGGAGTTACCTTTACCCCCTCTACAACGCTCATCGTTGAACAATCAAACCTTCGGTAATTGACCTTTTTGCCTTTGCTTAACGGTTGTAGCACCTCTGCGACAAACCTTTCTCTGTCAATATTACCGCCTGCCTCGGCGTATCTTTCCGGAGTTCTTTGCTCAGGACGAAGAAAAAAGTCATCCATATGAAACACTGTGCAATCGTATACCACCGAAAGCAACCTGCCAAGGGTCGTTTTTCCGCTTGCACTACCGCCCTCGACAGCCATCCTTACACTACCCTTTGCAAGCAGTTTATCAATAGCGGTAAACAAAGGCAGGAAAGGTACGTATTCTTTTGCTATCACTCGATAGGAGGGTTTATACTCCTCCCTGAAGGTATCTGAATGGTGTACCGCCCTGTATCCATCAGTTTCCCAATCAACTACCGCTTTTTCATACTCCTCAGGCGAAAAAGGAAGTGCGCCTTCTTTTATAAGTTCTTTAGCCGTTTCCAATTTCCGAAGTAAAGCCTTTTTACCATCCGGTTCCTTTTTTGCCGATGCAAAAAACAGACCGCCAAGGGTTTTTGCTGAAAGCCCGTCTTTCATATATGAAAGAGGTACCCTACAATAGTCGCCGTCAAGTTCTTCAATAACCGCACCGCCTTCAGAAGATATGCCGCTGTATTCCTTTAAAATATAGTCGGAAACCGATTCCGTAGAGGTAACCAAGTGTTCGCATCCAAAAGAACTTTGATGCAAAAATTTGAAAACGTCTTGTATTTTCAGTTTTGGGTAGGACTGATAATGATTTATCAGCAGACTGCGGGTTTTATCACGTTGTTCCATAGTTTTCACAGAATTTAGTCTCTCAAATTAGTTATTTTTGGGTTATCAAGTATTATAACGATAATGGGTATCAATACAAGCTGTACTATAATTGCAGGAATGGCGTTGGTGAATGCACCTGCAAGGAAAGCTGAAAAGGTAAAGCTGCCTCCCTTTATGCCCATGCAAACGTACATGGCGATGCCCCAAACAAGTCTGCCTACAATCATTGAGGTAAGCAACGAGCAATAAACATACGGCTTTTTGCGAGGAAGAAACTTGTGCATAAGCCCTGCAACAAATCCGTACGCGGCAAGTTCAAACGCCATACATACCGCCGCCGGGAAAAGCATTGGCATACCAAGGGTAACCGAACGGAAAAGAGGAGATACAAAACCAACGGCCAGCCCCCATGGCCAACCGCAGATAAAGCCGCAAAGAAGCACGGGAATGTGCATAGGGCAAAGCTTTGACCCTATTTCGGGAATCTGCCCGGTAAGAAAAGGCATAACGTAAGCAAGTGCCAAAAACAAAGCGGAGAGAATCATTTTTAACAAACGGGTTTGTTTTTTCATAAAGAAATTCCCTTTCAGTATACAAAAAAAGCGCCACTGTCTCTTCAGAGATAATGACACTTTCATAGTATCGTTAAATTCGTGTTATACTCTGTGGGAAAAAAGGAAACTTCTGCTTCCACATCGTTCTTCTGAACGACTAAACCATAATATCACACATTGAGACAAAAATCAAGCGTTTTTACCGTTTATTATTGCGCTGAGTTTTGAAACAGCGTCGGTAATAAGAGCTGCCGTATTGAGATTAGGTACACCGGCAACCAGGTTTTCGCACTTATTCATGGGAATAAGTATGCGTACCGCATCTGCTCTTCCCACTGCGGTGGACATTTTTTCGGTAACCTCACCAAGCAAAGAATCAGCAACAACTATACCGATAGGGCCGATAATAACATCCGCCTTACGGCAAGCAACGATAACGGGGTTTTCACCTGTTGCGGCGTTTTTGGCACCTGCTTTAAGCATTGCCGCAGTTGCGGAGGCATTAGTGCCGATAGCCGTTAGGTTAATATCCGAAAACCTTGAGATTATTTCCTTTACAAGCTGTGCGCCCAACTGACCGCCCTGACCATCTATTACAGTTACGTTCATTTGTGTACCTCTGAAAACGTTTTTTGTATTGTATCACATTTTTTAAAAACAGTCTATATATTTTCTGTTGATTTTTATTTTTTTAAGTTATATAATTATTTAGACAGCATCGGAAAGGAGTAAAAGTCTTGAAAAAAGAACATTTTAACGTTACCGGCATGACCTGCAGCGCTTGTGCGGCAAGAGTGGAAAAAGCCGTATCTTCTCTTAACGGTGTTACGGACGTTTCGGTTAACCTGCTTAAAAACAGCATGTCCCTCTCCTACGAGGAAAGCCGCAGTATAGAAACTATTGTAAACGCAGTAAGAGAAGCAGGGTATAACGCTACCCCTAAAAGCGGTACTGTTTCCTCTGATAAACCTAACGCCGCTGAAACCGAATACAGCGGAATGAAAAAGCGTCTTTTTGCGTCTGCCCTGTTTTCCGTTCCCCTATTTTATATATCCATGGGACGCATGATGGGGTGGCCGATGCCTTCCTTTTTTCTTGGTGATAAAAACGCCTTGGTTTTTGCCTTTACTCAGTTTTTACTTCTCATCCCCGTTGTTTTTATTAACCAAAAATACTATAAAAACGGCTTTAAAACATTGTTTCACGGTGCGCCCAACATGGACTCGCTTGTTGCGGTAGGGTCAGGTGCCGCTATTGTTTACGGTATATATGCGGTATATAAAATCGCCTTTGGTCTGGGGCACGGAGATATGGACACCGTCCACGCCTTTTCTATGGATCTGTATTTTGAATCCGCCGCAATGATACTGACCCTTATAACCCTAGGTAAAACACTTGAATCAAGAGCAAAGCGCAAAACCTCCGACGCCATAACAAAGCTTATGGATCTTGCTCCGAAAACTGCAAGAGTGGAACGAAACGGTACAGAAACAGTTATACCCACCGCTGAGATAAAAGAGGGCGATACGGTAATTATTAAAGCAGGCGAGGCTGTTGCCGTAGACGGAACTGTTACGGAAGGGTTTGCTTCCATAGACGAATCCGCATTAACGGGCGAAAGCATACCCGTAGATAAACAGGTAGGCGACACCGTTATCGGCGCTACCGTAAGCAAATCCGGATATATCAAAATACGCGCAGATAAGGTAGGCGGAGACACTGCCCTTGCACAGATAATTAAGCTTGTAGACGATGCCACCGCTTCAAAGGCGCCCGTTGCAAAGCTGGCTGACAAGGTAAGTGCTGTTTTTGTGCCTACGGTTATCGGAATAGCCTTGGTTGCGACGGCGGTTTGGCTTATATCGGGGTATGGATTGGAATTTGCACTTTCCATAGGTATCTCCGTTTTGGTTATCTCCTGCCCTTGCGCTTTGGGGCTTGCCACTCCGACAGCAATAATGGTCGGCATGGGTAAGGGAGCATCGAATGGCATACTTATAAAATCCGCCGAGGCCCTTGAGATAACCAGAAGCTTAAGCACCGTTGTTTTTGATAAAACGGGTACCATAACCGAGGGTGTACCAAGGGTAACGGACGTATTCCCCGCTTCTGAAGCGAAAAATGTCCTTACCGTGGCCGCCGCCCTCGAAAACGCATCGGAGCACCCCATAGCAACGGCAATTGTGACCGAAGCGAAAAACAAGGGCTTGGTATTTGAAAAGGTAACCAATTTTGCACAGATACCCGGTGGCGGAATAAAGGGCGAGATCAACGGCGAGGTTTGCCTTGTAGGCAACCGCAGGCTTATGGAAGAAAAAGGCATCCCCTGCGGAAACGCTGTTAAAATAGAGACTGCCCTTGCCACGGAAGGAAAAACTCCCCTATTCGTTACTAAAGGCGGTAAACCGATAGGAGTAATTGCCGTGGCAGATACCGTTAAGAAAAGCAGCTCTGATGCTTTAAAGGAACTGACCGATATGGGCATCGAGGTAATCATGCTTACGGGCGATAACCGCCAAACGGCGGAAGCCATTGCAAAGCAGGTGGGTGCCTTTGACGTAATAGCGGAGGTGTTCCCGGAAGACAAGGAAAAGGAAATACGCCGTTTACAGGAAAAGGGTAAAACCGTGGCGATGGTTGGGGACGGCATAAATGATGCCCCCGCCCTTGCCAGGGCCGACGTAGGCATAGCCATAGGCGCAGGAACCGATATTGCAATGGAGTCTGCGGACATTGTTCTCATGAAAAGCGACCTTACCGACGTTACAAATGCCATAAGGCTGAGCCGCGCCACCATGCGAAACATAAAACAGAATTTGTTTTGGGCGTTTATTTACAATATAATAGGCATTCCGATTGCCGCAGGGCTTTTCTATCTGCCCTTTGCCCTTAAGCTAAACCCTATGCTCGGTGCATTGGCTATGAGTTTCAGCTCCGTTTTTGTGGTTACGAATGCTTTAAGACTTAAAGCCTTTAGAATGACCGGATCTTCAAAGGAAAACACAGAAGAAACCGACATAAAAGAAACGGCAGAAAAGGTAACCGAGACAAAAATTCTTACCGTCAATGGCATGTCCTGCGGACATTGTGTGAATAGGGTTAAGGAGGCGCTTATGCAAACAGACGGGGTGCAAAGAGCCGAGGTAAGCTTGTTACACAACTCTGCTACGGTGGTTTTAACTAAAAAAGTTACCGAAAACGAGTTAAAAGCTGCAATAGAAAAGGCAGGCTTTGAGCTTACTGAAATTAAATAACCTAAAGAAACACCTGCGAAAGGCAATTTGCCCTTCAGTGGGTGTTCTTTTTAATTAAATCCGCAAATAAACAATTTTCCTATTGACAAAATTGGTTTATCGTGATAAACTTGGATTGCAGGTTTATATAGATAAACCAACTTGAGAGGATGATTGTTATGGAAAATTTAAAGGTTTACGAAAGCGAATACCGTTTTTTATGTATACTGTGGGAAAGCCAACCGATAGGAAGCATGGCCCTTGTGAAGCTGTGTAACGAGCGCCTTGAGTGGTCTAAAGCCACCACCTACACCGTAATCCGCCGTTTGTGCAAGCGCGGGATAATTAAAAACGAGAATTCGGTTGTAAGCGCTCTTATCACCAAGGAGCAGGCTCAGTTATCGGACTTTGACGAGCTTATAGAAAAGCGTTTTGATGGCTCCCTCCCTGCGTTTTTTGCAACCTTTACCAAACAGCGCGACCTTAGCGATAAGGAAATTGATGAAATAATCAGTATTATAACAGATAAACGATAGGAGGTCAGATGGATGCAAGATATATTTTTATCTTTTCTTAATGTAAGCATCGAGGCCGCCGTTATTATCTGCGCCTTGGCACTTTTGCGTATAGTGCTTAAAAAATGTCCTGCATACATACGCTGTATCCTTTGGGCGATTGTTGCCTTGCGCTTGATAGTGCCCGCAAGCATAGAAAGCGCCCTAAGCCTTATGCCCGAAAGGATTACAGTTTCGGAACAGCAAGGGGAAAGTGCTTCAGCACCGGATATCGAATATGCGGAAGGTGAAAACACGCCCACCGTTTCATTTCCCGACACAGACATAGACTATCCTGAAAGCACAGAGCCGACGGTACCCGACGGAAAGCCCTCTGCGCCCCCGCTCTCCTCCGCGCCTGAAAGCGAAAAAACTCCTGCGGTAGATGAAATTGAAGAGAAAAACCCTTGGAGGACTGTTGCAATTACTTGGATCGTGGGCATGCTTTTGATGATTTGTTACGTTGGTTATAACCTTGTTGCCACTTACATCAAGACAAGGAACGCCGCCGTTTACAAGGATCGTATACGAATTTCCACGGTAAAAACTCCCTTTGTGTATGGCTTTTTTAAGCCGCGCATCTATTTACCCGCCAACCTCACCGAAGAAGAGCGATTTTTTATAATTGCTCACGAAAACGCCCATATAAAGCGCGGAGACCACGTAAGCAAGATATTTGCCTTTTTAGTGCTTGCATTACATTGGTTCAATCCATTTGTGTGGCTGGGATACGTTCTGTTTTGCCGTGACGTGGAGCTTGCCTGTGACGAAAGGGTTATAAAGAATATGTCCCACGAAGAAAGACAGGCATATTCATTTGCTTTGCTTAAATGCACCACGGGAAAGCTGGGCTCTGCCTACTCCCTGCTTGCTTTTGGCGAGGTTGGAACCAAGGAACGTGTTAAAAAGGTTATGAATTACAAAAAGCCTGCCCTATGGGCGATATGCATTGCTTTGGCCGTTTGTATAGTGATAGTCACCTGCTTTGCAACAAGGCCCAGAGTAAACAGTGATGCCGACAACGATACCTCTCTTGAGTCCTCCGACAGCACAAGTGAGGACACTACAATCAGCAGTGAGGGCGAAAGGGTTCCCGACAACTATGCTACCGGATGCAATTACGACGTATACCGCAATAGAATCCTCTTCCAAAACGGAAACGGCTACTTAAACGGATACGACGACACGGGCTTTGAAAAGCTAACAGACGGTATAGTTGATAATTCTGTATACGAAAGCGGTTACGGTGACACAGATAAAAACGCTTTATACGTGGATTCTCAATTTATTACAATCATTGTCGATCTCGGTAAAACCTACGATGATATCGATCGGGTCAACCTCAGAAACCTATACGTTTCAAAAAACGACGATGTGGCATTGGATTATTTTTCCATTTATATGCTTGTATCCGAGGACTCTATCAGTTATCAAAATTACTCCACTGTAAACGATTCGTCCTTGATACACGAAACAACAAGTTTTTTACGCAGGGATTATAGCCTTATACTTCCAAAGGCCTGCAAAGGTAGATATATAAAACTGGAAATCCACTGTAATGCAAATATTTTCGGACTTAGCGAGATAGAGGTATATCCGTCAAAAGCAGTGGATGGCTCTGAAGACTTTAACCTTGAGTGGAGCGTTTCCAACGATTGTACCCTCACGATAAAGGGAACAGGAAACATGAACACAGATAGCTTTAACGTGCCGTGGGACGCATTTTCACGCGTTATTACAAGGGTGGTTATCGAAGATGGAGTAACCTCCGTAGGTGATTCTGCGTTTCGTGATTTCACATCGCTTCAAAGCGTCAGCATACCCGATTCTGTCACCAAAATAGGTGATTTCGCCTTTGATCACTGCTCCGCCCTAAAAAGCGTCAAACTACCCGACGGAGTCAAGGAAATAGAAACGGCCGCTTTCAGAGGCTGCTCCTCTCTTACCGACATTTTTCTACCCGATGGTATCACGTCCCTACCAAGCGAGGTCTTTTACAAATGCACTGCCTTAAGTGAGATAAAGCTACCAAATACTCTGTTAAATATAGAAAGGCACGCATTCTACAGCTGCACCGCCCTTAAAAGCATAAGTTTGCCGGATACCGTCACTGTAATAGACTACTATGCGTTTTCAGAATGCAATGAATTAAAAATCCAAAAGCTACCCTCGGAGTTGAAAACCGTAGCAGCATACGCATTCCCGGATGAAGCCTTTGGAGAAACACTGTATATCCCCAAAAACGTGGTCAACATAGAAGAGAATGCCCTTGGTAAATTCAAGTACGCTGAGGTTGACAAGGACAACGCCGTCTTTTCCTCCGAAAACGGAGCGATATTAAACAAAAGCAAGACTACGCTTTTTGCTTATCCTGTTTTAAACACCGCAACTCATTACAGCGTACCGAAAACAGTTAAGGAAATATCTCCATACGCATTCAATAAAGCGATTGATTTGAAAACCGTAACACTGCCTGAGGGGCTTACCTCAATAGGCAACGACGCCTTTGCAGGATGCTCCCAATTACAAAGCATATCCTTACCTAACACGGTAAAAACCATTGGCAGCAACGCATTTCAATTATGCGTTTCTCTTACAAAGGCGACCTTACCATCAAAGCTTGATGAGATAAGCGACTATTTGTTCGACGGATGCACTGCGTTGAAGGAAGCGTCGATACCCAATGGGGTTACCGTGGTAGGACAAAATGCGTTCTTCGGATGCAAAGAGCTTATTCTCCCTTCACTTCCTGACAGCATAAACGAAATTAAGGCCGGTGCTTTCGGTGACTGTATCAAGTTAAACCTTCCTTTGCCTAAAAATTTGAAAAGCATAGGAAGCAATGCCTTTATGCGTTGCAGTTTTGACAACTTGAATATCCCCGACGGTGTAACTGATTTAGCCGACGAAGCCTTTTCCTATTGCAGAAGCATCAAAACCATTACTATTCCTACCTCCATCAAAAAAATGTATTTGGGTACCTTTAACGGCTGCATTGCCCTTGAGAAGATAAACTACGGCGGCACCGTTAAAGAATGGCTTAAGATCGAGATAGACCCCTTTGTTGACGGATGGGCAAACGTTGAGTATGTTTTATCCGCATCGGTTAACTGTACCGACGGTATCGGTGACATAATCACCGTACAAATTCACACCGACGAACACACCTATACCTCCACCGCATACATGACTTGTGACGGAACTGTTCAGGGTATTGTGAACGCTTTAACAAGGGCAAAAGACTTAAACGGTATTTTTAACTCAAACGTTACGGTAAACAGCTTTGTTATCGAAAAGACTGATGACCCGGAAGTGAAAAGTGTTCGCCTTGATTTAAGTGCAAGCTTTTCAAAGGGGTTTGAGGATAACGCTGAGCGTGCCGACTCTGTAATATACACCCTTGTAAACACCGTGTTATACAATATCACACAGACCGGCTACAAGGACGAAGTGCAGATTACCGTAAACGGAAAGCCTCTTTGCGACTCAAAGGGTAACTACGTCTTTAAGTCCAGTGGTAACAATTACTCACCTTATGTACCACCACCAATTGTATAATAACTTACGAACAAGGAGCGACGCATGATGTCGCCCCTTGTTTTTGCCCGAAATTTCGCCCACAACTGTTAAAAACAACAAAATAAAGGTGTGATTTTTGGCTCTATGCCATATTGTAATAGAATACAAAATATGGTATTATAAATATAAGTAATCATAAATTGTGCCGATTTTATCGGTATAAACGTTAGGAGGCTATTTTCTGTGAAACGCATTTTATCATTTTTTGTCGTTTTCAGTTTGGTTGTTGCAGTTTCCTCTGTATTCCCCATTGCCCACATTGAGGTCGATGCTGCCTTAAGCATTTCGGGCGGTACTCTTAACTCTGCAACATTTATACTTGACCCCGGTCACGGCGGCAGTGACCCCGGCGCAATACTTGACTCCAGACATGAGGCTGATGACGTGCTTAGGCTTTCAAAACGCGTTGCCGAGCTTATTATAGGTGCAGGCGAAACCGTTGCTTTCACCAGAACTACGGACGTTGACGTTTCCCTTGCCAATAGATGCTCTATTGCTAACAGTGGCTCCTTTACATACTTTTTAAGCATACACAGAAACGCGGGTGGCGGTAAAGGCATCGAAACCTATTACTACTCAGGCAGCAGTTCCACCTCCACCGGTGCCAAGCTTGCAACCAGTGTTCAGAACTCAATGTGGAACAGCGGTATATGGACCTCAAACAGAGGTGTTAAGACTGCAAACTTTTACGTTGTTAAAAACACAAGCATGGCCGCTGCCTTGGCAGAGGTAGGCTTCATTGACTCTACGACTGACAACAGTATTTTTGATGCCAACTTTGAAACCTTGGCAAAATCCATAGCCAACGGTCTTCTTGCCATGGTCGGCAAAAGTGTAAACACAGTGGTTAAGAAGGAAACCGGCGAATATAAGATGCTTGGCGCCGTTGCGCTTCGCAACTCCCCTTCTGTAGCCGCAAGCTCTCTTGTAAGCGTTCCTACGGGTGAGGTTCTTTCGGTAACCGAGATTATAGATAACGAATACGGCTACACTCAGTACGGCGACTACAAGGGATATATCAAGCTTGACAATCTGGTTCAGCGCACAGGCTCCCTTAACACCACCAGAACCGCAGTATTCACCTGCGCCGCTTCCAAATACGCGGAGAACGATTACGTTGTTTCTTGGAACGATATCCCCGGCGCTGCAGGGTTTGCTTGTAAGATCATACAGCTTGACGGCGAGCCTGATCCCGGAAGCTCTGACGAAGCTGCAAACGGTACTGTTTTATACGACAGCACCGCATACGTAACGCAGAATACGTCCTATACAATACCTGCAAGCTCCATGGCGAAGGATAAATATCTTAAGATAGCGGTACGCACCACCTTCCCCGGCAGCAGCACTTGGTCATCCATGTACGTAACTCCCATTCCAATCCCCTTTACTGACGTGAAGGCTGATTCGTGGATGTTCGACTCCGTACGTTATTGCTACGAAAACGGCCTTATGAGTGGTGTTAACGCAACCACCTTTAACCCCAACGGTAATGCTACTATGGCAATGATGGTCGTTACTGCTTACAGAATTGCAGGATCCCCCGCAGTAAGTGAAGATGCTATTATGCCCTACAGCAACGCATCCGCCACCGCGTATTATTACAACGCACTTCTTTGGTGCGTGGATAACGATATCATTCGTGTTAGTGAAACACCGACCTTTGACCCCAACGGCACTATCACCCGTGAAATGGCTATTTTGTGCTTCTATCGAATGGCAGATCGCATAGGAAAGAATGACAAGGTGCTTGTAGACGGCGCGCTTGACGGCTTTTCTGACGTTGATACGATAAGCCCCAAATGCCGTGTGGCAATGCAGTGGGCAGTTGGTAAAGAACTTATCTCCGGTAACGGTACAAACCTTAATCCTGCAGGCTCTACCACCAGAGCCCAGCTTGCGGTAATTCTAAGCGGCTTTGACTTTTTCATCGATAACGTTGCAGAGTATTACTTCCCCGTTAAAAGCGGTGATATCGACAACAACGGCAACGTTGACGCTTCTGACTACATAAGCCTTAAGTTCGCTTTAAAGGAGCAGTTTACAGTTGCCGACCCATTCTTTGAAGCAGCAGACTGGAACCTTGACGGCGACATTTCCTCTGTTGACCTTATCTCCCTTACAAACTATATCAAAACGGGCAAATAACAAAAAGTCACCTTTTACTGATTATCATAATGATGCTTCAGCGAAAGCTGATAACTCCGAAGGGGTTGTAAAAAACAAAGTTTTTTACAACCCCTTTGTTTTTGCTCTGATTGTTGACGGCACCTCACTCAACCCTATATAAAGCGTTTGCCATTGTACTTCACCTTGCTTTTTCTTCGTTTTTGTTCATGTAATATATTGCGGAGGGGGTTAAGTTTTGTGTTTTAGAGTTTTCCTCGCCGTACAAGCAAATTATTAATTGTCAATGTTTTATCATATTTTTGAAATGTTTAAGTTTTATTGAAAAAAGGGCTGCCTCAAATGCAAGAATCGAGCATTTGAGGCAGCTCCTTTATATCATGTTTAAAGAAGAAAAGAATGAGATAAAAAACAACGCAAATTCAAAATACAAGTGTCAATATCATATAGTGTTTGCCCCTTACAAGGGCTGTGCACACACCGGTTAAACCAGTGGTTTTGACTTATCAGCCGCTTATTTTGCTGGTGCCTGCCAGATGGGCCTTAAGCAAAATGTAGTCGTTTGAAGACACCGTTCCGTCAGAGTCTATATCAGAGGCACATTCAAAAGAACCGCTTACCAAATAGGTGTTTTTAAGTATGCCGCGAGCCGCCGCATAGTCACTGGTGCTTATGGTGCCGTCACCGTTTATATCGCCTGCAACGACGAGATCGTAGGAAACCGAAACGTTTCCGTTTACAACAATGTTTACGGTATAGCCGGTACAAAGTATGTCACTGTCACCCGCAGTTTCGCCGTTAGCTTTTCTAATTATAAGGTACTCGGAATCCTCGGCAAATTTTTTCCTTGCGTTGGCAACATTAGTGTTCTCGGTAAATCCGCGGAACGCATCCTTACCTTCAACCTTTTTTATAGAACCATCACCCGGAGTGATGTCGTTGGGGGCAAGAGGAATGCCGCCGTTAACGAGTATATGAGCTTTGCTGTTTACGATGTTCTTATCAATATAAACTCCGTTAAGAGTCAAAGTGTCACCAACCGCTATATTATTAGCATAAGCGTAGTTGGTATAAGAAACATGAATAGCAAAAACAATATCGGTACCGCTTGCAGTAACGGATTTGGTATTGCCGCTTCTGTGAGCCTCTTTAACCTTGTAGGTCCCGTCTGAGTTAGGAGAGCAGAGGAACGCATCCCAATATACCGCTGTAAAAGCAGAACCCTTTGATGCCGTCCAAATAGTAGAATTGCTTTCGTTAACGGTGCCGTTAATATCCACTACAGGGATATACTGTACCTCCGTAGGATAAGCAGCTGCGCCGCCAAGCATTATTACAGATGAAGAACTTTCGGAATTTGTTGTTCCCGTTGCAGTAACTGTAACCTTTACGTACTTGCCGCCGGTCTGAGCGGGAACGGTAAAGCTTGTGGCAGTGCCGGAGCCCGAGGCGATAGTCTTTTCGCCGCCTACACTCATTTCACCGGGATATGCTACCGCTTTGTAACTGTAACTTGTTGCCTCAGCATCTGCCGTCCAGGAAACGGTAGCAGAGGAGCCGTAAGCCATAGCACTAGGAGCCGTTATCTTAGGTGCAGAAACAGAGGGTTCACCGCCATCTCTAAGATAAGGGGTATATACATAGCCGCTCATACCGTTGTAAGTGGTGGAAGCCCAACTACCGGTAATGCTGTTTACCTTAAGATATGTGCCGTTGGGAATGGTAACGAGCAGGGTGCTGGAGGAGGAATTGGAGGAGCGTAGGTTAAGACCGTCACTACAGTTAACCTGACTGTACTTACCGGGTTCTACATAAAAATCACCTACCGGACCCTTTGCAGCTGTACTATAGGTACAGATTGCCCAGTTTTTAAGCTGGCTTGCGATAAGGCTTATGGTGTAATAGCTGTTTGTTCTGGAAGAACTGTTAGGGTCGTTAACCCTAATATAAGTAGTGCCGTTTTCAATTTTTATACCGGAAAGAACTATATAGTGACCGCCGGAGGTAAATGTGCCGGGCCCCATAAGCGCGATAACGGGATTGCCCGCCTTAAGAGCATTGATAACCTGCGTCTGGCCGCTGGCATAGGTCATGGTAACACCGTAGTTTTTACAAAGGACGCCAACGGTTGAAAAATCCAAACCGTTACCGTAATAATAGCCGTTTTTACAGCACCAAGTAAACAAAGTATCAGGGTTTTGGCTGGTGTTGTTAGTAAAATACTCAACTACCATGGATGCGCTTGCCGCGCCGCAGCCCGAGGATTTAGTAGACCTGTCTGACCCCCATCTTACCGTTGTATAATTAAACTGATAGTCAACGGGAACGCCAAGCTTGCGTTCGAAGGTTATAGCCGCGCCCGCCTGTATAACGAACACGGGAAGAAGCATAAATGCCGCCAGAAGAACCGCAAAGGATTTTCTTAAATACTTTTTCATATAAACTCCTCTCAAAAACAATCAACTGCTGATTACGTATCAATATACAAATATAATTTTACCACAAAACCACCTTGACGACAATTGACAAGAAATATATATTTTCCCACTTCTTTTTGTGCACAGCGTACAAAACAATAATTATTTAAATGTTTTTATGTTTTTTTATAAAAACTATTGACAAACAGCGTCTATTATGTTAGACTATGCTTGCCGAACGAATTAGACGTAAATTTTATGGAGGTACAAATTATGAGCAACACACCTAAGGTTTTTGAAAGCGAGTACAGGTTTTGTCTTATACTTTGGGACAGAGAGCCTGTTACCACTGTAGAGCTTACAAAGATTTGCAAGGAAAAGCTTGATTGGTCAAGGACTACCACCTACACGGTTATAAAGCGTCTTTCAGACAGAGGCGTTGTTAAAGTTGAAAATAGTGTAGTTACTTCCCTTGTAAGCAAAGAAAGCGTACAAATGGCAGAAATGGAAGAACTTATAGAAAAAAGGTTTGAAAGTTCTTTGCCTGCCTTTATAGCCGCATTTGCAAAAAAACAAAAGCTTAGTGATGAAGAAATTGAACAGCTTAAACGCATGATCGAAAAAGGAGGCAAATAGCGATGCAAAAAGCGTTTGTTGAGGTTTTAAACCTTAGCATCACTTCTGCGTGGCTTATACTTGCAGTACTTTGCGTTAGAGCAATAATTAAACAGATAGCTCCCCGTTGGACTGCTTGCCTGCTTTGGGCTTTGGTTGCTTTGTGTCTGTTGGTTCCCTTTACCTTTGAAAGCCCCATAAGCATCATCCCAAGCAGAGAACCGATTGTGATATTGGACGGCGAAAGTTCATCTGACGCGGAGAGTGCTGAAGGAACTATAGGAAGTGAAAAGCCATCCTTTGGTAAGGTGCAGATAAACAGCGGGTTCAGTTCTCTCGATGAACGTCTTAACGCAATCATTGAAAGCTACGCCGAAAAGGAACAGTTAAAAAAGGATGAGTTCCAAGAGGAGGAAAGCCCCGGCATCAACATTATGCTTTATGCAAGCTACGCATGGATAGCGGGTGCTGCCCTTATGCTTGGATATTTCGCGATAAACTTTATATCTCTCAAGCTTAAGTTGAAAAAGGCAATGCAATATAAAGAAAACGTATATCTTAACGATGCAGTTGGCTCTCCATTTTTGTTTGGTTTTATAAAGCCCAAGATCTATCTTCCCTTAGACGTAAGCGAGGAGTCGGAGGAATACGTACTTGCTCACGAAAATGCCCACATGAAGCGCTTTGACCACATTATAAAGCCCTTTGCTTTCATTCTGCTTGCCATACATTGGTTTAACCCATTGGTATGGGTAGCATACCTTATGCTGGGCCGTGACATCGAATATGCCTGCGACGAAAAGGTTATAAAGGGACTTAATGAAACAGAGCGCAAAGCGTATGCAACAGCACTGCTTGAATGCGGTGTTAAGGCAGTAGGCATTACATGCCCTGTTGCCTTTGGTGAAATAAGCGTTAAAAACCGAATACTTAAAACACTTAACTACAAAAAGCCCATGCTATGGGTAATACTTATTATAATGTTGGCAACCGCCATACTCGCCCTTGCTTTTCTATCATCTCCAAAGACTCTAGTAAAGATGGATGATGAAACTACGGTAGCAGAATCCGAAGAAAGCGAAGACGCTATTAACGCTAATGACGTTCTGGGCGTGTGGTACACCGACGGACACAGCCTTATGCTTGAGGACGACGGCGAGGGGGTTTGCCATTCCGAGGGTATGCTTATACCCCTTAAATGGACTACTGACGCTAAAAGCATACACATTCTCCTATCCGAGGAACACAAGGGCGGCGTTGAACTGCCTACAGAAGCCAAATGCGAAATAAGCGAGGACGGAAGTGCTCTTACAATTGGGGACACCGTTTACACAAGCACTTACCAAAGCAAGCCTCGCGACGATATCGACGGCGCCCTTGTAGGGACTTGGTACGGATACTCCTCCCTTTCCGGCGAATATACCATGGTATTAAATGCCGACGGAAGCGGTAGATCCACGGGTATATCCCTTTACGCCTTTACATGGTCCGTTAAGGACGGCGACTTTTTACTTAAAATGAAGGTCGGTGAAATGGGGTACACCCAGAAATACAAGGATTACAAAATCGACGGAGATAAGCTTACCTTTAAATACTCCGGCGTTAGGATAAAGTATTCCAAAAATAAGCTGGACCTTGGCGGAAACGATATGCTTCTTGGCGACTGGGAGCTTGATACCGGTGAAGAAGAAAAACACGTTTTTACGTTTGATGCATCGGGCTACGCCAGTTACCAATACGAGAATTATCTTTGGAAGGAAAGTGACGGAAAGATAATTCTTTACACTGACGTTCCTATCTACGCCACTGCTGACGAACTTACAGAAACCATCGAGGTTCCATACACGCTTAACGGAAACACGCTGACCATTACCATGAATTACAAGACTCACGAGCTTACACTGGTATCGGGCAGCAGACCCGTAGACGTCTTAAAATCCGATAAGGAGCATCCTCTAGGCGGCGATACGGCGGTAAAAGGAAAATGGGACTTTGATATAACCACATCACTGCCCGACTCCTTGAACGTTGGTTTTCAGATAAACCTTAAATCCGATGGCAAGGGTAGTTTCAATTATCTTGGCTCCGACATACCGATAAGCTGGTATACCGATGAGGAGAGCAAGGTTCTTGCGGTTTACTTTGAAAACGGTGAAGAAACAATAGACCTTATATACGGCGAGTATCACGTAATAGGCGACAGTCTTTACGTTAACGAAAAGAGCGACGGACTTATATGCCTTGCAAAGAAAGACGCCGTAAGCGACACCTTGTATCTGGAGTGGACTTCATACGTTAACCTAGAACTCTTTGAGTGCTACGACGAGGGCAATGAAACCCAATTCATAATATTTGGCAACTTAAACGACTTATCCGACCTTGTGTATACTATAGACGGAAAAACGGTGGCAAGCTATGATACCGTAAGTTCAGAAAAGCATTTTTGCGTTTCCGTAAACGCGGAAGACGACGAGCACGAAAGGAAGATAGCTTATACCGACAAGAACGGCAACAGAATATCCTTCATCATAGGCTACAGCGTAGACAAAGACGGTGCTACCGTTTACACTATTGAAAAACTAACAATTAATTAAAAGGAGATAAACTAATGAAAAGTATTTTGAAACTTTTGATATGCTTTGTGCTTATTACTTCCCTGCTTGCCATTGGCGCATGCAGCGGCGGAGATAAGGACGAAAGCAAGGACAACGCAAGCATAGAAAGCAGCGAAGCAAGCAACGAAGCAAGCGATGAAACAAGTGACGAGACAAGCGACGAGACAAGCGAACTTAGCTCCGTAGACTCTTCCGTCAAATACGATGAGGCGATTCTCGGCACTTGGTATCTTATCGATTACAGCCTTATGCTTAAGGAAGACGGCAATGGCGTTTACTGTGTAGACGGAGAGCTTATTCCTCTTACCTGGGAAACCAACGAGGGAAGGATAACCTTTACCATAGAGGACAAAGATATTTCCCTTCCGGAGGATGAGGAATACACCCTTAGCGAGGACGGTAAGACCCTTACCATCGGTAGCACCGAATACAGCAACGCACCCATAGAGGTTAAGGACGACCTTGACCCCGCCCTTGTAGGCACTTGGTACAGCTACGACTCCGCAGGTGAGGAAATAACCGTATTCAAGGCAGACGGCAGCGGTTCAATAACATCCGAAGACACGGAGATGACCTTTACCTGGGTAGTTAAAAACGGCGTTCTTACCATGAGTATTGATATGGGCGACACTATCGTTGACATGAACGCCGACAGCTATCGCTTTGAAAACGGCAACCTTTATATGACCCTTATGGGTGTAGAAGGTGAATTTACAAAGACCCGCAAAGAGCTTGGCGGTAACGAGGAGTTGGTTGGTACTTGGATTGAGCCCAACGCACCTATCGTTGACGACTACGTTGATTACGCTTACAGCATTACCTTTAATTCTGCAGGTTCGGGTGACTATACCTCCTACGAGGGTGAAGATTACACCTCTTATAGTTTGATTTGGACAGAAAAGGACGGTAATCTTACCCTTACCCTATACTCCTTAAACTGGGAAACCTTTGAAGACGAGGAAGTGGCCACCGTCACCGTAAGCTACACCATAAGCGAAGACGGTACCATGCTTACTCTTAACGAAAACGGAAAGACTACCTCCTTTGAATTTTATGAGGAAGAATACGCAGACGTGCCCGGCGGTGAGGTTGATACTGACCACGAGCTTGGCGGCGACAGCGCTATCGTAGGCGAATGGGAAGCAGAAGTCGAAGATGAAAGAATTGCGTTATCCATAAGCGCAGACGGCACCGTTCTTATGGACATTGCTAACGAAGAGCTTGAATGCAGCTGGTACACCGAAGACGGCATGCTAATGATATACACGGAATTTATGGGCGAGGCAATGTCTCTAATGTACGGTGATTACAAGGTAGATAACGACTGGTTAATCATCAACTGTGACGGTGATTACACTGCATTCCCCCGCAAGGGCAGCGGCAAAGAAGCGTTCGGTATAACCGTTTACGGAACAAGCGAGGACTTTGTTGACACTGAGAACAGCAAGATATACAAGGAAAACGGCGGCGAGGAAATACTTGAGTTCTCCTTTTCTCCCAACCTTAAGGACGTTAAGTTTGTTTCCTTTACCAACAAAGGCGGCAACCACACCGACGTTACCACCTTATACGAGGTGCCCACTCTCGGCGACGAGGAATATTTCGTAGCATACACCACCGTTAACGACGGTGATTCCATCCGCGGCGTAACCTTTACCGCCCCCAACGGTAAGGCTGTTAACCTTCTTTTAACCTACGACGAAAACACCGAATACTACAGCTTTATAGATATAACCGACGGCGTGGTTCAGTAATATAATAAGTTCAAAATAGGAGAATGAATATGAAAACATGCAACAAATGCGGTATACAGCTTATGGATAAAGTAGAGATATGCCCCTCCTGCGGCTCTGATGATTTTGCAACTGCCACAGTAGAGGCTCCCACGCTTGAAACACCCGTAGAAGCACCCAACATTAACGATAACGGCAACGTTCTGGCAGGTATAGTAGGCGCTTTCCTTTTTGCCCTTATCGGCGGCGCATTGTATTTCGTTATTTATCAGCTAGGCTACATCGCAGGTATTTGCGGTCTTGTAACCTTTGTGCTTGCAAACTTTGGTTACGGATTGTTTGCGCGAACCAAAAACAAGTTTTCTCTGGTTGCGCTTATAAGCTCTATCGCAATTACCCTGCTTGTCATTTTTGCTGCTGAATATCTTAGCGTAGCATACGGAATATATGACATAACAAAGCAAGAGTACTATATTACTTTCTTTGACGTAGCAAAACTTATACCCGAGTTTTTTGCTGATTCTGAGTTTTTAATCGAATTTTTGAAAGACCTTGGTATTGCTTATCTGTTTACAGCCTTGGCCTGCGGCAGTAACGTTATGAACGTTATCAAAGCAAGAAAAAACAAGTAATCTCAACAAACTTAAAGAGTGCAGATAAGTCGAACCGAGGCCGATAACTGTCCCCCCGCAAAAATGCATTTTTGTGGGACCCCGATAGTACTGTGAGCTAAGGTTCCTCTTAAAAGAAAAAACACAAAAAATTTAAAAACTTGGGGATATATTCCCCAAGTTTTTGTCTTTAGAAGTTGATTTTTCACTTTTTTCGTGTTCTGTGCCTTTGTCAGCAGTCTGACCCTCTGCTTTCGGGCAGAGGGTGTTTTCCTCTTTACAAGGCTTCATTATTATGCTATAATCGGGTATCAACTTTATAAAGAGGACGATTTATGAAAAGAAAGATTTTAGCCCTTGCTCTTGCAATAATAATGCTTTTGGGGCTTTTGACAACGGCTATTCCCCTTTTGGTTGCCAACTCAGCAGGAAAGAGCTCCGTTGGTGACGTTAACGGGGACGGAATGGTGGATAACCTTGACGCAACACCGATTTTGAGATACGATGCGGCGCTTTTAGAATTGACGGAGGCGCAGCTTATCACCGCAAACGTTAACGGCGATGAATGGGTGGACAACCTTGATGCGGTTATGATACTGCTTTACGATGCAGGGCTTTTGGACAAGTTCCCTGCCGACAACCATGAAAGCAGCGAGTCAAGCGAGGAAGAATCAAGCAAGATAGAATACCCCGAGGGTGCCTACGTTGTAAAAAACTACGATACTAAGATGGACGTGATATGGGCTGAGGTTCCCAAGGCGAATATAGATACCTACAAGTGGGTAAACAGCGTAAGATTCACCGCCTACGCTCAGCTTGTGTATATAGAAGACTACGGTTTTCTTTGCCGAATGACCTGCATGGAAACAAACCCACTTACTAAGTACACTCAGTTTGGCGATCCCGTGTATCTTGACAGCTGTATGGAGTTCTTTGCCGCGTGGGATAACCAAAGTTATATAAACATTGAGTCTAATTCCATCGGTGCGATGTGCGCTCAGTTCGGCGCCACAAACAAAAACAGAAAGCCTCTTACGGATTACCTTACTATGAGTGAAATGTTCCAGATGAACCCATCCGTTGAGGCTGACAGATGGACGCTTACCATGGATATACCCCTATCAAAGCTTCAAAAGATTTACGGTAATTCCTTAAGTGCAGATACATTTGTTTCCGGCTACACATTTAAGGGCAATTTCTACAAGATAGGCAGTGACGCCGTTACCGGTGTAAGGCACTACGGTATGTGGAACGAAGTTGGCGGCACCACGCCAAACTTCCACCAGCCTGCCTACTTCGGCACTTTTGTAATTGAATAGAATACTAAAAAATGGGCTGTAAAAAACATAATTTTTTACAGCCCATTTTTATTTATGACATTTTGTTTTTTCGTAATACAGCCTTTGTCAGCGGTCTGAGTTTACATCCTCTTTCACGCTGTTGCTATGGCAAAGCGAAGGGTTATATAGTCAGTAGAGGAAACGCTTCCGTCGCCATCCGTATCTGCCGCCATCTCATAGGCACCCTCCAACTTAAAGGTGTTACTGAGGGCTGATTTTACTGCTATATAGTCCGTTGCGGAAATACTTCCGTCACCTGTAACATCACCCCTGATTACAACCTGATAGCTCTTAAGTTCGGTGCCGTTTACCGTAAGGTTTACGGTAAACCCGGTGCCCACCACGTTAGATGTAACAACGTTACCCTTGGCATCCTTTACAGTGATAAATGCCTTATCTTCGTTAAACACAGCCTTAAGATCATCTACCGAGGTGTTCTTCTTTACTCCGTCAAGCATGCCGTTGCCCAACTTCAACGTAGGATCATTTAGAGTAAGGTCCGTGGGATACAGAAGCTCGCCACCGTTGAGTTTGACATATGCCTTCGGACTTATGGTATTTGCCATAGAAAGATAAAGCCCGCAGAATTCAATAGTATCCCCTACCTTTATTTCGTTTGCATAGCTTGCGTTGGCAAAGCTACCGTGCACGGCGTAAAGCAGATCGTTACCCGTTACCGTTACCGACTTCGCCTGACCGTGTTCATGTTTTTCCTTTACAGTGTAGGTACCGTCCTTGTTGGGAGAGCATACCGCAACTGCCCAATAAAGAGAGGAAAACGTGGAGCCCTTAGAGGCAGTCCACACCATAGACGTGCTATTCATGGCGCTGCCGTTTATCTCGGCAAGAGCCAGATATTTTATATCTGTAGGATATGCTGTGGGATAACCGAGCATTACGGTCTTGACAGAACTATTAGAACTGTCGGCACCTACCGCAGTTATCTTGATATCAAGATACTTACCCTTAGTCTGGGCAGGTATCATTACGCTTGTAGCAGTAGTGGTACCGCTGTAAACCACGCTATTATCGGTAATGTCCTTTTCGCCCATGTGAAGGGTTGCCTCGTACTTATAAGAGGCAGCGTCTGCAACTGCGCCCCAACTTACGGAAACGGCAGAGCCATAGTCAACGCCGGCAGGAGCAGTTACAGAGGGAGCAGAAACGCCGGTGACACCTGCTATATCTGCCATGTTTGTCTCAAGATAATCTCCGATGTACTTAATATTTGCGGCATAGCCTTGGGTGCTAGGATGGCCAAAGTCGATGATATACCCTGCTTCAACGTATTTATTGGTTTTCCATAGGGTATATATATCTATACAGTGGCAGCCAAGCTCCTTAGCAACGGATACCATACTTCCAAGGAAAGCATCCAGGTACCCCTGAAGACCGCCGTAGGCGGAGTAAGAGGGGCCGTCGTAATCAGCAACTCTTATGTTGTTGGGAGTAATGAAGACGGTGGTTGCGCCGAGAGCTGTGTTTGACTTATATATATTTCTTAGGGTGGTCTTATACGTTTCAATACCTGCTGCAGTACCCTTATAGGTCAGCGCGTCGTTAACGCCAAACTCAACGAAAACTATATCGGGATTATATGCGGCAACGTGCTTTTGATAACGATAGTTATAAAAATTAGTAGAAGTATCGCCGCCAAAGCCACTGTTGATAACGTTAGCGTTAAACCTATCACTTATGGCCTCGGTCCAAGCGCCGCCTGAGGTAACGCTGTCACCCATTGCAACTATAACCTTATCAGAATAAGCGGTTTTGGGGGTAGAACTGTCACGCACGGTAGTAACGCTTATCTTTGCATTGGAAACAAAGCTGCTGCTTGCCCACGTACCGCTTGTGGAAATAGTTTTGTTAGTTACGTCTATACCACTGAGCTTCAGCTTATCACCAACGCGTATTTTGTTCCAAATGGGCCAATTCTCAAGAGCAAAGGAGTTAGAATAGCTGTTGCCTGAAATAGGCGCATAGTTAAAAGCAAGGCCGATGCCGTTTGAAGGAACGGTGGATGTGCTTGAACAGTGAGTGGCAACCTTTTCCGTTACAACGTAACACCCCAGCGTACTGTTATAAACCGCTATAAGCCTTGTGTAATACAAAGCGTTGATGCTTTGACCCGGGGTAAGCAAAATCATTGTATTGATTGTTGGCTCGTTCCAAATATTGTTTACCTTGCTGACCTTAAGATCGCCTATGTAGGTCTCCACGGTGGCGGCTGATGCCTTAGTTGCCTTACTGCCTATACAAAGGGGGCTTACTACCATGGTCAATGCGAGAAGCAGTGCTGTTAATTTTTTCATACGAACAATCCCTTTCTCTTTATTTTTAAACTGTGCTATTTTCCAAGAATTTCAGTTTTTTCGGTTTTTAGGTTAATTGTAATTCTGTTATAAAGTTCCAGAACGCCTCCGTTGTGCTTGTAGGAGCTGCCGTTATATCGCATGGAATTTATAACTACCATACTTCCGCTGTTCATTACAAGCTGTGTGCCGCCTATGTTATCGGAGCCTACATTGGCAATCACGGCGGTGGAGTCGTTGCACACCACCATGTTGCAGGGACCGTAAATAAAGGTGTTGAACACAGTTTCGTTTTCTGCACCTTCAAGGATTATATATTTATTTTCAGCACGGGTGATAGGATTAAAAAGTTCGGTCCAAATCATCGCTTCATTAGTGGGCCAATCCTTCAAAAATCCGCTGTTAATGTTAGTTCGATATATAACTGTGCCGTTTTGCAGGCATCCACTCAGCATTCCGTTTTTACCGCCGAGACGATATGTGTTGTAGTAACAGCAGGTGGTAACCTTTTTTATAAAGTGACTGTCGCAGTCTTTGAAATCAACGCCGTAAGCAGAAGCGGAAATCATACTGTTTACCATATAAACGCCTTCGGCAGCACCTCGTACGGTATACGTAGTCGTAAGGTCGCTGTCAAAGGGGCCGTTTTCCGGATAAATTATACGCAACCCGTTTATACCTGCATTTTTACCGCTAAGAGTTATAAGAGCAGTATCCCTTTCCGGATCTGCCTCTTCCCCGTCGCCGTAATAGCAGTAAATAACAGTGCCTATGCTCATGCCGCCCTGATCACGTCCGGCAGTAGAAGAAGCACCCCTCAATTCAACTCCCGTAGGAACGCTTATGGGATTGTCAAGACGGTAGTTGCCTGCGGGCAAATACACCACGCCTCCTGTTTTTTCCGCTTCGTTCAACTTCGCCTGCAAGGGAACGGAAACGTCGCTCTCACCAGTTTTGTCAAGCTCTGCAACGTAAAGCACGGAGTTGGGCTTTACATAGCTTCGGTTGCTGTCAACAACAAAAGAAGAGAGGCTGTCAGTAGCGGTCTGATCCACCTTGCCCTTTATATTTCCCGTAACCTTTACGTCACACAGCTTAACAGTACCAAGGGCTTTGTTATTTATTCCTCCCTCAATAGTTCCGCGGGCGATAAGCATACCCCAACGACCGTCAAGATCTCTAAGTTGGATGCCCGTAGAGCAATCAAGAATCTCCACGTCCATAAGAGAGCCTGCAAACTGTATACGCTTACCTTTAAGTATTTCAATACCTATCTTACAGCCGCTTATCTTAAGGTCCTCAAACTCAGTCCACTCAAGGTCGCCAAGCTTAAGACCTACGGTGTTTTCCTTTGTGTAAGCATCAAGGGCTTCTGCCTTAGCCGCCTTTATACGCTCTCCCTTTGCTTCTTTCCAATACTTATTGCTTATGGAAATCCCTTGCCACGTACCTACGTCTGCCTGATTATACACCTCGGTACCACAGTAAAGAAAGGTGCCCTTAAAATTTTCAACGGTAAGCTGTTCATGAGCGCCGCCGCCATCAGCAGGGTTAAGACAGCACGCACCTATACCGCGATATCCGTTGATAACGGTAACGTTTTTAACGGTAGAAAGCATATAGTTTCCGCCCATACCGTCAGTATAAAAGGCAAATGGATAAGGCTTTACGTTGTTAACAGACTGCCTTGGATAATAAACGGTCATGCCGACTACACCGCCTGAGCCGCCAAGCATAAAGGTTCCCTCGGTTACGGTCTTCCCCTTAGCATAGTCAGCAGAGGGCTCGGTATAAACATTGATAACCGTACCGTAATCCGTCCCCTTATCGGGGTCCTGCCAGTCGCCGCGAAGAGTTACAAAAGGAGGAAGGGAAATTTTGCCCTTTACAGCGTATTCCCCAGCCGGAAGATATACGGTGCCGCCTCCGTTGTTAAAGCAGTCGTTGAGGGCTTTTTGAAGTCCTGCGGTGCTATCTCCTACGCCATTGTTGCTCACGGCATAGCCATCCTCGGTAGGGATGATATCAGCTATTACTACGTCCTCAGTGGGATAAAGGGTTTTCACTAAGCGCGGTCTTGATTTACCGTCGGAGTTATCCTTAAGTTCTACGGTAAAGGGGTCAAAAATAACCTCATCACTCGTTTCCTCTGAGGAAAGGACCCGGTCGTTACTTTCTGCGGTCTCTTCGCTGCTATTAGTAAAGTTAGTTCCCGGAGAGCAAGCCCAAAGCCCCGTCAGCATTAAAATAGTACATATCAAACATAAAGTGGTTATAAGTTTTTTCATAACTGCTTACCCGCTTTTCAAATTATTCGTATTAATCGTAACAAATTTAATACTGTTTTGCAACACCTTTATAAAAAAGGTTTGTTCCATGGGACAAACCTTTTTTTGAGTATTAGTTTTTAAGGCTATGGGCCATGGTTATAAGGTCAACGGTGGAAACAGCATCATCACCGGAAACATCTGCGGCAACAGCAGTAGCGCCTGTAAGCTGAGTGCGGTTTTTAATGTGGCCTGAAACCCCCAAATAGTCAGCAGTGGTAGTAGCCCCGTCACCGTCTATATCACCGTAAACCGCTATGTAAACCTGTGAAGTGATGCCGTTTACAGTAGTTGATAGAATACAGCCCGTAGAGGCAACGTCGGTAAGAGCAGAGCCGTTTTCGCCTATTACCTTCATATCCGTATCGACAAACAACGCCATTATATCGGATGCCTTCATTGCACCTTGCTCAAAGGTGATGTATCCCGTTTTTGTGTTAACGGTTATGCCGATAACGTTTGCCCCCTCCTTAAAAGTAAAGGGGTCCGCAATAACGATCTTGCAGGTGATGGTTGCGATGGTTTTTTCAACACCAAAGCCATCGGCAAATTTAATAGTAGCGGTAACAACACCGTTAACGGCAGCATCGGCGCGGAGAGCGAAGGTTCCGCCTGCGGATGCGGTAAAACCTGCCATACCTGCATCGGTATAAGAAAGGGCATAGGTGCCGAGGGAATCCTTGCAGGTAACGCTGCTTATGCCGTAGCCGTTACCAAGCTTAAAGCTTACGTTGGGAGAAGATGCGTTTATGTTAAGTTGAGTGCCCTTATAAGTGTAACTTTCACCGTCAACGGTAAAGGTAGCCTCGGTATCAAAGCGTTTACCCTGATACGCCATACAGCCCTCTGCCATGGCAAGAGCTATCTGGTTAAAATAAGTATCAAAGGCGTTATTATCCTTTTCTGTATCTATAAATCCAAGCTCAACGAGGGCGGTAGGAAGATCGTCACGAGCGTTGTTAGTAACCACAAGGTTATCCCTAGGCTTAAGTCCGCGGTTTGTGAATATGTTAAGCGCCACGAATTTATTCTGCAACGCCTGCGCGAAGGCCTTATCAAGTTCATCGCCCGTCTCGTAAAGAGTTTCAACGCCGTTGGCGGAGTTATTATAGGAATTACGGTGGATACAGATAAACATATCAAAGTCACCCGCGTTCGCCTTAGCCGCGCGGCTCATAAGACCGTCGTCTACATCCTCAATCCTACAAAATGCAACGGTAAAGCCCATCTTTTCAAGGGTTTCGCCCAACTTAAGAGACATATTAAGAGTGTCATTCTTCTCCTGTCTGGTACCGTAGCACGCACCCGGCTGACTGCCGCCATGACCTGGGTCAATGATTATATCCGCAGAGGTAACACGGTTACCCCTTAAATCCAGTGGCTTTTCAACGTAGAAAAAGTTGTACGAAGAGGAAAGGGCTGAATCGGAATAATTAACGCCGTCTCCCTTTGCCTTTATTTGCACCTTTGTATAGCTTGTATTTCCGTCGTAATCAACTCGTGGCTTCATATCGGGAACATAGCTTGTACCCTTAATACCGGAGGTTACCAACACGCCATCTATGTAAGCATCGTAAGAAGCAGCGCCCTCAACGGCGTTCCAAGAAATAACAGGTGGCTCAAAGGTCTCCATGCGGCTGAGATTGCCTGAAATAACGGGGGTAGCCAAGACCTTTGTACCCGTAGAGCTGCCGGCGCTCATTATCTGAACCTCGGAGCAGGTTATTCTCCATTGGGTTCCTATTGTAAACTTTATTATAACGTAAGAGCCGGTAAGATTGCCGCTTACGCTGTATTTTCTTACGTAACCCGAATCAGAGGTGGTGGCTTCGCCAAGAAGGGTCGCAGTGGAAAGATCTTCGCTGTTACCAACGTAAACCTCTATCTTTGTAGGATATCCGCAGTTTTCGTTATTGTCACGATCGTTCATATAAACGTTTACCGTTTGAACGTTGACCGAACTTGTAAATTTGAAGTAAACATTAGCGGTGCCTGAAGCCATACCGGCGTTCCAAAACTCTACGTTACTTCCCTTTGAGGTTTCAGAGTCGGTGGTAGGTATAACACCATCGGTAAGCTTACCGCTGTGGTAGCTTGTCCAACTGCTTATGGGAGTATCGCAATAGTTACCACTGGTGCCATTATCATCACCATCACCCCTATAAGTAGCGTTGCTCGCTATGTTGGTAAGGGCTGCACCTGAGGGCAACGCGGGTAAAAAGCCTACGCAAAGAATAAAGCAAAGCAGCAAAGCCAATAGTCTTTTCATAATTCCCTCCACATAAAAGAACAATATAACTAATTTTACACAAAAGAAAAAAGCAAGTCAAGAAAAAGTTTTGGTTTATCATAAAAAACCCCAGCCGTATTGCATTAAAAAAGTTTTGTGGTATAACTGTATGTATAAAAACTATTGGGGGCTTTATGTATAACTATACCCTTTCACAAATTACCGGAGCCGCTACTCTTGGGCTAATGGTACTCAGTTACTTTTTCAAGAGCAAAAGCACCTATTTATTTTTACAAACAATGGGGCTTTTCAGTATGTTCTTTTCCTATCTGTTCAGCGGTGAATATTTTGCAATGATAACGCTGACGGTGAGTCTTACCAGAACCCTTACCTTCTTCGCATACGAAAAGAAGGACAAGGAGGCGCCTATTGCATTTTCTTTTCTGTTTTCCGCGTTAGCAATTGCAGCTTACCTGACGGTAAACCTGCTGATACTGAATACTGCCAAGCCTCTTGACGTTTTGTATCTGACAGCGGTCGTAATGTATGCTTTTATCTTCCGCATACGAAACATCAAGACGGTAAGATTCACTGTGCTTGTTCCCCACGCCCTTGCGGTTCTTTACAACCTGCTACTGGGCAATATGTTGTTCGTTGCCGCATCCTATTTCTTTGAGCTAATTGCCGACGTTTACGCCATATTCAAATACAACAACAAAGGAACCGATTAAACACCGGTTCCTTTGTTGTTGTATGGTGATTATTTTTTACAAAGTATCTTCATTTCGATATAGTCGGAGGAGTTTCTGGTCATGTCTCCGTTAATATCGGCAGCCTCCGCAAACGCCTCGCCCAAGGAGGTGCTTTCGGTAAGCATCATACGCTGACATATAGCGTCTGCGGCAGTGACAATGCCGTCACCGTCAACGTCACCCTTAACGACCAGAATTGCACTGTTTATAGCCTCACCTGCCGAATTGAACTGCTTTACAACACAGCCCGTACCTGCTACCTCGTCGGCGCCAAGCTCGTTGCCGTTTACATCAAACACAAAAACGTTGCACTTAAACTGACCGTTTATGGCGGATGCGGTGGAAGCTATTTTGTTTACGGTAACAAACTTGTCATTAAGCTTATAATCAGAATCATCAACAAGCGCAAAGCTTTCGTCCACCACAATAACCTTAACCGTGGCTATTGTGTATGTCATATTTATCCCCGTGAGACCCTGTATCGTAAGGGTGTGCTCACCGGCATCAAGATGCCCATAGGAGATGTACGTATCATAACCGCAGTTGGAATAGTCATCGTAACCCGGAATAGCGGCTATATCATCTCTTAAATAGGTGGGCAGGACAATATAATCGCCGCCGTCAAAGGAATAACGGATAGCGCTGATACCATCGGTATGAAGCGCCCAGCCCCTTAACCTCATGGTATCTTCTCCGCCCGTTTTAATAACGGTGGTGGTAGTAGACAAAGGCTGATTGATAACGCTGCCGCCTATGTTAGGGTAATCAAGGGCGTGACGGTATGTCATGGTCTTAACTGTAAGATTTATAGTAGCGATAGTATAGGTAGTATTCTTTTTTGTAAGCCCTTGTATGGTTATGGTATGGCTCCCCTCACTAAGCCCCGCATAAGTTATCTGGGTATCAAAGGCGTTATTAGAATAGTCACTGTAGCCGGGGATTGCAGATATATCATCTCTCACGTAGGTAGGAAGGTTAGTGAAACTGCCATTATCGAACTTATAGCGGATTGCGCTTATTCCATCGGTATGGAGAGCCCAACCTTTAAGGCGCATCATATCGCCGTTACCGCGTAAATATACCGTCTGAGATGCAGTGATAGCCTTATTTGTTACACTGCCGTCTACCGTAGGATAATCCAAAGCGTGACGGTAGGTGGTAGTTGAAACGGATTTACCTACCATCGCCAACGCGCCGTTTGCTATTGAAAGCGCAATGGTCTCAAAATGCTCGTCGAAAATCGTATTATCAACACTGGAGTCAACAAAACCAACTTCTGCAAGAATTGCAGGCATGTCTGCCTCACGGCAAACGTGGAAATTGTACTGCTTAACGCCTCTGTTCTTTGTCCAAACACCGCTGTTCCACATTTGGTTTTGAACATTGGTTGCAAGCTTTGCGGCTGTGGAGGTGGCACTGAGGTTAGAGTGATAATAGGTTTCGATACCAACACCGCCACCTGAATTTCTATGTATGCTTAAGAAGTATGAGAAGGTGCCTGCGTTAGCCATGTTTGTTCGTTCGTCAAGAGTAACTTTTTTGTCTGTAACTCTGGTAAATGCCGCAGTTTCACCTGCGGAGGCTATAAGCTGACCTACTCTGAGAGAAAGCCTTAAAACGTCAGCCGCTTCCTCACGCGAGCCGCTTACCGCGCCGGGGTCAGAGCCGCCGTGACCGGGGTCCAGAATAAAAGTAGCCTTATTCAAGGTGCCGCCGCTGGAATCTAAAGCTGCGTTAGCGTATATCGTGGTAAAAGGTATAACCGCAAAAACAGTTAATACCAAGCAAAGGGAGAGAAACAAACCTAATACTCTTCTCATACAGCCCTCCATATAAATATACTATGATTAATTATATCATACTCCTTTTTTTAATACTATTGACTATATAAACAATATTATTTGTTGTTTTTCATGCAAAAACAACAATCTAGGCGATATTTTTTAATATTTTTTGTCGTGTAGTAACAATCGAGAACAAAAAGGCTTACCTTGCGGTAAGCCTTTTTTAGTTTCGGATTATTCAAGACTGTCAATTAATCCTGCTACGTATTTAAGAACCAAGGTAGCATCAAGGTTGTCTATCAAGCCGTCCTTGTTAACGTCAGCAGCTATCTCTCTTATTTCTGTTTCATCGATGAGAGAAGCGTCATAACGGAGGATGTAAACCGCATCAAGGTTGTCCACGTATCCGTCGTTGTTAGCGTCACCTAAGAGATAATTCTTGGTGTATACTGCGTTAATGGTAACGTCAGAGCTTATGCCTTCTATGGCACCGGTATCCCACGCACCGTCAAAGTTTTCCTTTTCGGGTACTGCGGGGAATGCCGCGCCGGCCAAGGACTGACCGTATTCCATTCTTATGCTCCCTACTTCAGTTCCGTCAACCATAAATCTTACGGTGTAAACGTTTCTGGTGTAAACCGCATTTACAGTCATATCGCTGACTACGTTGCTAAGATCCGCAGTATCCCATACAGGAGCAGTCTGATCATAACCTGCCTTGTCGGGGATATCGGGAATATCCGCAACAGAAGCACCGTGTTCTACTGTTCTGGTCGCTACCGTCTTATCGTCTGCCATAAAGGTTACGGTGTAAGTATTTACAGTGTAAACTGCATTTACAGTCATGTCGCTCTTTATGCTTCTGAAATCGCTTACGTCCCAAGCAGGTGCCTTCTGAGTGTAACCAACCTTTTCGGGAATCTCAGGGATTTCGGTAAGAGAGTCACCGTGGTTTACGGTCTTGGTTGCAACCACTTCACCATCCGCCATAAAGGTTACGGTATAGGTGTTTACGGTGTAAACTGCGTTTACAGTCATATCACTTGTGATATTGCTGAAGTCGCTTACGTCCCAGATGGGAGCCGTCTGACCGTAGCCCTCCTTAACGGGAACATCCGGGATATCGGTAAGCGTGTCGCCCTCGTTTACTGTTCTCGTAGCAAACACTTCACCGTCTGCCATAAAGGTTACTGTGTAGGTGATGAGAGGAACGTAAAAGTCACGGGTAAGAGTAAGGGTGCCGTCCTCGTTTATGGTGCAGGTCCAGCCCTCACAGCTTACGTCCTCTGCGAATGCGTAGTTTGCTTCTGCGCTGAGAGTTACAGTTGAAGTGTAGGTGGTATCAGCCGCATATTTTCCATCAAAGGCTTCGCCGTTTACTGTCCATCTAATATCTGCAGTCATGCAGTTTTCGGGAACAGAAATGGATGTTTGTGCGTTTTCACCTCTTACGGGTGCAGTTACGTCAAGTGTAATGTTGCTGATCGTTGCCGCAAAAATGAAGAAAGGCACTTCTATCGAACCAACGTATCCGCTTCCCTCTTTAGCGGTAATAGTTGCTGTTGCCATGCCTGCAGCGATATTTGCGCTGTAAGAGACTGTGTAAGCATCTGCGGGAACTGTTTCGCCGCCAAGGCTTACGGAGATAACGGCAGGAGTCTTTTTAGACTCGTCATAAACAAAGCCACCTTCGGGAATATCAAGGGTTACAGTTGCATCTGCAAAATCATTGCTGGTAAATATTGCTGCCGCCTGATAGGTATCAAGAGTTGCTACCACAATACCTATAGTCCCTTCAGCGATATTAATAACGCCATTGGAATCAACACTTGCAGAGCCTTTCTTAACGTCTACTCTGTAATCTATCATGCCGCCCATTGCGCCGCCTTCAAGCATTACAAGCTTGTCGCCAACCTTAAGAGCCATTGCAAGCTGCTTGCCTTCAGTTGCACCAAGAGTGGTTACAACCTCACCGTCACTTACAATAACAGCCTTTGCATCCTCACTGCCTATAAGCGTGTTGGTGAGTGTAAGATTGAAGCTGTCGCTTGCGTTACCAAGAGCATCTTCTGCCTTAACGCTAAGTTTCTGATAAGCCTTGGTTGTATCAAGAGATACATCTGCTGTAAAGCTGCCGTCATCTGCAGCGGTTGCAGTTACCGTAGTGCCGTTTACGGTCACAATTACCGTGGCACCTGCTTCACTGATGCCGCTTACCGTTACGGTGTCTTCTGCAAAGAAACTGCCGTCAACGGGAGAGGATATCATAATACTTGGAGCGGTTGTATCTACCATAAACTGATATATCGCGCCAAAACTGTCCTTGGTAGCGTTTTCACCGCTGAGAGTAATGGTGTATATGCCGTCCTCAAGATCTTCAAGGCTGATATTGCCTCCATTCCACTCAACAGCCTCACCGCCGTTGAGTCTGTAGCTGCCGTTACCGCCTTCTATGCCGCTAACGATAATAGTAGGTGAAGCAGAAGCTACTGCATCAATAGTAACGTTGCTGTAACCTGCGGAAAGACTTATGCCGTTTTCAAGGCTGAGAGCTACGTCGTTCTTGGTGGGAGCAACCATTACCACCGCATTGGAAAATGTTTCTTTGGAAAGAAGGATGCCGCCATCCTCGGTGGTAACGAAAGCGCTTACCGCGACAACGTAACTGCAACCTTCTGCCAAGCCTACTGTAGTAACGGTTTCGCCGTCTTCACCTAAGGAATCGTATCTGCCGCCTACGGTAAACCTTTCACCCTCTACCTTCATATTGGTAAATACAGTAGAAGAAAGGGAACCGTCTGCTGCTTGCTCGTAAATATTTACGTAATAGCCTTCTGCACCTTGGACTTCATCTATCTCTACGTCGATAGTATAGTCGCCGCCGAGTTCTGATGTTACGGAGTTTGTTGCATCAGGCTGGTTGGGATTAACGTAAGTAAAACTGCCTTCTGCGGAGGGGTTTGCCAACCCATCGCCGTTTTCGTCAAGCTGAGTACCTACCGCTTTGAGAGTGTAGGTTCCGCTTTGAAGTTCAGAAGGATATTCCACCTCTATACTGTCATAGTTTTCTTTAACATTAGCAAGCAGGAATGCATCACCGTTTTCGTTTACAGCATAAATGGAAACGTTGTCAAGCTTTTCAAGTCTTACACCGCTTACGCTTGCGATAGTGCCGTCATCGCTAAGGTTTACGCTATCGATGGAAGCCATCTTTTCAATGCCGTACAAAGCAAGGTCAGAAGCGTTTGCGGTCTTAACCACGATTTCCTTACCAAAGCAATTAACCTCGGTAAAGGATACGGTTATGGTAACGTATCCGGTTTCCTCGTTGAAGCCTATCATTGCGTTTGAATCTGCGTTTTCGGGAGCATCTGCCGCTTTACTGTTATCAAGCCATACTATCTTGTAGTCTTCACTGCCGCACTTAATTGCAAATTCGCTCTTAATCGCTTCCGCCTCTTCTATGCTTTCAGCGGGTACGTTAATAACGAGCATTGCATTTTCGTCACCGTTATCCGCTAAAACGAAGCGATGAGTGCGCTTGTCGGCAGAAGAGGTTATCACGGTGTCGTCAATGCTTTGAGCGAGAGTGGTTTCAATAAGTCTTGCGTTGGTAAGTGCCGTTGCATAAAGGGTTCTGCCGGTAGAGGGCTCTACGTAAACGGGTACACTTTGGAGAGCCATTGGTACGAGGGTTGCTTCGGGAGCATCGTACTTGCCGAAGGCAAACTCTACGTCACCGCCCCAATGATATGTAACGCCTGCATCAAGCTTCAAAATATGGAGAGCGCCCCATATCATTTCATTATTAACACCAAGCTCGGCACTGCCTATTTCAAAGCCGCCAAGCAAAGCAGGAAGCTTAACGCCTGCGGTTACGAAGCCTTCCCAGAAAAATTCGGTATCATCCTCAAAGCCGGTGGGCATTTCCTGCAGGGCAATTGCGCCGCTGCCGTAGATTATATCAAGAATGTCTACCTCTATACCAAACTTCATATTAAGTCTGGGATACCAGTACACCGAGCCGCCCAACTTATCAATGAGGGTTATGCCGCCTATACCGATATTGGACAGATATGCCTCAATGCCTCTGCCGGACATTGAAATGTCGCCTCTTGCGGTAAGCAGGTCAAACAGTGCAAATTCACCGCTGAGTATAAGAGTAAGAGGCGGTATCGTGGAGGATACGAAATAGGTTTCGTATATTTTATCTATACCTGCACCCATGCCGCGTATCCAGAACACACCAAAGGGATCTACGGGGATACCGGGGAGATTGCCGCCAACGTGGAATCTTATCTTATCCGGTATCGGAATACCGTTATAGCTGCGGAGACGGAACTCTGCTTCCATAGTAAGAACTTCTATGTCAGCTTCGCCTTCAATACCTATGCCCCATTCACCGTTCATTATCATAAGATCAAGGGTGCCGCCTATCTCGGGCATACCGTCCGTATAAGAGGGCAAACCTACCTCTACAGAGGTATTTATACCTATGAATTTACCGCCGAAGAAGATGTTGTGAATATACAGAGCAAGGGTGCCGCCCTGGGCTTCATACCACTTCATACGGTCATCGCCATACTCCTCATCCAAATCACGAAGCTGGCTGGAGGTGTAGTCGGTGTTTGCCAGATTAAGCTCTGCCTCTTCCGTAGGAGAGGGGTCGATTATACCCCAATCGTAGGTGGAAGGAACAAGGAAGCTGGGATCAAGCTGAGCACCAAAGGTTACAACACGGAGGTCGGGATTTGTGGAACCCGGCACGGTTGCCATAAGTGCAAAGTGGCAGTAACGAAGTTCAAGCAGCATACCTGCAAGGGTCTGCATGTCGCTTGCGCCGCCGGGCCACATAAGAGAAACGAAGTTGGTGTTGGCAACAGCGTCTTCCACCAAATTACTTTCTGTTCCGTCGTATTTGTAAATCGGAAGCTTAACCAACTCGCCCTCTTCAAGAGAGGTGATAGCGCATACGCCATCCCAAACCTTGGTTTTTGCACCAACGGTATAAACCTTGCCGTCGATATCGGTATCAATGGATACCTGATTACCTTCATCATCGTATTCAATGCTTACGGTAACTCTGCCCTCGGTTACTTCAATACAATTACTGATGTTAATTGCATCGCCGTTCTTGCGGGCAACGGCCTCAAGCTTTTCGATTTTTCCATCATCACGGGTGGTAACGGAAAAGTCGCCTCTAAGCTCGTAAATAATATCCTTCATGGATATACCTGAGGTCTTGGACTCATATTCACTTTCATCACGGGCAAGAATAAGTTTGTAAGACCAAGGCAAAACATCGTTGCCCTCACCGGTACGTCTCATACCGATAACGCCGTAATTACCGTTGACATAAGTCGGGTTGTTGGTTACAACAAATCTTAACGCATCGGAGGTGGTGTCGGGCAATGCCGCGTCTACCCAATCGAATACCACCTGCCAAGTACCTATGGGCAGGGTCTCCTCAATAATGATGTTGGCAGTGTTATCTTCGTTATTCACTATAAAGTTTTCCGAAGGAACTATTATATCTCTGCCGCCGTCAAGAGGACGAAGGGTAACGCGATATTGGGTAGAGTCACGAAGCAAACCGAAGTTTTTACCCGCTATGAACATGCTTCTGGTGCCTGTTCTGTAAACTATCTCGGGAGTGGTGCTGATAAAGGAAAGTACGCCGCCGTCCACGGAAGGGCAAAGAACGTAGGTTTCCTTTTCGAATATAAGATCTTCATCCATAAGATGTAGCTCGCCAATTGCGTTCATCTTATCGGAAACATCGAATATCTTAACGCCTATCTTACGGTATTCAGTATTTTCGGAGGGGCTTACCGCAAGGTTAAGGTTTACGTCACGGGTTTCACCGGGACTAAGGTCGGTAAGGAACACATAGTAAGGATCAACTACGGTTGCGTCCAGATTAAGGTTACCCATAGTGTCGTAGCTAGTCATGCCGCTTTCAGGATAAAACGCAATTGCGAGAGTATCCAAAACGGTTTCGGCAGTGTTCTGAACCTTAACGGTAAGGCTCATATTACCGTCTGTATCGCCGTTGGTATCTGCATAACCTAAGTTACCTACAAGTTCCATAGCAGCAGGGCCGATAAAGTTTACAGCAACGGAGCCCAGCTCGGCACTAACGTTAGAATATACACCGTAGTAAAAACCAACGGACTTTGTGCTTTGAGCAGAAGCAGAGGCACTGCCCATATCGTAATACAATGCAAACGCACTGTCTGCTGTGAGAAATTCCTTATTATATGGATTGGTAAAGTTAAGAGTTTCTTTGGGGTCTGCACCGGTCTTATACTCATAAACTGTGGATGCAAGGTTGTTCCAATGAGCAAAAGTAACCTTTTCGGGAACGATAGTTACGCCGCCCACGGAAGCGTTAACGGTATAAGCAGTTACAGAAGGAGAAACTTCATCGTCGTAAGCAAAGAAGTAATTGCTGTACTCGCTGCCTGTAATGGTTTGCTCAGTCTTGATGGTGGTATAGCTACCGTCCGGCTGACCTGCCATATATACTGCGTAATCTTGATAGCCGAGGGCGGTATCCATAAGAACGCGCGCCTTAAGCTCGTCGATAGCCGTACCGTTTTTGTTAACGGCGGTTACGGTAACGTAAACCATGCCGTGCTGATAGTTATCTACCGCAAGAATTGCTACCTGCTGTGTAAACTCAATGCCATCCACAGTCCAAACTGCGGAAATGGTATTTTCGTCAACCTTAGAAACGGTAACGCCGCTTGTTTCAATGCCCTTGTGGCTATAATCTCTACCAAACACGTATTCGTTGGTGGTGGCACCTCTCTTCACCCTGAAGGAGGTGAAGGAGGTGTCATAATTTTCGTCGGGATACAACAAGTATTTGTTATTATCGGACTTGTTGAGCTTATCGCCCTCGACGGTATCAACGAGGAAACCGCCGTTGTTTTTGGAAACCTTTACGCTAAGATATCCGTCGTTTAGCTCAAGATATCCGGTTTCTGCACTTGCAGACAGAAGGTTATCCAAAAGTCCGGCAGGAGCAAGACCCACCAGCAACACTACCATTAAGAATAGTGCCGTTGTTCTTTTAACTATGTTTATAGTACGCTTCATAATAAGCTTACCTCCTGTCTTATTTCTACTCTACATAGATCTGAATTCTGTAGTAGTCACGGCTTTGAGTGATAATGCAAACGGTGTAATAGCCGCTTTCCTCGAAAGGAAGAAGGATTTCGTCTGCTGTGGTTGCGTTTCTGATGAGGTCGGTTGCACCTATCTTCATCTGTCCAACGCTCTTAAGACCACTCTTGTAAACTACGCTGTAAGGCTCGCCAAGAGTCTCAACACTGAGCATAATGGAATCGCCCTCTGCAACGTAGATGGTATCGCGAACAACAATGTCGCCGTTTACCGTAACAACAGGCTCGTTTGCATCAGCTACACGGAGAACGCCGTCCACGGTAGCAAAGTTACCGCTGCTGTCGCTTACCTTATAGGTTACCTGGCAACTGCCCCTATTGTTAAGGTCGATATCGTATTCGAAACTATAAGTAAGATTGGTATCCATATCGGATGCAATTACGTTGTTTCTGAGAAGGGCTTCAACGTCAGAAGCAGAAGTGCCAACCTTAACAACGATTATGTTTTTATCAAGTTCTACTACAGGTGCTTTTCTGTCGGGAAGTTTAACCTGACCGAGCTGACCGAGAACCACGTTGCCGTAAGCGTCCTCAGCCCTTATGATAGGCCAAAGTCCGGACATTCCCTCTGTAACGGTAAGCTCAACCCAGGTGTTTGCCTCGGCGTCTATCTTTTCGCCGCCGTTGATATTGATCTTACTGTCACGGTTGGTTCTTACGAATATCTTATCACCTATATTAAGGCTGATATCCAAAGGATCGGTAACGGAAGCAACGCCGTCCTTGCTGTATTCCATCTTAAGGGGAGTGTTTACTATCCCTTCAACAAGCACGTCTATGGTGCTTATGTTACCTGCCATATCTACGAAGGTGTAGGTGTAGATGCCGTTTTCCTTAACGGTAACGGTGTAGATATATCCATCGTTGCTATCTGTACCGTAGTTACCGTTTTGTGCAAACAGTATGTTTTCATCAGACTGAAGTGTAACGGTTACTTCCCTGCCGTTTTCGGAAAGAACGGTGTCCTTTAGTGTAACGGTAGGTGCTACCTTGTCGATGTTGCTTACTGCGGCAAGGTCAACGGTTGTATAGGTGCCGCCTATTGCATCTACCTTGATTCTCAAAGCTTCGCAGTTGCCATCATAGCGAACTGTAACAATGGTGCCGTTTACACGGAACTCAATGCTGTTTACAAACTCAGCAGGCACCTGAACCTCTCTTACGGGCTGTGAGAACTGCATGGTTGCGGTAACGCTATTATTAGTAACGTTCTGAGCTGCGTTTGCAGACCATTTAACACTGCCTACAAGATAGATCTTGTCGCTACGTATCTCGATTACTCTTTCGCTTACCGCGCCCTCTATCTTAGTGGGTGCTTTTTCTGTATCGAAGGTATACATGTAACTGTAATTGATGTTGTAAACGCCGTTTTGAGTTACGGTGATATAGCTGAGACCGTAGTACTCGCTTTCGGTATCGTTATCAACCTTTACTTCGTAGCCCGCGCCAAGAATGGTAAGGTCGCTTACAGACTGACCGTCCTCACAAGCAGGCTCAGTCAGGTAAATGCGTACAGCGCCGTCAACGGGAACCTTTACGGTACCGGGAACGGGTGCTACGCCAACGTTTGCAAGGTCAAGAGGTATTGCTGTTGCAAATCCGTTTTCATCTACAACAAACAGAGTAAACGAAGAAGGAGCTGTTACGGTAAGTTGTCTGCCTACAAGGCTTACGCCTTCTATAACGTCGCTTTCAGTATTGTAATCAGGAGTCTCTGTATACAAGCCATCCTTGATTATAAATTTGTAATTGCTAATATCAAACGCTTCAAGTTGGAAACGATATGCACTACCCCAACCGAGAGAGGTTACAAACTCGTTTGTAGCGGCTCTGGGGGCTGCTGTTTCGTATACGGTATAGCCGTAATGGTCTGCAAGATAGGTATAGTCACCGTTTACAACTCTGAGCATCAGACTGTTGTTTATAAACAGACCATTTTGCTGAGTATAGGCAAGAAGCTGAACCTCAGGGCCGTCCTCGTCCACAGGAGTATAATCCTCTTCATCAAGACCGGGAACAAAAGGAGCCGTCTCAACGATGGTTACGGGAAGGGTTACAGTTACGTCCTCGGTGAATACTGCGATTTCGTCACCGCAAACGTATGCAAGGTCTTCAGCCTTGAAGGTGTAGCTTTCTGCGTCGCCGTAGTAGAAGGTAAAGGTGGGAGCATCGCCGGTGTAGCGATCGATGAGCTCATAATCAAGGCCCTCGAATATCTCGCCGTATTCGTATATCTCGTCAGCTATGAGAGTTACGGTTACGGGACCTGCAAACTCGCCGCCGTTTTCTACAAGGGCATCGTCAAGATCCCAATCGACATAGTAAGAAGGAGTGAAGATGTTTTCCACATCCACATATCTGCCGATGGTATCTATATAGAAATAGGTGTTTTCCTTAGCGGTTACTGTAACCTCTGTGGTACCGTTGTTTTCAATAGTTACAACGCTTTCATCGTAGTCGGTTATAGTAACATCTACGTCTGATTTGATGGTGATAGTAACGGGACTCATTGTGGGCTCTACGGTGGAGAAGCTTATCTCCGCATTGTAGTAAGTACCGATTATCTCGTAAGATATGGGCCATACGTTACCGTAGGCATCGGTAAACGAGCCGTTGTACACGCCATCCTTGAACATATTGGTGTGGATAACGTTGCTGCCGTTTTCAAGGTAAACCTTTAAATTAAGGTCTACGCCGTAGATAGGATCGTCATAACCGTAAACCAAGGAAGCGCCGCCATCAGTATAGTGAACGTATTGGTTGGTATAGTTCGAGGTGAATACATGGTCGTTACCGCCAATATCCTTAACCTTGATAGTGTAAGACCTGTAAAGTCTGTGGTCAGAGTCATACTGGGTTTCGGAAATGGGATCTGCAAAAGCTATCTCAAGACCGCTGTATTTAGAATACTCAAACCACACAAGTCCTGCGCCGTTAGGTGCGGAAGCACCGTAAGGCAATGTAACAGTACCGTCAATATCATCGCCGCTGATTTCGATAACAGCGTTTTCCCAGTCAAGCAGATCAAGGTTTTTGCCGTTTGCATAGGTGTCCTGAGTTGACCATACAGAATCCGTGCTGTAATGATCCCAATAACGGTCAAGTTTGCCAAGGGAAATATCGTTGGATTCTATATTGTACTTGTTCACATAAAGATCCTCGTTGGTGATGCTGAGAATCTCCAGAACACGGGTCTCGTCTCCGCCGTAAACGTAGGTAACGAATTTACCCTCAATATCCTCACCGCCGAACTTGTAGTCTGCATCACTGCTGTTGTAGTCCTCAACAAGCTCGTTACAGGTGATGCCCGTCCAGATATCGCTGTACTTCCAGGGGTCATCGTCGTAAAGACCAAAGTGTATGGAAGTCTTTTCGTTGGTATAGTAGCCGTCACGGTAAATCTCACCAAGCTCAGGAGTTACTACGGTAATGGCACCGTATTTGTCACGCGCAACGAAAAGAATGGTAGCGTTATCCAACGTATTGGAATAACTGTCCATCTTAAGGGTTACAAGGTCGCCGACCTTGAGAGGTACAACAATATAGCCGTAATCGTCCTTTTCGGTATACTCTACGCCGTTTACTATAACGGGAGTATAATCGTTAAGGGGATTTCTCTGTATTACCTCAAGGGTGAAGTCGCCAAGTTCAGAGAACGCCTCGTCTATTCTGTAAGTAATGGAGTCTACGTTGGTTTGACCTTCGATTTCAGATTTTCTGATGGAAGGAACGTAGCTGTCAACACTTACCTCAAGAGTAGGATTGGTGTTGGTTACGTAAACGTAGAAATAACTTATAGGAGAAACTACGCCAGCAGAGCTTATGGTCTGGCAACAAACGGTATTCATGCCTGCTGTAAGATGAATATTATCCATATCCAAACCGGCCGCGCCCTGGGGTACGCTTTCAACTATATCACTGTCGCTGTAGGTGCCTATAAATACTTGTGCTTTTTCGTCTCCTACCTCTATATCATATTCCGGCTCTACAAACTCAAAGCCCGCCAAATCCTCTTCCGAAGGATTTGCCGCCGCATTCCAAAAACGAACGCCTTTAACTGCTCCTATCTCAAGTCCGTAATAGTTTTGGGGATTTGAGATGCTACCAACATAGAGCTGGAACCACTTGATTCCCGAGGTGTAGGTAGCAAACTCTCTGTCACGTTCCGTTTGTGTCAGACGGCCTGCGCTTACACCAAAGGACTGTATAGAATTCTCGTCCTCTGCAAACACGCGGATATCATCAGTAAGATCTTCACTGGGAGTTATAGTATAACCCCAGAGGCCTGCAAGGTTCTCATTGATGGCGTCAAGCACCATTATAAATCCATCGGGAATAAACTCCTCAACATAATCAGAACCCTTCTGGTATACGCCCACTCTGAAACGGTAGGCGCCGCCCTCAAAGGGAGTGCCATCGTCCTTGGTGGCAGGAACGGTTATGGTCTGTACGTTTGTAGCGGCAAGTCCTGTGTATCTTACGCATTCCTCAAGGAAATTGTATTCGCCGTCTATCTTCTCTATAACAACGTAGGATCTTTCGGTATCAAGGTTGACAAGATTCCACTCGGGGAGAAGTACGTTGCTTATTTCAAAGCGTATCATAGCACCCGTCATATCCAGATTCATGCGAATCGCTTCATCCCTATATGCAGCACCGAACCACTCGCCTATGCTGGAACGGAAATCGATGAACTCCACGTGGTGAACCTTGGTTCCCTCTGCCTGTACGCCTGAATAAAGAACGTTAACCGTCTGACTGTGGCTTGCGTATGTTACATCGCTTACCTCCACCTTTTCACCGCTTACGGGAGTAAGGGGCACGTATGCGCTTTCAAAACTTAGAGATATGCTGCCGTAATGCTGTTTAACAGAGGTAAAGTCTACAACTGAAGATATGTTCTGATAATAACCACTGTTAATAGTACCACTGTACCATTCTCCATCGAAGTCAAATACGTTAATGCTCTCACCCGTCTTGACCACTCTGAAATAGGTCTTATCCCCCACCTTCATGGTGATACGGGTATAGGCAACGGCACCGTCACTTTCTCTTGCGGCAGGAGCTGTTACCGTTACGTTATGCTCATAGTTGGGAACGTTTACGTCTGAAAGCACCTCAACGGTCAACGAAGGCTTAGAGAGATATACGTCTATGCTACTTCCTACGGGATTGCTCCAGTTGCCGTATTCGTCCTGCATCCTTGTCCAGAAATAAACGATATGGTCAGCACCATCGCTTATACTGGTGGTTCGAGATCCGGAATACTTGTAACGCTGAAGCTGACTGTCTAACTTGGCATAGCCGCTTGCAGTCTGCCATTCGCTGGCATCAGTGGGAACGGAAGCGTCATCAACAAGCCAAAGATACTGAACAACGGGTATGTTCCTGTGGTCTGTACCCTCAAAGCTTGCAGTTACACTTACGCTGGCGCTGGGACTGCCAATGTTGTAGTAGTTAGCCCATATACCCGTGGTTGAAACGGATGGCTTTATATTATCGTAATCGTAATCTATGGTACAGTCTCCTGCCTGTCCTGCGTTGCCGAGAATGTCCTCGGTGGTAGCTGACGCCACTACGCCGTCTACTATCTGCTCAAGACCGGGCTCCAACATAAGATGGAGGTAGCAGGTGTACTCGTGCTGACCTTGAGCCTTGAAGGGTATCTGAACGGTGCTGTCACCCGAAAGCTGTACTTGTTCAGTATACGCAGACGCATCCGTAGGAGCAGCCATGCTGTCGCTTATCAAATAACGGAAGGAAAACGCCTTGCCGGACTTGCCCTTAAGGGTGATAACGACAGGTGCGCCGTAAAGACCTGCTTCCAAGTCTGCCACGTCAAGCTTAAACGTAGCGTAGGGACTGTTCTTAGCCTGATCAAGCTTGGTTACGTTTATAGTAGGCGCGGTAAGGTCAAGATAAAGCTGTTCGTCCGGTTTGCCCAAACGCGAAGCGTCAAGATTATGACCTGCGCCGTCACACGCGATATCGTAAGTGAGTGACAAGGGAACTATACGCTGTCCCTCATAACCGCTCATCATAGAGTAGCCTTTTTTAATAGTCATAGGACCAAACTCCATAACAGACTGAGGAATGCCGTAGGTAGTCTGAAGAGTGCTTATCTTATACATAGAAAGGACTACTTGTTTTCCGGCTTCGTCCTTTACGTTAAGGGCAAGCTTTATGCCTTCATACCTTGAAAGAGCTTCATCGGTAGTAACCTTGAAGTATACTTTTTCGCCTTCGTTGATATAAAGGTCTGAAAGATTGATATCATCGGGCCACTCGTCCTTATTGAAGGAGGCGGTTTTGTTCATTATCTTACCGGGCACGCTGAGAGACACACTGTTTACAGTAGGAGTGGTGTTATCGAAGGTCTTTTTCATCGTGCGGGCTATATTGCCGAGGCTGAGAGGGTTTGCCGCTTTATCGCTCAAGAAGGTAGAGCGTGTAGCTACCTCAAAACTCTTAAAGTGCGAACAGCCGGGGGTAGATACCGCAGGATAATTCCCCCTCATCCATTCATAATTATAAATCAACTCTCGGTGCGAATAATCTACTGAACCGTCTATGTTCTTAAGAGAAGATGGCGAAAGCTTAATAACGGTATAATCCTTTGTCGCCCAGTCGCCAAGAGGCGCCTCAAACGTCAAGACGTCATTGTTTACGTGCTTTATATAAGCGCGCAAAGATGTGGTGCCTGCACCCGTACGGGCGTTCTGAATAGTAACGTCAACATAAGTTCTATCCCATTCATCTCTTGCAGTATCGCCAAAACTATATACCGCTTCGGATGCCTTTGCGGTAACTACAAGGTTCGTACCCGTCTGATCAACGTCAACGGTTGTTATGTAAGGATAAGCGTTGTCTCTTACATAGCCGTAAATACCGTTAACCTTTGTCTTTTTGTTGCCGCCTATTTCTATAACCTGTTCGTTCATATCCTTAAACTTCACGGCAAGCTCTTTTCTGCCCTTACCGCTTACGCTTTTACCGCCGATTTTAAGATAGCCATTCTTGTTGCTGAAATTACAGCTTATAACTATTTCCGCTTCGGGGTCTACGTTATATCCATCGTAAACGCCCCTGTTTTCAAACTTGATGTTCCAGTTTCCTCCGTTGCCGCTTTTAAGCGTAATCTCAGGAGAAAGGTTGGCGTTAACAAGCGGAACAACGTAAACACCGCTGGACCACGCACCTCCGTTATTCTCAAAGGAAACAAAGCTTACAGCAGGAGAGCCCGTAACGTACTTAGGGTCCTTCCAACCGTTAGCCTGTCTGCCTTCATTATAGTAGTAGTCCTTCAAATTCTCTACCTGATTGATAACCTCGTTTTTCATAACGCCGTTTCCGCCGGCAGAGCCGTAAACTCTGTAAGAAAAGGGGTTACCGTCTGCAGAATTTGCAAGGGATACGGGTATAAGCGGTAAAAGCATAGCTACTACCAGAATAATACCCAACAACTTGGTAATTCTTTTTCTCATAAGATTTTCCTCCTAAAGTATATTAAAACATACGCTATCTTCTTATTAGTTCTAAAAAGGCACTTTCGTTAGCATCCTCAACGTATTTTTTAAAATCACCAAACATTTTGTGCCCGATTTTGTAGTAGTCCATGGCAAAAACCTTTTGAAGCTTTGTTTCCAATACATCATCAGGTACATTGTATATGGTAAGGATCGCTTTCATTGCACCTTTTATACGGTACTCCAAAGGGGCCGAGCACTCAGTGGTCATAAGGGTTGCATATTCAATACCTGAAGTTAGCACCTCCGCCTCGGAAAAAAGTTCCTCCGTCCACCCTGAGCAATACTTGGCAAACACAGACTTTGCTCTTTCCATATCGTTCTTGCGGATTATATCAAGGGCCATGGGACTGGTATAAGAGGATAAGTAAAAATCTCTCGCTATAGGGTCATCCTCGCACATAACCGCCATCGCAGTAAGTTCAAGGCATATCGCCATTATGGGAGTATGTCCCTCATCAGTTTCCTTCTTCATCCTCTCCCACTGGAATTTACACAAAAGATCGACAAGCACTGCCAGCAAATGCTCTTTTGTAGGATAATGAAATGTAAGATTACCCGTGCTCATACCAAGCTCACTGCAAATAGCCTTTGCTGAGGTTGCAGTATACCCATTTTCCAAAAACATTTTGCTGGCAACCTGAATTATCTCCATTTTAGTAAGGGCGCTTTTGTTAATATGTGCCATCTCTATCACCTTTCTAATATATACAAATCAAGAATATAACCAAATTTACCATTTTTTCTATTTTAGCATATATACTAAAGCGTGTCAATGCTTTTTCAAAAAAATTCGCAGCATTCCTTACTTTTTTCTTTTAAAGTTGACATTGTAATTAATATATGATACTATTTAATAGATAAGATGGGCTTATTGTGAGAAATTTGCCCGTAAAAGTATATTTTGCGTAGAAATGGAGTGCAAAATGGATATGTTTAAAAAGTTTTTATGTATGATGCTTACTCTTTTGACGGTGCTTTCACTGCTTGCTTCCTGCGGCGGAAACGGCAGTAATGACGGCTCTGCTGACGCAAGCACGGAAAGCGACGACGTATCACAGGGCGAGGTTGGCTCTTTTGCAATCAGCCTTAAGACTGCAGGCGGTATGGCGCTTTCCGGCATTGACGTTTACGTTTATGCCGACAGTACCCTTAAGGAGCTTGAACAGTTTGGCAAGACCGATGACAAGGGTAACGTAAGCTTTAACCTTGCAAAGGGCAAGGAATACGTTTTCACCCTCTCCGGAGTTCCCAAGGGATACGACGTTAAGGATTACTATACCTTAAACGGTAACGGCGCAAGCGTTATTATTTCTTCCTCTGTTATCAAGAACGAAAACGTTGCTGACGCCACCTTCAAAACCGGTGACATTATGTACGATTTCACTGTTACCGACACCAACGGCACCCCCTTTACCCTTTCCGAGGTGTTAAAAGAAAAGAAACTGGTAGTGCTTAATTTCTGGTACACCACCTGTTCTTGGTGTCTTACGGAATTCCCCATAATGGACGAGGTTTACAAGGAATACAGTGACGACGTGGCCATAATCGCCTTGGACCCTCTTGATGGCGAAGACGCGGTTAAAAGCTTCGCAGCAGATATGTCCCTCTCTTTCCCCTTGGCATCCTGTGCAGGCTCTTGGGCCAATTCCTTCGGAATCCAAGGCTATCCCACCTCCGTATTCATTGACCGTTACGGCGTTATCTGCCTTATAGAATCGGGTGCTATTACCAGCCGCAGACCCTTTATTAACGTGTTTGAGCACTTTACAGACGGTGAGTATCAGCAAAAGCTTTTGAACGGCGTCGGTGACCTTTTCACCAACGTTAAGCCCGACAAAACCATGGATTCCTCCGAGGCTATAAGCGAAGCTATTAACGTGGGTGACATAAAGGTTACATACAGACCCGAAACCGAGGACGAAAATGCTGAGTACATCTGGCCCTTTGTTATCGGTGAAAAGGACGGGTACAAGTGTGTTTACTCTACAAACAAGGAAATTGAAAGCTCCTACTCCATAATGTACGCCGACATAGAGCTTAAAGCAGGCGAAGCTATAGGTTTTGATTATTTTATATCTTCAGAAAGTCTTTGCGACATCCTTGTGGTTATAGTTAACGATGAGGACATATATCAGATATCCGGCGAAAAAACCGAATGGGCATCCTGTTATCCTTGGGTGGCTGAGGAAGACGGCACCTATGAGCTTGCACTTTGCTACCTTAAGGACGACGGCGACAACGTAGGCGAGGACACCGTATATATCAAGAATATGCGTGTGGTAAACAAGGAGGACATCGACGTTGCTTCCTATATTCCCAGAGAAGCAGCTGTCTCAAAGGACGGCTTTGAATACTCATACGTTAACATAGTTTTCAACGAAAAGGACGGTTATTATCACGTTGGCTCCGCCGACGGTCCCCTCCTTTTAGCAGACCTTATGGGTATTACACAATTTAACGAAGAAGAATCTGTTTTCACCCTTGCTCAAAACGGCGATGTCACAGAGAACGGTCACAACTATTACGACGAAATAGTAAAATACTGTTCCTTCGCTTCCAACTCCTCTCTTAACGGTGTATGTACCGTTAACGAGGAACTTGCAGGGCTTTTGAAAAAGGTTGCGGAAATAGCAGGCTTTGAAGAAGACGAAAACGAATGGCTTAAGATATGCAAATACTTTGACGTGTTCGGCAAGGACGCCGCTCAGTTGGTTGACCCCATTCAGGGACTTGCTCCCTTCTCTGCCCCTCCCGCATACTTGGGCGTAGGTCATAAGGATAATTATTTCTACTACGACAGAGCGATTATCCCCAGAGGTCTTCTTAAAGAATTTATCCCCCAGAGATCCGGGGCTTACCGTATAACCTCCCACAACGAGAGCCGCGACGGCGTTGATGCGTGGATATTTAACGAAAAGCAGGAGATTTTGCTTACCTACGAACACTGCGAAAGAATGTTCAGCGAGGACGGAGAAGTTTCCATGGTATACTATATGGAAGCGGGAGTTCCTTACTACATAAATATCGCTTTCTGGGATATGTATCAGACCGGATATATATATTTCGACGTTGAATACATTGCGCCTTCCTATCAGTATTTCCGCACCGCATCTCCCGGTGTATTCACCTTTGACGACGGTGAGTCGGGAGAAGAAATGAACTATACCATAAGCGGCGGCATTACTCCAATACTGAAAGACGATGGCTATTACTACGAAGATCTTGGCAAGGACACCAACGGCAATCAACTTTACGGCAGCCTGATTTATGCTGATTTCAGTGGCATAACATCAATATTCAGTTCCCCCATCGCCACCGGCACTGTAACCGACAGCAACGGCAACCTTAAGGAAGTTCAGGGGCTTATCGACCTTGGCGGTTTTAACTTTACCGTTACGGAAAACGACGAATTTGTTCTGGCTTATCTTAAAAACCGCGACTTTGACGTTGAAGAAACCGACAAGTACCTCAAAGAATATTGGGGCGACACCTACGATGATTACGCAGAGATATATCAGCTTAAGGACGTATACGCCGGCAGATACCACGGCAAGGGCGAAGACCTTACCGAAAGAGCAAGGGCATACGTTTCAAAGATGATAACCGACCCATCTCATCCCGAAAGACAGGGCTGTGTTCCGGTTGACAAAGAACTTGCCGAACTTTTAAGCCAACTAATGGATAAGTACACGTTCGAAGGCGTTGACTATTCTTGGCTTAAGGTTTGCTACTATTATGATTATATAGGCGCATAGTTTTTTAGAAAGGTTTGTGTTTATATGAAGAAAAAAATATTCAGATTAATGGCTTTACTCCTGTGCATATGCACTCTTACCGCTTGCGGTGGAAACACCTCCTCTACCAACGCTTCTAAGGAAGAAGAAGGAGGTAACGCTGATTACTCTGTTACCGTTACAGACTGCTTTGGCACCCCCCTTACCTCGGGCGTTGTGGTTCTTTACATGAAGGACGGCAAGCAAGCGGCAATGCAGGTTGTGAATGACAAGGGTGTTGCGGTTAAAAGCCTTGAAAAAGGAGATTATACGGTGGAACTGAAATTTACCGACAGCAGCTTAGCTTACTCTTACGAAAAGATAACACTAAGCGCTGATAAAACCGCTGCAACCGTTGAGCTTCTTAACGAAACCGCAAAGGAAGGAAAAAAACTTTACACTCCTACGGGTGAATTTACCGCATACGACGTAAAAGAAGGCGGAACCTCGGTTTCCCTTAAAAAGGGTAGAAACTACTATCTTTTCACCCCGAAAATTGCAGGAACATACGAATTTACTACCTCTGACAACGATTACGCCGTAGGATATTACGGTATCCCCAGTTACGTTCAGGCGCAAAGTGCCGCAGAAGTGGTGGATAACAGTTTCACCGTTTCCGTAAGCGACTCGATGATAGGTAAAGGCGATACCGGCACTACCGTTATAGTAGTGGGCGTTGATACCGCCGAAGATGCTGCCTGCGTTTTGAAGATCAAGCGCATCGGCGACCCGGAATACAGCATCGCTGACGAGCCTTGGACCATTTACAAGGCAAGTTACGCTCCGGAAAAGTTCACTCTGGAAAGCGGAGTTAACCTAAAAAACTTTGACCTTACAGCAAAAACCGAGGACTACGCTCTGGTTTACAATGACGAGGACGGCAGTTACCATCTTGGTAGTAAAGACGGCGCAAGAGTATACGTTTGGCTAGCGGAAGAACCTGCCTACATGGCAAGTTTTAAGACTGTGCTTGAATCGGTTGGCATGAACAGATACTTTTTTGACGAGAATGGCAAGTTCGTGAAAAAGGAAAGTTACACCGACTGCCTGCTTAGTTACATCGAATGTGCCGACAGCAACAAAGGAGTTTACCCTCTCACCAAAGACCTTGAATACATTATAAAGCAATGCGGCGAGCAAAACGGTTGGTGGAAGACGGACAGCCACGGATTTATTTTCTATACCTCCGATGAACAACCCCTGCCCGACCTTAACACAGACATCGCGTGGCTGTTTATGTGTTGCTACGCCGAATAACAGGTGACTATATGAAACTTAACAACACTCTGAAATCTGCCCTATCCCTTCTTCTCGCCTTAACCCTGCTGGTTTCTTTGGCAAACTGCGGTGGTAACAACGAGACCTCAAACGACGCGGGCAGCAACGACACGACCGACAACGAAAACGGCTATACAGTTACGGTTATCTCCGACACGGGTGCTCTTATCAAAGACGTAACGGTTTTTGTTTACAGTGACGGCACGCTTGCCGACCTTGTTGCAGTTGAACGTACTGATGAAGATGGAAAGGTAAACTTTGACATACCCGAAAAAGATGGCTATATAGCAGTGCTTTCCGAGGTGCCGGAAGGTTATGCATGGGAAGAAAACTATCCCATAGCAGGCAAAACAACAGAAATTGTGCTTACCACGGTTCTGCCTGAGGATGCAGATAAGGTATACGGCAAGGGCGACCTTATGTATAACTTTAACCTTACCGATATAAACGGCAACACCTATAAGCTTTCCGACCTTATAAAGACGAAAAAGGCCGTGGTGCTTAATTTTTGGTTTATTGGCTGTAACCCCTGTGCTATCGAGTTCCCTTATCTTAACGAGGCGTACGAGCAGTACAAGGACAAGATAGAGGTTATTGCCATTAATCCTTTAGACGAGAGCGTTGAAGACGTAAAGGAATATGCCAAAGAAAAGGGACTTACCATGCCCGTTGTTTCCGAAAAGATAGACTGGCAGACCCGAATGGATATTGGCGCTTATCCTACCACAGTGGTTATCGACCGTCACGGCAGAATTTGTCTCGTTCACCAAGGCTATATCACAAGCACCGAGGAGTTTGCTAAAGTATTCGCTTACTTCTCCGCTGACGATTACAAACAGACCTTATTAAACGGAATAGGAGATATAGACTCCTCCGAGGAAAGCGGCGAGGAGAGCGGCAACCCCTCTGAGATAGGCGGAGTTACCGAATTTGAAATGACGGTTGAGGCAGGCGAGACCGAATACTGCGACGTTTATAAAATATCAAATATGAACCTTACAGTGGACAGCCCCAACGCGGTTATTATCTATAACGGCGAAGAATACGCCGCAAAAGACGGTGTTGTAAGCCTTTACGTGGTGGCAGAGGACACCTTTACCCCCATCAAGTTGGGGATAAGCAACAGAGGCGACAAGAAGGAGACCTTTAAGATAGTATTTACTCACCCGTTGGGCTCTTCAGGTAACCCCCACACACTTACTTTGGGAGAACTTGAAACCACTGTCTCAGAAGGTAACGACCAAGGCGTGTTTTATAAATACGTTGCGGAAAGCAGCGGTATTCTTACCCTTGAATGTATAAGCGCAACCGACGGAATTGGCTATGACTACGTGCTTTACAACCTTGACAGCTACGCTCAGCGCAGCATGAGCGAGGACGGAGAGGAAGGAGAAAACAGCGTTTCCATAAACGTAAAGAAGGGGCAGACCGTTACTGTTACGATCGGTACTACCCCCGACGGCTCCGGCAAATACCCCGCAGCGACCTTTACCTCCAAGGCCACCTTTGAAGAAAAAGAGGACGTTGGCGGAAGCATGGACGAGCTTACCGAATACAGCGTTACCGTTAAGGATAAGGAGGGTAAAGCAGTTAAAGGAGTAAACGTTACGTTTAACGCCGACGGTGAAATAGTTACTGCAAAGACTGATGAAAGCGGCTTTGCATCAACAAAGCTTTCAGCGGTTTCCTGCAAAGTCACCATCACCGTTCCCGCGGGATACACTGCAGAAGAAACAGAATTTTCTCTTTCTGCTGACAACTCCGCGATGACTGTTTCTATAACCAAGGATGCGGTGGTAATGGCTGATTACACTGTCACCGTAAAGGATAAAGACGGTAAAGCGATAAAAGGGGTGCTGGTTACTGTTGGCGAAAGTTTTGTTCACACTGACGCTAACGGCAAAGCCACCTTTACCCTGCCTAAGGGCGACTATACGGCAACTATATCTGTTCCCGAGGGCTACACCGCAGACAAGACCTCCATCCCCTTTCCCGCAGGGAAAACGACTCTTTCCGTTACTATCAAAAAGGGCTCCGAACAAGGCTCGGGCGGTACACAAAAAATCACTTACAGCGTTACGGTAAAGAAGCCTGACGGAAGCGCAGTATCGGGAGTTGCCGTTGTTTTCGAAAAGAACGGCGTTTCTGCCGCTGTTCAAACCACCGGCTCAGACGGCATTGCAACCACATCCCTTGAAAAGGGTAGCTACATCGCAAAGCTTGCCTTTGCAAGCGGCATCAACTTAAACTACGACCGATCCTCCACAAAGCTTTCAGAGAACAAAAGCAGCATCACCGTTACCGTTGCAGAGCCGGTAAGCGATGAAACGACCGAACTTTATCTTGGTATGGCTCATCACCTATCTCTCGGCGGAAATTACTGCAAGCTTGACCAAACGGAAGAAACGACCTATTTCGTATTCGCGCCCGAAAAATCCGGTGTATATAGCTTTACTACCTCCTACAGTAACACCAAGATCAGTTATTGGGGCGCAAACACAAATTTCATTTTCGATCAAACTTCATCTACGGATTATAAAAACAACTTGTTTACTCTTAACGTTAAGGAAGGAAATTTGGGCGCTGCTTACATAATAGGCGTTACTGGTGAAACGGACGCAGTTGTTATAGTTAACCGTACCGGAAATGCTGTTCTCGGCATAGAAGACCTGCCTTGGACAGTCTACAAGGCACAGAAAGCACCTACCCCTTTCAGCCTTGGTACGGCAAAGTTTACAGCAAGTTACTTTGACGTAACCGGCAAGACCGACGATTATAAATTGGTTTACAACTCTGCCGACGGACTATATCATTTGGGTGACAAGAACGGCAAGGTTGTTTACGTTATGCTGGGAGAATCCGCACCTTACCTTTCCTTTGCAAAACTTGTTGAAACAACCGGCCTTAAAAAGTACTTCTACGATACAAAGGGCAATTTTGTTAAGAAGGAAGACTACACCGAGTGTATGATGGCCTTTGCTGCGAATATGGATGAAAAAGCAGGTCTTTATCCTCTGACCGACGACCTTATGTATATCATCAAACAAAGTGGTGATTTTGCGGGTTGGTGGGATAAGAACTCGGCAGGATATCTATTCTCTTCCCTTACAAATGTAAACACCGACATAGCATGGATGTTTGCTTTATGTACGGTTACAACAAATTAATAATTAAGGGCTGTAAAAAAATGCAGCCCTTTGTTTTTTTAATGAAATTATCATAAAAGTGTGTTATACTCTCCGTGAAAATTTCAAATCCTATGAACGGTTTTGTTTTTTCAACCCTATTGTTTATCAAGTCGTAAAAAAACGGCAAATATGTATGGAGGCAAATTATGAAAAAAATCCTTATCAGTGTATTAGCGCTATCCCTCGTTGTTTTAATCTCCGGCATTTCCGCTTTTGCGGTTGGCTACGTTAACAGTGAAGAAACAGCAGAAGACGTTCCCGCAGTTTCCGAAAAAACAGAGCCTTCCGAAGAAGAAAAGAAGCCTGAAGAAAAGGGGCACACCGCTGAAAATTGCAAAAAGCTTGTTGACGAAAACGGCGACGGTCTTTGTGATAACTGTGTAGACGAAGACGGTGACGGCGTTTGCGACAACAAGGGCAACAAGAACGGCAAAAACGGCAAGGATAATCACACCGCCGAGAATTGCAAAAAACTTGTTGACGAAAACGGCGACGGCCTTTGCGACAACTGTGTAGACGAAGACGGTGACGGCGTTTGCGACAACAAGGGCGGCAAGGGCAACAATGGCAACAGAGACGGCAAAATCAGAAAGGGTAATCACACCGCCGAAAACTAATAAATACTTGTTGTCTAAAACAGTGATTTAAAAAGAATACTTTTTCTGCATCTGCCGGCTTTTGCCGGCGGATGTTTTTTTAGCATAAAAAACACAGCGTTTTTATAGTTTTTTATAATTACGTATTGCAATATTTTAAAAAAGGTGTTACACTGTTGTATAAGGAGTACTGTGTATAGTTGTGTAACTATGCCCTTTCCTAAATCTGAAACAAGGAGGATATATATGCGTAAAACGATTATTGCCCTTTCCCTTTTACTGATGGTTGGCCTTGTTTTTTCTCTTTGCGCTTGCGGCGGTGCCGGTGACGACGGATCCAAGGATGCTGTTTCTTCTGTTGATACATCCGTTGAAAGCACCCATTCCGAGGGAAACTCTGCTGAGGCTTCTGCCCCCGAGTCTTCCGTTGATGACAGCAAGGTAGAATATAAGGTTACGGTTACCGACTCCGACGGCAAAGGTATGGCAGGCGTTATGGTTCAGCTTTGTCTGGACAGTTGTATGCCCGGCGTTACTGACGCAAACGGTGTTGCAACCTTTAAGCTTGACGAAGCAGACTACAAGGTTTCCGTTATGACTATGCCAGAGGGCTATACCTACGCAGTGGACACAACCGAATACCACTTTGAAGAAGGCTCCACTTCCCTCACCATAGTTCTTACAGCTGTTGAATAGTCAAACAGCTATTAAAATGTATTTTCATCAGGAAAATAAAAAATTTAACAGGAGGAATAATGATGAAAAATTCCATGCGTAAACTTTCCGCGCTTATGGCATTTGTTATGATATTCAGCCTTTTTGCTGTTATCCCTGCAACTACCGTTAGCGCAGCAGAAGAAGCTGTTACCGTTTCTTCTATCGCTATTGATGCCGA
>JAFQKR010000047.1 GCA_017396825.1 Clostridia bacterium
GAATTTTGCGCCTATAATTTGATGATTTAGGTTTACATTGTAAAAATACGGCTTGTAGGAAAGGGTAATTGCCTCAAAATGTCCGCTGTGAATGGCTAATTTATCCGAACTGTTAAGGCAAATTATATATTTACCGTCAAGATAACAGCGGTAACCGCTTAACGTTATTGTTAACGCTTCTGCCGATAGCAAGACTAAGGAATACATGCTCTCGTTTTCGCAAAACTTGTTATTAACGTTTATAAGGCTTTCTTCGTATTTCATATGTAAACCTCTGCCTTTATATTTGTTTTGAAGAATTTTGAACGTTCACCTTCATCACTAATCGCAGTATAACATCTATTCCGAAATGTGTCATCGCACTTGTCAACACAATAATAGCACAATTTACAATCTCATGCAACCGATAATTGATTATCCATTTTATGTGTGATAGAATAAACCCGAAAAGGAGATAAGAGCGATGCTTTTTATAGATGAAATAAAATATGACGGTGAGTTGTCTGAGGATTATTATGCAACCAATATACCTGCTGTTAAATATCTTGATTCGGTCAGAAGCTTAAAATTTAGTAAAAACGTTACTTTCTTTGTTGGCGAAAACGGTACGGGAAAATCCACGTTGTTGGAGGCTATTGCGGTAGCGTTTGGTTTTAACGCCGAGGGTGGTACGAGGAATTTTACCTTTTCCACCCGAAAAAGTCATTCCGAGCTTTGCGACCATATATCCATCGTGATGCGCCAAACGCCCAAGGACGGCTTCTTTTTGCGTGCCGAAAGCCTTTATAACGTGGCAACTAACATTGAAGAAATGGACAAGTCGCCAGGCTTTTTACCTCCGCTTATAAATAGTTATGGTGGAGTTTCGTTGCACGACCAAAGCCACGGTGAAAGCTTCTTGGCAATCGTTCACAACCGTTTTGGCGGTAATGGATTATATATTCTGGACGAACCCGAGGCAGCTCTTTCACCGATGCGCCTGCTGACCCTTATGGTGGAAATAGATAATCTTGTTAAAGACAATTCCCAGTTTATAATAGCCACCCATTCTCCTATCCTTATGGCGTTTCCCGATGCCGAGATTTTTGAATTTTCCGAAAGTGGTATAAAATCCACCGATTATAAAGACACCGAGCATTATAGGGTTTCCAAATCGTTTTTAGATAACCCCAACCGCTATTTCAAGTATTTGTTTGACGACAACGAGGACGTTTAAAAAGAGGATGAAGTATCAGGAATATCTATCTCTTTTGGCCTTGCCCACGGAGGGAGTGAACTTAGATACTGCAAAATTAGCCTTTAGGGAGCAAGGTTTTGATGTTTTGCTCCCTTTTCTGTTTTTGGGGCTCGGTGGAATCTTTGGTGGAGTAGAATTCGAGGATATCTGGTAGGAAAAGACGGGCGGGGGATTTGATAACGCGGTCGGTTTTTCTTCACCTTTACACTATCGCAGACGGATTGAAAAGTTCAAAAATTATGGTATAATACGTAATTGGTAAACCTTGATTCGAAGATAACGGCGATTGCGCTGATTTCGGCCGCTTTTTCACATAAAAAACACCGGCGCACGCAAGTGCTTTTTAACTGACTTTTCCATTTAACAACTATGACCGAAAGGGTTCTATTATGAAAAGGTATATAAACCCGCCTTGCATTGTTTATTTTGTTTTGATGTCCCTCTTGCTTAACAGTTATATTATAGTAAAGGAATTGCCCCCTGCTCTTGCGGTCGTTGTTCCGTTATTTATCTTGTTGAATTTGCTTCCCGGAACAAGGGTAAAGGGCACAAAGAGACTGCGCCTTAAAATATGCAACCACGGAACCTTGATGCTTGCCATATTCGCTTGCTCCTTACTCCCCTCCTTTGTTTGGCATACCGTTTTGGCTTTCCTTACGATTCCCGATGCCTATATGGACTTGGTGTGGAGCATGGTTTATTGTGTCATTGCTTCTTCCGTTGTTTTTTGGAACGGAATCATCTGCGTTTACTGTACGTCAACCCAGATGGGGATAAAATGGCGCGTGATCGGCGTTTTATGCTGTATGACGCCGATACTTAACCTTATCGTGCTGACCCGCATTATAAAGGTCACCTCGGACGAGGTGGAGTTTGAAATAAAAAAAGAGCAGGTCTTAGGCGACCCGGCGCTTTCAGAACTTTGCAAAACCAAGTATCCCCTTGTGTTGGTTCACGGCGTGTTTTTTAGGGACAGTAAGCTGTTCAACTATTGGGGCAGGATCCCCCGCACGCTAAAATTACACGGCGCTACCATCTATTACGGACAGCATCAATCCGCTTTGCCCGTAAAAGAAAGCGCCCGCGAGCTTGCATCAAGGATAAAGTTTATAGTAGAGCGTTCAGGCTGTGAAAAGGTTAACATCATCGCGCATTCCAAGGGCGGATTGGATTGCCGTTATGCAATATCGGAGTTCGGACTTGCCCCATACGTTGCTTCGTTGACCACCGTCAGTACCCCTCATAGGGGCTGTCTGTTTGCAGACAAGCTGTTGGACACCATTCCTCAAAGCATCAAGGACAAGGTTGCGGCGGCATACAACGTTACACTGACAGCCCTAGGTGATGAATGCCCCGATTTTCTTGCGGCTGTCAACGATCTGACCGCTGCCGCTTGCAAAAAGCGCAACGAGCTTCTCTCTTTTCCCGATGAGATCTATTCCCAAAGCGTGGGGTCTGTTATGGAACATCCGAAGAGTGGGCGGTTTCCCCTTAACCTTTCTTACCGCTACGTAAAGAACTATGACGGGGAAAACGACGGGCTTGTGGGAGAGTCCTCCTTTGCTTGGGGAGAAAAGTATACGCTTCTTCGTTGCAAAGGTAAGCGCGGTATTTCTCACGGAGATATGATAGACTTAAACCGTGAAAACATCCGCGATTTTGACGTGCGTGAATTTTACGTAGACCTGATAAGGGATCTTCGCAACCGAGGTCTTTAACAACAAAAGGAAATAATATGAGCACAATTTTAAGAGCTATAAGCTACGCGCTGGTCCCCATATTGGTCAGCGGAATTATAAGTTACATAAAAAACCACGAAAAGCCCGTGCAAGGGCGGGTCACCCTTTCCCCGTTTATCGCAATTATAGGGATTATAGACTGTGCGTTTTTTCTTATTGCCGCCTTTTGCTCCCTTTATTCGGGGGAGGACACTTGGGTTTCCGTAGTTTTTGTAATCTTTGCCCTCCTTGGCGGCGCCATTATAGCGGCTTATCTTAATTGCAGGATCTACTACAACGACGATGGCTTTGTTGCTAAAAACTTTTTTGGCATAAAAAGAAGGTTCACCTATGACGAAGTTACGGGTATAAAGATAAACAATTACGAGGCTTTTCTTTATATGGGCAACCGAAAGGTAATGGTAGACAGCCTTTCTGACGGCGATGACTGGTTTTTAATCTTTGTTGAAAAGAAATACAAAAAGCTTCACGGCGGCAAAAGACTGCCGGAGTTAAAAAAGGCGGCGGATATACGGAAGCACGAAAGATGGGATTTGTTCCGCGGCAACATTATAGAAGGCGGATACTTTGTGTTTTTATACTTTTTGATGACTCTTATGATAGGCGGTACCCTTGCCCTTTGCGCCTATAAGTTTTATTTTGCACCCCCAAGCGTGGAAAACTGTAAGGAGGCCCAAACCGCCTTTGTTTCCTACGGAGCCCGCAACGACGACCTGATAGTTGTAGCCGACGACGGCAGAACGTACACCATCAGCCTTGCCAAAGGCAACCTTGATGCGAAGCGGATAAGTTCCCTCTGCATTGACAAAACACCCGTTTCGGTGTACTATACGGAGGGGAAAGACGACCAAACGAACAAGGCTATCTATTACATAGAAGCCATTGCGGCGGGCGATACCTACCTTTTGACCTTTGAGGAGACCTACGCTTGGTACACCGATGAGATGGAACCGCTGATTTATATTATAGGCTTTTTCCTTGCCCTTTGGTTTGTGTTCGTGGCAATGAGCATAATTATAGGAAGACACCCGGAAAAATTCAGCCCTTGGATAGTGAATAAGTTATTTAAAAACAGACTCAGAAAATAAAAGCGGGGCTGTCTCAAATCAGATCTGATTTGAGGCAGCCCTTCTTGTTATTACATCAATTTAAGATAAAGCTCTTTTATTTCCTCTACGCTGGTTTCTCTGGGATTACCGGGACGGCAAGCGTCGTCATAAGCAGACCGGGCGAGGAAGTCAATATCCTCTGCCTTTACTATCTCCTTAAGGTCGGCAGGTATGCCAACGTCTGCGGAAAGCCTTTTAACCGCGTCTATCGCCGCTTTTCTTGCCTCGTCTATGGTCATGGCTTCTACGCCCTTAACGCCCATAGCCACAGCGATATCTCTGTACTTTTCGCCCGTTGCAGGAGCGTTATACTCCATAACGGTAGGAAGAATTATAGCGTTTGCAACACCGTGAGGGGTATCGTACAGTGCGCCAAGGGGGTGCGCCATGGAGTGAACTATGCCAAGGCCTACGTTGGAGAAGCCCATGCCTGCAACGTACTGACCCAGCGCCATGCCCTCTCTGCCCTCATCGGTGCCTTCTACTGCGCCGCGGAGGGATTTTGCTATTATCTCAATAGCCTTTATGTGGAACATATCGCTAAGCGCCCAAGCACCGCCCGTAATATAACCCTCGATAGCGTGGGTAAGAGCGTCCATACCCGTAGCGGCGGTAAGGCCCTTGGGCATGGTGGACATCATGTCGGGGTCAACCACTGCAACAACGGGGATATCGTGAACGTCAACGCAAACCATCTTACGGTCCTTTTCAGCGTCAGTGATAACGTAGTTTATGGTAACCTCTGCGGCAGTTCCTGCGGTGGTAGGTACTGCTATTATGGGAACGCACTTATTCTTGGTAGGGGCAACGCCCTCAAGGCTTCTTACATCAGAGAACTCGGGGTTGGTGATGATGATGCCTATTGCCTTTGCGGTATCTATGGAGGAGCCGCCGCCAACTGCCACTAAACAGTCTGCGCCGCTTGCCTTAAACACCTCAACGCCCTCTTTAACGTTTTCAATGGTGGGGTTGGGCTTAATTCCGCTGTATATCTCATAGGGTATGGAAGCGCCCTCAAGAACGTCCGTAACCTTTTTAGTAACGCCAAACTTTAATAGGTCGGGGTCAGAGCATACAAGTGCCTTTTTAAAGGCTCTTGCCTTTATTTCGGTGGCTATCTCTGCGATAGCGCCCTTGCCGTGGTAGCTGGTTTCGTTCAGTACAAATCTGTTTGCCATTACTTTTTCTCCTTTTTTAACCTTCAGTACTTGTTTCAGGCGCAGGAGGGTCTGCGGGGGTCTCTCCGTTATCGACGGTTATCTGCTTACCCGCCTCAAAGTAGCCCGTAAACTGTCTGCCTGATGCGTAGGTATATATTGCCTCAGAGCCGTGCTCGTATCTGCCGTCTTCCATTAGCACAAAATTGCCGTTTTCGTCGGTAACGCGGGTATCGGGAAGCCCTGCAATAAACTTACCTGAGTATCGGTCGCCGTTGTCATACTCCTGAACGCCGTTGCCCTGCTTTTTATCGTTTATCCATTCGCCCTCGTATCTGGACATAGACTCGCCGCTTCTGATTACAAGGATACCCTCACCGTGACGGGCGTCCTTCTGATAATATCCCTCGTAGGTATTACCGCCTGCCCAGGTGTATTTGCCGTAGCCGTCCATGGTGTTGTTTGCAAAGGAGCCCTCGTAAACGTCTCCGTTTGCCCAGTGCATTACGCCCTGACCGTGACGAACGCCTGCCACAAACTCACCGGCATATATGTCGTTGTTGGCGTAATAGAAGGTGCCTTCACCGTCTACCTTGTCGTTGCGCCATTGGCCCTCGTACTTGTCGCCGTTGGCATAGGTCATGGTCCCCTTGCCGTCGCGGCAAAGCACATCTATCTCGCCCACGTAAACGTCGCCGTTTTCGTAGGTGATAGTATTGTTAGCCTTGTCAAGGGTTGCCGTAATACCGCTTGGATAACTGAGACTGCCACTCCAAGGCTGACCGTCCTGCACCTTGCCGACAAACCTTATGCCGTTATCGGAGGTGTATCTGTATCCCAAAGCCAATACAATTATTACGGTAATAAGCACCAACGCCAATGCCCATATTATAACCATAAGTACGGGATGTATTCTTCTTCTCTGCTGTGCCAAAGGGCATCCACCTTTCCTGCTTTAAATTAACCTATAAGACCCTTGAACAAATCCGTTGCCCAAGGCAAAAGTGCCGCGCAAAGAATGGCCGCAATGACTGCCGCCAAAAGCGTAACCACCAAGGATATAAGAGTGCTGCTGTTTGCGCCGTATTTTGCAAGCATTTTCTCTTTTGCTTCGGGAAGCAGATAGTATCTTTCTCCGTCCTCGGTTGCAATAACCGACTCAGACAAAGCAGTTCCCTTCCTGAGAGCAAAGCCAAACAAAGGCCCTCCGCACCCAAGAGAATTTAAGGTGACGGCGCTATGCTCATCACAGGCGTCTTCCCTAGCCAATCCTCTTATAAGCTTGCCGATAACGCATTTCGCATAAAAGCCGTAAACGCACGCTATCATCAGTCCTGCCGCAAAGCACCAAAGCAGATGCTCTCCGGAAGCAATACCAAGTAAATTCAAATCTTTTCCTCTTTTCTGTTGAAGGCCGAAAAACTAACTTCTAAACTTTGGGGAACGGACCGTCGAGGACGCCGGTCCCTACAATTTTATTTTCCGTGGTCTGTGCCTTTTTTGAAGCTTAGTGGGGCTTTTTTGCACCACTAAGCGTCATTATTCTTTTTTTACCCTTTTTCCGTGGTCTGTGCCTTTTTATCAAGCCGGCAGGAAGTCTAAAAAGAGCGCAGATTGGACGAACCAAGGCGAGAGCTGTGCCTTGCACTGCGAGCCGTGGGTTCGTTCAAAACGGAAAAATATAATTAGTTGAGGCTTAGTGGGGCTTTTTTGCACCACTAAGCGTCATTATTCTTTTTTTACCCTTTTTCCGTGGTCTGTGCCTTTTTTGACTTACTGCTTCTTTATGCAGTCTTTGCCGCCCATGTAAGGACGAAGCGCCACGGGTATTGCTACGCTGCCGTCTGCCTTAAGATTATTCTCAAGAAAAGCGATAAGCATACGGGGAGGAGCAACAACGGTGTTGTTAAGAGTGTGAGCGTAGTACTTCTTGCCGTCAGCATCAACTCTTATCTTAAGTCTGCGTGCCTGAGCGTCACCAAGGTTAGAGCAGGAGCCAACCTCAAAGTACTTGCCTTGTCTGGGAGACCAAGCCTCTACGTCGATGCTCTTAACCTTAAGATCTGCAAGGTCGCCGCTGCAGCACTCAAGAGTACGAACGGGGATATCAAGAGAACGGAAGAGATCAACGGTGTTCTGCCAAAGCTTGTCAAACCACATGGGGCTTTCCTCAGGCTTACAAACAACTATAATTTCCTGCTTTTCAAACTGATGTATTCTGTAAACGCCTCTCTCCTCTATACCGTGGGCGCCCTTTTCCTTACGGAAGCAGGGGCTGTAGCTGGTGAGCGTTTGAGGCAGCTGGCTTTCGGGAATGATGGTGTCTATAAACTTGCCTATCATAGAGTGCTCGCTTGTACCGATAAGGAACAGATCCTCGCCCTCTATCTTATACATCATGCTGTCCATTTCCGCAAAGCTCATTACGCCGGTAACAACACTGCTTCTTATCATAAAGGGAGGAACGCAGTAGGTAAAGCCACGGTCTATCATAAAATCCCTTGCATAACTGATAACAGCAGAGTGAAGACGGGCAATATCACCCATAAGGTAGTAGAAGCCGTTACCTGCAACACGACGTGCGCTGTCAAGGTCGATACCGTCAAACTTTTCCATTATCTCGGTGTGATAAGGAATCTCAAAATCGGGAACAACGGGGTCACCATAACGCTGAACCTCAACGTTCTCGCTGTCGTCCTTGCCTATGGGCACGGAGGGGTCGATGATGTTAGGAATACGCATCATAACAGCGGTAAGTTTTTCGTCTACCTCTTTTTCTTCAGCGGTAAGTTCATCGGTGCGTGCGCCCTTTGCGGATATCTCCGCCTTAAGCGCTTCCGCCTCTTCCTTCTGACCCTTTGCCATAAGGCCGCCTATCATCTTGCTTGCCTTGTTGCGTTCTGCGCGGAGGGCTTCAACCTCCATCTTTATCTCACGAAGTCTTTTGTCAAGAGCGATAGCCTCATCAACGAGAGGAAGCTTGCTGTCCTGAAACTTCTTTTTCATGTTCTCTTTAACTATATCGGGGTTTTCTCTTACAAATCTGATATCAAGCATAACTTAAATTCTCCTTATAAAATTTATATTTCCTCAAATATTCCGTCACCGCAAAGGGCTTTGATAAGGTTTTCCAAATCATCGCTGCCTGAATAGGATAAGGTGAGTTTTCCTGCCTTACGGTTTATTGCCACACGCCTGCCAAGGCTGGTGGACACACGGTTTTCAAGTTGTTTATAATAACTGTTCTCCACGGGATTTTCCTTTTTAGAGATTACGGGCTTTGCCTCCAGCATTGCCTTTACCGTTTTTTCGGTTTCCCTTACGGAAAGACCTGCCGCGGCTATTCCCTTAGCCTTTGCAACAAGCTCTGTTTCCGAAAGCTTGTCCGATAGAGGGATAAGCGCCCTTACATGGCCGTAGCTTAGTTCCCCCGTTTCCACCAAGGAAAGCACTCCCATAGGAAGACGCAGTATGCGAAGCAGGTTTGCCACCGCAGGGCGAGACTTGCCCACACGGTCTGCCGCCGCTTCTTGCGTAAGGCCAAAGTCCTCAATTAGCGCCTTGTAGCCTCTTGCCTCCTCCACGGGGTTAAGGTTTTCCCTTTGCAGGTTCTCTATCAAGGAAAGCTCTGCCGCGTTTTGGGCTGAAACCTCTTTTATTATAACGGGAACCTCGGTAACACCTGCTATCTTACAGGCACGCCAACGGCGTTCCCCTGCGATTATCTCGTAAAAGCCGCCCTCCTTGGGGGTAACGGCTATGGGCTGAAGCAGGCCGTGAAGCCGAATGGACTCTGCCAACTCTTCCAGCGCCCCTTTATCAAACACACGCCTTGCCTGATTTGGGTTAGGCTCTATATCAGCGGTACGGGGCATGGTAACGCCGCCGCCTTCACTGCCGCCGTCTTCTATTCTGTTATCGGAAAGCAGAGCATCAAGCCCTCTGCCAAGGCCCTTTTTCTTAAGCGCCATAGGCACCTCCGCATCTTGCCGCAAGTTCCTGCGTTACCGCCTCGTAGGCGAGAGCGCCCTTGGAACGGCGGTCATAAACGCCAATCGGCTCACCGTAGCTTGGGGCTTCGCTAAGCCTTACGTTACGGGGCACGGGAACCTTAAACAGTTTTTCGCCAAAATATTTTTTTATCTCGCTCATAACCTGCAGGGACAAATTAAGTCTGCCATCGTACATATTGATAAGAACACCAAGCAGGGTAAGAGAAGGATTATAACGTTTTTGTATCTGCTTTACGGTCTGGGTAAGTTGGCTGAGACCCTCCAGCGAGTAATACTCACAAAGAAGGGGCACCACTACCCCGTCTGCCGCCGTAAGAGCATTGATGGTAAGAAGCCCCAAGGAGGGTGGGCTGTCTATAACAATATAGTCAAAACTGTCCTTAACCTCCGCAAGTCCGTCACGCAGACGGTATTCCCTGCGGTCCTCCTCTACAAGCTCTATCTCTGCGCCTACAAGGTCCATGCTTGAAGGCAACACGTAAAGACCGGCAAAGCGTGTTTTTTGTATAGCCTCGCTTGCCTTTGACCTGCCTATAAGCACGTCGTAAACCGAGGCGGCGCCGCCTCTTTTGTTGATGCCCAGTCCGCTGGTGGCATTACCCTGAGGGTCGCTGTCCACAAGCAAAACTCTTCCGCCCTTGGCGGCAAGGCAAGCGGCGATATTAACGGCGGAGGTGGTTTTACCCACGCCGCCCTTTTGGTTGGCAAACACTATTGTTTTTATGCGAGCCATAAAACACCGCCTTTTCCTATTTATTCATTATATTATACCAACACTGCGGCAAACTGTCAAGGCAAAGACGAAATAAAAGCACCCGATTTTTTCGGGTGCTTTTGAAAAAACAACTTAGTTGCCTTCTATAACTGATTCAAAAAGAACTATTCCACCCCTGCCGCAGCCTTCAGCATAAGCACTGCGTCAAGATTATCAACCACGCCGTCCTCGTTCATGTCGCCGTAAGCAAGGGAAAGTTCTGTTTCATCTATCAGACCTGCGTCGTACTGCAAAACAAGCGCTGCGTCAAGGTTATCTACCTCGCCGTCCTCGTTTACGTCACCTACGGAAACGGGGTCTCCCATTACGTTGATGTGTATGGTAAGGAACACGGTCTCGTCTGCGTATATCTCGCCACCCTCCACTGCATGAACCAGTTTACACTTAAAGGTATAGTAACCTGCCTCCATGCCGAGGAAATCCTTGGTGTAAGCGTAAATATTGGACGGATATTTGAAATCGGAGGGGCTGTAAATAATGATGGGAGGCTCCGGCTCAACCGTTATCCACTCGCCATCGTTAACGGAAGCAGCCGCTTCTTTAATACCAAGACCGTTTGCTATGCCCACCATAATATCAAGAACGCTGTTTTCGGGATCGTAGTTTGTAAGGTCAAGGTGGATATCAAGGGGCTCGCCGTTGATGGTGTAATCGTTGCCGTTGGCTACAACTGCGCCCTCAAAGCCCGTCTTGTAGCCTGCGTTTACCATCGCGCCTCTAACTACTGCTATTGCAATGTCGTTAAAGTAGGTATCAAACCTTTGGTTATCATCGGGGTTGCTTATAAAGCCTATCTCCATAAGTATTGCGGGCATGGAGGTTACGTTGTTAAGAACGGTAAGGTCGGTTCTTTCCTTGATATTTCGGTTGGTGAAGATGCCAAGGGCCATTATCTCGTCCTGAACAAGTCTTGCAAAGGCCTGGTTGGAGCCGCTGTCGTTAGGTCTGAAAAGGGTCTCAACGCCAAGGGCTCTTTCGTCACTGAAGGAGTTGCGGTGGAAACACATATAGTAGCCAAACACGCCTGCTTCACCCTTTGCCGCCTTGGTAAGAACGGTTTCGTAAACGTCGGTTGTTCTGGTGTATGCTACGGTAAAACCAAGGGCGGTTAGACGCTCGCCTACAGCTTTTGCCATTGCAAGGTTATCGTCTGCCTCTTCTCTTGCACCGCCGTCCCCAAGGGCGCCGGGGTCGGTACCGCCGTGACCTGCGTCTATAATAAAGTCTGCAGTGTCAAGAGGATTGCCGTTAATATCGGTAGGCTTATCAACGTATATAAACTCTGCCGCCTCGGAGGGGAGAGAATCTGCAAAGTCCTCGCTGTCCGTCTTTGCCACAACTGTAACCTTGTAGGCGTTGCTTGCGTTGTAGTTGGTACGGGTAGCAACGCTGGGCGTAAAGCTAAGCTCGGTGGTGTTTTCCAAGGTAAGCACGCCGTCCAGATACACGTCGTAGCCTACTGCACCCTCAACCGCCTCCCAGGAGATGGTGGGAACGTCGTAAGTGAACTTAAAGGTAGAGGAGGAAAGCACGGGAGCCTCCAGCTTGGGCAAATCAGGCACAACGGGAGCGTCACCGTAGCCGATTATCTCAACCTCGGTAAGTGCGATAACCGCAACGGGATTGCTTATGGTCATTTCAAAGATAACGTATGTACCCTTAATGCTGCCTTCAGCGCTGTATGCTCTTACATAGCCTTCGTCGGTAGTGGCAGCTTCCCCAAGAAGGGTAGCCTCTGCCAAGTCCTCGCTGTTGCCAACGTAAACGTTAATAAGGGAGGGATAGCCGCGGTTCTGGCTGTTGTTACGGTTGTTGAAATACCCAACGACCTCTCTTACATCTACCTCATAATCAAATTTAAAGTAAAGCTTGTTTACACCTACTGCGAACCCAGCATTGTAGAACTCAACGGAAAGGCCGGTCTGAGCGTTAGAAGCATCGGTAGCAATAACGCCGTCAGTGAGTTTACCGGTGTGGTATTCGTTCCATTCAGCACCAACCTCGCAATAACTGCCGGAGGTGCCGTTATCATCACCCTCACCCTTGTACTCGGCATAGGGGGCGTGATTGATGGGCTCGTCTACCGCGTATATTTCCACCTCGGAAAGGGCAATCACAATATCGGGGGAAGCTATGCCAAGCTCCAGTATAACAAAACTGCCCGTAGCGTTACCCGTTGCCGTATACTTTCTTACAGCGCCCTCGTCAGCAGTGGTAGCCGCGCCAAAGAGGGTTGCGCTTGAAAGGTCCTCGCTGTTACCAACGTAAACGTTGAACACAGAAGGATAGCCGCGGTTAGTAGAGGATATGCGCTCGTTAGTGTAGGCAACAAGCTCGGTAACCGTTTCTTCCTTGCCAAGGTCAAAGTACACGTAAACCGTGCCTGCAACAAAGCCCGCAACGTATATTTCGACATTCTGACCCTTGGTTTCGGTACTGTCACCGTCGGGTATAATACCGTCGTTAAGCTTACCTGCGTGGTAAGTGTTCCAATTTTCCTCGCCGTAGTTGGTGGTGCCGTTGGTGTTATCGGTACCGCGGTAGGTAACGCCGCCGGCAATGTTTTTGGTAACAACGCCGTCTTCTACCACAGAGTCGTCGGAGGAAACATCCTCGGAAGTATCGTCTGATGTATCTTCTGATGCATCTATTGATGCTTCGTAACCGTCGGGTGCAAGATTTACCCTTATTGCACCTGCGCCGATAGCAGGAAATGCCGCAAACAAACTAAAGACGATCGCGAAAGCCAAAATGGCTGACAAGCGGCGAATATACATTTTCATAAACAAACCTCCTAAATATATATTTATAGGTATGCATCCTATAATTGCATTAGTGTAAGTTTATTATATATGCAAAATAACCCAACTGTCAATAGGTTTTTTTGTTTTTTTGGGCATTAATACCATATTTTTTCACCACAAAAAAAGAAAAAGCGGCAAAATGCCGCTTTTTCTGTAAAAGAATTCTTAGTTAAGGCTGTCGATAAGACCTGCGTCGTACTTGAGGATCTTAGTAGCGTCAAGATTGTCAACTACGCCATCGCCGTTTACGTCGCCTGCCATAGACTGAATATCGGTAAGGTTGATAAGACCTGCATCGTACTTAAGGATGATAACAGAGTCGAGATTGTCAACAGTGCCGTCATTATTAAGGTCGCCGAGAGTGTATTGAGGTTCGGGCTCGGTTACGTTTACGGTAACGGTAGCAACGGTGTATTCAGCACCGAACTTATCGGTAAAGGTGAAGGTGTAGGTGTAAGCGCCTACTTCGGTATAGGTTTCGCTTATCTCGCAAGTACCTACGGCACCGTTGGGAGCCTTTGTGTCAGCAGGATAGATGTTAAGAACGTGAGAAATGTCAAAGCTCATTTCGCCATAGTAGCCCTTGAAGCCGGTGAAGCCGAGTCTGCTGGTAACGTCAATTACAACGGGAACCTTAACGTCGCCGAGAACTGCGTCAACTGTTATTTCAAGTGCTTCGCCTGCGTAGTCGTACTTTTCACCGTCAACGGTAACGGAGCCGTTTGCAGCGGGCTCGTCACCGAGGTACTGCATGGTACCCTTAACGATAGCGAGAGCAAGATCGTCAAACTTTTCATCGAACATCTTGTTGTCGTTTTCGTTGCTGATGAATGCAAGCTCTACGAGGATAAGAGGAGTCTTTGCAGTGGTGTTGTTGAGAACAACAAGGTTGTCTCTGGGCTTAAGACCACGGTTGGTAAAGCCGCCGAGAGCTATCATCTGGTCCTGAACGAACTGTGCAAATTTTTCGTTTTCAGCGTTACCGGTGAGGTAAAGGGTCTCAATACCGTTTGCGCGTGCGTCGCTGAAGGAGTTACGGTGGATACAAATGTATGCCTTAAAGTCACCTGCGTTAGCCATAGCAGCACGTGCCATAAGTCCAACGTCGGTATCGGTGATTCTGGTGTATGCTACGGTGTAGCCGAGAGATTCGAAGTATTCGCCTACCTTGAGAGCCATGTTAAGGGTATCAACCTTTTCCTGTCTCTCAGAGCCGTCAGCGTATACGCCGCAAGCGCCGGGCTGGCTGCCGCCGTGACCAACGTCGATAAGAATATCAGCGTGGGTAACTGCCTCGCCTCTAAGATCGATGGGCTTTGCAACGTAGAAGAAGTTGTAGCTTTCAGAAAGTGCAGAGTCAGCAGCGGTAACGCCGTCGCCCTTTGCAACTATCTGAACCTTGGTGTAGCTGGTGTTGCCTGCGTAGGTGATAACGGGATCCATATCAGGAACGTAGGTGGTGCCGGTAATACCCTCGGTAACGAGGATACCGTCGATGTATGCGTCATAGCTTACTGCGCCTTCAACTGCTTCCCAAGAAATGGTGGGAGCATCAAAGGTTTCAAGCTGAGTAAGGTTGCCGCTGAGAACGGGAGCATCAAGAGAAGGAAGAACGGGACCTTCGGGAGCTTCGCCGTAACCCATTATTTCGATTTCGGTGAACGCGATGTAAGCAGTGCCGCTTTCCATAACTGCTTCAACGATAACGTAGGTACCCTTAAGAAGCTTGTCAGAGGTAGCCTTGTACGCTCTTACGTAGCCCTCATCGGTGGTAGTAGCAGTGCCAAGGAGAGTAGCAGTAGCCACATCCTCGCTGTCGCCAACGTAAATGTTGATGGTTTCGGGATGCTTTCTGTTGCCTGCAGTGGTTCTCTGGTTCATGTAAACGATAACCTCGTTAACGAGAACAGCAGAGTCAAACTTATTGTAAACGTAAACGGTACCTGCGGAGTAGCCTGCGTTGAACGCAACTTCTACGTTCTGGCCGGTGGTATTATTGGTAGCGTCTGCCGCAACGGTGCCGTCGGTAAGCTTACCGTCGTGGTATTCGTTCCAATTTGCTTCGCCGTAGTTGCCGGTGCCGTTGGAAATGCCTGTGCCCTTATAATCACCGTAACCGGCAATATTCTGGGTTTCGCCAACGGTCATAATTTCAACTTCGGAAAGGGTAATTCTCCACTTTGCACCGATGGTGAAGTAGATGAATACGTACTGACCGTTTGCGCTGCCGCTTACGGTGTGCTTTCTTACTGCGCCTTCGGGATCGGTGGTGGTAGCTTCGCCAAAGTAGGTAGCGTTAGCCATATCCTCGTCGTTGCCAACGTAGATCTCGATCTTTTCGGGATAACCGGTGTTAGCGTTATCGGTTCTGTTGTTCATGTAAACGTTAACCTTCTTAACGTCGGTTGCGCTTTCAAGCTTAAAGATAACGGTGTTATAGCCGGAACCCATAGCTGCATTCCAAATCTCAACGTTCTGACCCTTGGTAGCGGAAGCGTCACCTTCGGGGATAACGCCGTCGTTAAGCTTACCGGTGTGGAAGTTGAGCCACTCGCCTATCGGAATGTCGCAGTAGTTGCCGGAGGTGCCGTTGTCGTCACCCTCGGTACCCTTGTACTGAGCGTTGCCTGCAACGTTTACGAGCGCCATGTCGTCGATTTCTTCAACAACAGGATCGTCAGAAGAAGTATCATCGGAAGTAACGTCGTCAGAAGTATTATCATCAGAACTGACATCATCGGAGGTAACGTCGTCAGAGGTAACGTCGTCGGAGGTAACGTCGTCAGAGGTTACGTCGTCAGAGGTTACGTCGTCGGAGGTTACGTCGTCGGAGGTTACGTCATCAGAGGTAACGTCATCAGAGGTAACGTCGTCGGAGGTAACGTCGTCGGAGGTAACGTCGTCGGAGGTTGCGTCATCGGAGGTAACATCGTCAGAGGAATCGTCAGAGGAGCCGCCGAAAGCGCCCATGATCTCAACCTCGGTAAGAGCGATTACTGCAACGGGGTTGCTTATGGTCATTTCAAAAATAACA
>JAFQKR010000048.1 GCA_017396825.1 Clostridia bacterium
ATTCCGTCGTCGGTACAGGTGATATTAATAACGCCGTCCTCCACAAGAACAGTCTTGCCCTCAAGCCCCTCGTAGCATTTGGTAACGGTTACGTAGCCATTCTTTACCGCAAGAGCACCCTCGGCATGGAAAGCGTCATCCTCGGCACTTATGCTAAAGGTGCCGCCCTCTATGGTAAGGTCTCCGTCGCTGTGAACGGCGTCCTCGGTGGTAGTTATCTTAACGGTAGGGTTGCCCTTTACGGTAAGACTGCCTGCCGCCTTTATTCCCTTACTGCTTGCGCCGTCTGACGTGTCGGCAGCGGCCTCAAAGGGAGCCATGCCGCCCTCAGGCAGCTCCATGCTCACGTTAGGGTCAAAGCCGCCCGGAGGAGTCGTACCCCAGTCAGGTCTTTCGGGGCGCGTGCCGCCGTCGGGTCTTTGGGGACGTGTACCGCCGCCGGGGAACGTTTGGTCCCCTTGGTCAAGGGTCACCTGCCCCGTAGTGGTTACGTCGATAGCCCCACTGTTTATCTCAAGGTTGCCGTCGGACTGGATGCCGTCCTCCTTGGTGTTTATTTTTATGCTGCCGCCGTTAACGGCTATAAAGGGAACGCCCTTTTCGTTAAGGCTTGCTTTTATTCCGTCGCCCTCAGAGCTAAGGTCAATAAAGCCGCCTTCTATCTTTATCTCTGCTTCACTTTCAACAGCGTCACCGCCTGCCGCCCTTACGGTAAGGCTGCCGCCCTTTACCTCTACAAGGTCGTTGGCATGAATGCCGTCCTTTACCGCTTTTTCAACTGTAACGTTGCTTTCGATAACTATGCCGTCATCGCAGGCTATGGCATGGGTGCGGTTGCCCGTTACGGTAAGACTGCCGTCGCCCTTAAATATAACGTCGTCCTCGGAGAAGAAGGCGCCCTTAAGGTCACCCTGCTCCGCAGAATAACGAGCGCTGTCGGAAAGGGCGCTTTCCCCCTCCAGCATCACCGTAAGGGCGCCGCAGTTCTTAACGTAAACCGCAGGGCCGGTGGTGCCCTTTACCGTTGCCCCTCTGAGGATAAGTTTTACCTCCGAGTCCGTGTCGATAACCACGGTGCCTTCTATTTCCTTGTCGATAACACAGTCACCGCCGCCTTTAACGGTCATGGCTATCTCCGCAGGCACGTCCACAACGGCGCTTTGCTCCGTAGATATGTGGGAAAAGCTGTCCTCCGACGTGTCGGCAGAGGAAAGCCCCTCGCCACCGTTACCGCCGCAGGAGGTAAGGGCTAAAAGCGCCGCCGCGGATAGGGCGATAAGTCTTTTCCTTGCTTTTTTTGTATCCATAAACGTTGTCTCCTTGCTTTATTCGTCCCGTGAAGGATAGCACGCAAACTTTAAAGAAGTTTTAAAAGATAAATCTTTTTAGTCGGTGCTGCCGAAACCGCCCTTTCTTTCGGCGGTCTGGCAGTCGTCCTCGGTTATACCGTAGGGAGTGAAGACCCCTTGGGCTATGGCGGTGCCTGCCTGCAGGGTAACGCTTTGGTCCGAGGGATTGGTGAGCTTTATCATAATATGGCCCTCGTTAGGCGCTGCGGCGTAGTCGCCGTCGATAACACCGACGGTGTTTGCAAGGCGTATGCCCAGCTTAAAGCCAAGGCCGCTTCTGGGGTATATAAGCAAAACCCAGCCCTCCTTCATCAGCGCTCTGATGCCTGTTTTTACAACAGCACTGCCGCGGGGCGGTAAAAATATCTCTGCGGGAGTAAAAAAGTCGTAGCCTGCCGAATGGGCAGTGGCACGTCTGGGCAAACGGACAGCTGCGTAGCTGTCTGCGTTTTGGGCACCTACGTCCTTTATGTACTGCTCTTTGCTTACAGTTTCAAATTTTGCTATTCTTTCCAAGAGAAACACCTGCCTTTCCGTATTTGAAATTTTACCACCTGCCACGGCTTTTGTCAACAAATAGAGTGTTGACAAAAGGGTAAAAAATATATATAATATTTTATTAGGAAAATAATAATTTAGGTTATTATACCCATTAGTGGGAAAGGATAGGAAAATGATGCGTTTTAACCGTATTACCGCGATGCTTATCGCTTTACTTATAATCGTTTCTGCCGCATTTTCGGCAGTATCGGCCGCAGGTGCGCCTACGGAGTCGGACGGGGTTCGTATTTCGGAAAAAATGCAGGCAAAAAGCTATATGGCCGCAACGGGCACAGAGCTTAACTACCGCATTTACTTCTCTCCCGGCTACGACCGGCGCGATTATGAAAAGCCCGCGACTCTTATTATATATTTCCACAATGAAAGCGGCAAGGGGAACGATAACACCACCCACCTTGCGGAAAGAGGGCTGCTTAACCAGTTGGTTTCCGACAGCGCAGACGGTATGTTTGCGGATTATCAATACATTGTAGTTGCGCCCCAGTGCCCCGAGGGTAAGGACTTTACCGACAGAGAGATAATAAGCGCGGTGGGCGAGCTTCGTGAGGAGCTTTTTGCAACCGAAACGCTTATATCCAAATGTATAGTAATGGGCGTTGGCACAGGCGTTAACGGTGCCGTAGAGTTTGGCAGCAGATACACCGACCACGTTTCCCGTCTTGTGGCGGTTGGCGGCAGTCCCGACAAAAAGGTTGCCTTCGGCGTGCTTACCACCGGCGTTACCATGATGTACTTTGCTGAAGCCTCCAATACCTACGCTAAGGATTTTTACGACTATGCCGAGGACCTTGGGGAAGGCGGTTACCTTGATATGACCTTTACGGAGGGTAACCTTTCCGCAAGCATAAACGCCGCCCTTACTCAAAGCGACCCTTCTGTTACCGAATGGGCGGTTAAGGACGCTTATGAGAGCAGATATTTTAAGATAAACGTTCATTGCACTGATGGTGCAGGGATGATAAGTGCCTCTCCCGACAGCGTAAGGTACGGCGGCAACTGCTCCGTGATCATTACGGTAAACAAAGGCTACGTGGTGGACAGGCTTGTGGTCAACGGCAACGATAAGCCCTTGTCGGAACTTGAGCAATCCGCCAACAACAAAAACCAGTATATTTTAAACCTGATGGGCGTTACCGATGAGCAGTCGGTGGTGGCGGAGCTTGTAAGGGTTCCCACGTCGGGAGAAAAGGAAGGCTTTATAGACAACCTTATCACTTATCTGACCGTTGCTTCGGCAGTGCTTTTGGCAGCAGCGTTGGCTGTTTCCGCCCTTTCGGCATTGAAAAAGAAAAAAGATTAATTTAAGTTTAAAGGTATATAGTAAGGAGTGGTAAAAATGGTTCCCGAAAAAGTAAAGTACAAGCGCGTGCTTCTTAAGCTGTCCGGCGAGGCTCTCTCTGCCCCCGACGGTATTCTGGACGGCGCTTTTGTGACCCGTGTGTGCAGCGTTATAAAAAAGTGCGCCGATGAAGGCGTTGAGGTTGCCCTTGTGGTTGGCGGCGGCAACATCTGGCGCGGCAGACAGGGCATAAGCATTGAACGCTCCCGCAGTGACGGTATGGGGATGCTTGCCACCCTTATTAACGCCATAGCCCTGCAAGACACCCTTATTAAGTGCGGGCTTGACACCCACGTGTTCTCCCCCTTGCAGGTTCAGCGTCTTGCGGAGAACTATTCTCCCGAAGCGGTGGACCGCTGTCTTAAGGGCGGAAACGCCGTTGTTTTTGCCTGCGGCACCGCAAACCCCTATTTTTCCACCGATACCTCCGCCATGCTTCGCGCCTTGGAGATAAATGCGGATATCGTCCTTTGTGCCAAGAACATTGACGGTGTTTACGACAGCGACCCCAAGATAAACCCCGCGGCAAAGCGTTACTCTACCCTTACCTACGGCGAGATGCTTGACAAGGGGCTTAAGGCGATTGACCTTACTGCCGCTTGCATGGGTAACGAAAACGGCATGAAGATGCTTGTTTTCGCCCTCTCGGACCCCGAAAACATCTACCGCGCTGTTATGGGCGAGGATATAGGCACCGTTGTTTTACCCGACTAAGAGAAAACTTAAACTTTTTATATACGGAAAGGAATAATTATTATGAAGCTTGATCTCAGACCCTTTGAAGAAAAAATGAAGAAGACTATATCCGTTTACGAGGAAGACCTTGCAGGCATACGCGTAGGCAGAGCCAGCGCAAAGGTTCTTGACAAGGTTATGGTTCCTTATTACGGTGTTCCCACGCCTGTAAATCAGGTTGCAGACATCAAGACCCCCGATGCAAAGACCCTTCTTATTACTCCTTGGGACCCTTCCGTGCTTAAGGCTCTTGAAAAGGCTATTCAGGCATCCGATATCGGCATCACCCCCCAAAGCGACGGTAAGGCTATCCGTCTTGTTTTCCCTGCTCTTACCGAGGACAGACGTAAGGAGCTTACCAAGCAGGTTAAGGATATGGGCGAGGACGCTAAGGTTGCTCTCCGTAACATCCGTCGTGACGCTAACGACAAGGCTAAGGAAATGAAAAAGGCAAGCGAGATGACCGAGGACGAGCAGAAGGCCAGTGAAAAGGACGTTCAGGACCTTACCGACAAGTACATTAAGGAAGTAGACAAGGTTACCGAAAAGAAGAAGACCGAAATAATGGAGATATAAGACCTTGTTTGGCATAAACAGAAGAAAAAAGGCTGCTGCGGAGGTAACAGTGCTTCCGCAGCACCTTGCCATAATAATGGACGGCAACGGCCGTTGGGCAACAAACCGCGCTCTGCCTCGTACCGCAGGTCACAAGGCAGGCAGTGAAACCTTTGTAAAAACAGTAGACGCGTGCAACCGTTTGGGCATTAAGGTCCTTACGGTCTACGCCTTTTCCACCGAAAACTGGGGCAGAGCCGAGGACGAGGTGGCAGGTATAATGAAGATAATGCACGCATACATAGTAAAGTACGTGCCCAAGCTGATGGAGCAGAACATAAGGCTTCGTATCCTTGGGGATATGAGCTATTTTGACGAGGAGAGCCGAAAGGCGCTGACGGATAGCGAAAAAAAGCTTGAAAATAACAGCGGCATGACCCTTTGTGTAGCTCTCAGCTACGGCGGCCGCAATGAGATAAAGCAGGCAGTTAACGCCCTTATTGCCGAGGGTGTTAAAGAGGTTACTGTAGATATGCTCTCACAGCACATGTATACCGCAGGACTTCCCGACCCCGACCTTGTTATACGCACGGGCGGTGAAAAGCGCATAAGCAACTTTTTGCTTTGGCAAAGCGCTTATGCCGAGTATTATTTTTCCGATACCCTTTGGCCCGATTTTGACGAGGACTGCTTGAGAGCGGCGATAGCCGAGTTTGGCGGCAGAAAGCGCCGCTTTGGCAAAGAAAAATAGTTGATTAAGGGGGACGACCCTATGAAGACCCGCATTATAACCGCCACCGTTGCTTTGGCGGCTTTTATACCCGTGCTGTTTTTTTCCGACACTATAGTTTTTCCCATAGTTATAGGGCTCCTTTCCGCCGTGGCAAGCTATGAGACCGTAAGCGCCTTAGGCGCCAAGGACGAAAAGGCAATCAGCATAGTTTCCGCAATTTTTTGCTTTGCAACTCCTTTTCTTGCAAGGTATGCCATGGGCGGGTTTATTTTAACGGTGTTTGCGTATTTGTTTTATATGCTCTGCCTTTGTGTATTTTTGTTCCCAAGGGTATCTGCAAAGCAGATAATGGCAAGCGCAGGCTCGGTAATTTTCGTTTCCGCCGCTTTTTTCGGCATTGTGGCAATACACGAAATGTATTCCTACGATTACCTGCTTATATTCATCTGCGCCTGGATGACCGATACTGCCGCAATTTTTGGCGGCAAGCTCTTCGGCAAACATAAGCTTGCCCCCAACCTCTCCCCAAAAAAGACGGTGGAGGGCATGATAAGCGGTGTTGTGGGTGCTGTCCTCGGCTTTTTGGTGTTTACCCTTGTGCAGGACCTTTGCTTTGACATGGAGGTAAATTACCTTACACGTTTGCTTATCGCTATCCCCGCTTCCTTTGTTTCTCAAGTGGGCGACCTTGTGGCATCCGCCATCAAACGCGATTGCGGCATAAAGGACTACGGCAAGCTTTTCCCCGGTCACGGCGGTGTTATGGACAGGTTTGACAGCGTTATGTTCGTCTCTCTTGCAGCCCTGCTTTGTATGTATGGGCAAAGCTTAATAACTGTGTATAAGTTAGGTGTTTTATAAAATTATGAAGCTTTGTATACTTGGCTCAACAGGCTCCATAGGCACTCAAGCCCTTGAGGTTGCCGAGCTTTACAATATTGAAATAGGCGCCCTTGCCGCAGGCAGCAACGTTGCCTTGCTTGAGGAGCAGTGCCGTAAATTTGGCCCCAAATACGCCTATATAGGCGAAAAGCACTATAATGCTCTTAAAACCGCTTTGGCCGATACCGCCGTTAAGGTGGTAACGGGGGAGGAGACCTTAAACGCCTTCGGTGCGGATACGGAGTGTGACACGGTGCTTAACGCCCTTACGGGCATCCGCGGTCTGCGCCCAACAGTGGCGGCGCTTAAGGCAGACAAGACCCTTGCCCTTGCAAACAAGGAGACCCTTGTGGCGGGCGGTGAGGTAGTTATGCCCCTGGCAAAGAAGGGTATACTGCCCGTTGACAGCGAGCATTCCGCAATTTTTCAGTGCCTTCAGGGCGGAGGGAGACCCAAAAAGCTGCTTCTTACCGCCAGCGGAGGACCCTTCTTCGGCAAAAAGAGGGACTTTTTGAAGACGGTAACACCCGCAATGGCTCTCAAGCACCCCAACTGGTCCATGGGCGCAAAGGTTACCATAGACAGCGCAACCATGATGAACAAGGGGCTGGAGCTTATTGAGGCAATGCACCTCTTTGGCGTATCACCCGAGGAAATTGAGGTAATAATCCATAGAGAAAGCATAATACACAGCATGGTGCAGTACCCCGACAACGCGGTTATTGCCCAGCTTAGCTCGCCCGATATGCGCCTTTGCATACAGTACGCCCTTACCTACCCCAAGCGAGTGCCATCTCTTACCAAGGCGCTTGATTTTGCCCACCTTGCTTCCATGAGCTTTTATGCGCCGGACGACGAAAGCTTTCCCCTCTTGTCCTTGGCAAAGAAGACGGCGGGGGTGGGCGGTACCGCAACCGCTGCCATGAACGGCGCAAACGAGCAAGCAGTGGCGCTGTTCCTTGAGGGCAAGATATCCTTTACGGATATATCCGACATAGTAATAAAGGTGACCGAGGAGCACGCTTCCGTAAAATCACCTACAATAGAGCAAATAGAAGATGCCGACAAGGCGGCAAGAAGCAGGGTGCTTTCCTTGGCAGTTTAAAGCCCTGCTTTTACCTATAAAAACGGAGTAAAAATGGACGCAATTATCACTATTATCGTAACACTTTTAATTTTCGGTGCGCTTATAGCGTTGCACGAGCTTGGCCATTATATTGCCGCACGCTCCTTTGGCGTTGGTATCAGAGAGTACGCCATCGGCATGGGACCCGTTATATGGCAGAAGAAGGGTAAATACAATAAGTTCTCCCTTCGCGCACTGCCCATAGGCGGCTTTGTTGACATGGTGGGTGAGAACCCCTCTGACGAGGCTGAAGACCCCGAGGACATCGGCAAGATACCCCTTAACACTATTTCTATATGGAAGCGCATGGTCATAGTCCTTGCGGGGCCCTTCGTTAACATAGTGCTTGGGCTTTTGATAATGGCGATAATCGTCCTTTTCCAAAGCAACCTTTACGGCACCACCGTTGATTCCTTTTCGGGTATGTCCATCAGCGACAACAACATGGTTTACTTTACCGAGAGCAACGGTGACTTTGAAAGGTACGACATAGTCTACGCCGTAGACGGTAAAACAGTTACCGCCGAAAACGGCATCGACGCCTTTCTTGCCCAGCAAAGGGTTGGCTCCGAGTTTATCGTTATCCGCAAAAACAGCACCGATTTTGCCGTTCCTTTGGTTTACACCGTCTCTAAGGAAGGCCTTGACAGAATGAAGTTTGAGGAAAAGGACGGTTTTCTTTGCCTTTCCGAGGACTATATTAACAAGGAAGGGCAAGTTGCCCTTCATAAGCACGATATCTTTTATTCCATAGACGGCCAGCGTCTTGCCCACACCAACGAGCTGAACGGCTACAAGACGGGCGCCGGCGAAAATCTTGAAAACGTGCTTATTATCAGACGCTTCGGCACCGAGGCGGAGCCCCTTATCGTTAAGACGACCAAGACCGTTACCGCCGACGTAGTTGGCGTAAGCGGCGCCCTTAAAGCAGGCGACGAGATAGTAGAGGTTGGCTCTACCTCCACCAAGGTCTATGCCGACCTTGCATACAGTGTGTTCAACGAGGGCGTTGCGCCCACCGATGTTACCGTTATAAGAGACGGTAAGGAGCAGGTGGTTAAGGACGTTGTGTTCTACAAGGGCAGTGAACAAGGGGTTATCTACGGCCAGATAGACTTTGTTCCCGTAGAGGAGGAAAAAAACTTTGGCACCGTTTGCTACAACGCGGTGTTCCAGCCCCTTTCCAGCCTTAAGATGACCCTTAGCAGTATAGTAGACACCTTTACGGGCAGATACGGCGTTGAAGCGCTTTCCGGCCCCGTTGGCATAGGCGAGCAGATCGGCGAGGTTATCCACTCGGGCGGTGAAGGCAGCATGGAAGTGCTGTTCACCCTTATTGTTATGATAACCCTTAGCCTTGGCGTTTGTAACCTCTTACCTCTTCCCGTACTTGACGGCGGCAGGTTTTTGCTTTACGCAATCGAGGGTATCCGCCGTAAGCCGCTGCCTCCTAAGGTAGAGACTGCCATAATGTCCATAAGCATGTTCTTAGTGCTTGCTCTTATGGCGTTTGTGATGTTTAAAGACGTAATAGGACTGTTTTAATTATGAAAAGAGTGTCAAAAACCGTCTACGCTCGCGGCGTAGCCATCGGCGGCGGCAACCCCGTCACCATACAATCCATGCTATCCGCCCCCTCCGAGGATAAGGCGGCGTGCCTCAGCCAGCTTAAGGGGCTTGAGGACTGCGGCTGTCAGATAGTACGCATGGCGGTCAACAGCCGTGAGGCGGTGGAGACCCTTTCTTACCTTTTGCCAAGAACCACCCTTCCCTTGGTGGCAGACATACATTTTGACTACAAGCTTGCCCTTGACAGTGCCGCGGCAGGTGTTTCCAAGATACGCATAAACCCCGGTAATATAGGTACTGCCGATAGGGTTGAAAAGGTAGCGCAAGCGTGCCTTGACAGAAGAATACCCATTCGTATAGGCATAAACGGAGGCAGTCTTGAGAAGACCCTCCTTGCAAAATACGGCGGCCCCACTGCCGAGGCTATTGCCGAAAGCGCAATAAACAACGCGGCAATGCTTGAGGAATACGGGTTTTCAGACATAGTGCTGTCGGTCAAAAGCAGCAGCGTGCCAACTATGATAGCGGCAAACCGTCTTTTGGCGGCTAAGACCGACTATCCCCTGCACCTTGGTGTAACGGAAACGGGCACGGGTGCTCCTGCGCTTATAAAAAGCGCGGTAGGCATCGGCGCCCTTCTTGCTGACGGAATCGGGGACACCATGAGGGTATCTCTATCCGAGGACGTGGCAGAGGAGGTTTCCGCCGCAAAGGAGATACTAAAGTCCTTAGGCCTTAGAAACGGTATAAACCTTATCTCCTGCCCCACTTGCGGCAGAACCCGCTTTGACCTTATTTCCAAGGCAAAGGAACTAAAAACAAGAATTGACAACATAAAATGCGATAAAAGTGTAAACGTTGCCCTTATGGGCTGTATAGTTAACGGACCCGGCGAGGCGGCAGAGGCAGACCTAGGCGCTGCAGGCGCAGGGGACGAGGCGGTTATCTTCCGTAAGGGTAAGGTTATCCGCCGAGTACATACCGATACCGTAGTTGACGAGCTTATAAAGGAGCTTTTTAACATTATCGGCTAAGATACGGAGTAAAAAATGAAGGACGCTTTCATTAAAAAATTTGCAAGATGCACCCTTACTGACGACCAAAAGGAGGCTCTTGGCTTCCTTGCGAATATGGACGTGCGTGTTGACACCAAGGGGCGGAAGATTTTTGCCGCCCTTTCCTTTTCCAAATATATAAGCGCCCCACTGCTTATAGGGCTGGAGGCGGATATCAAGGCGGCGTATCAGCTTAACGACGTGGTTATAAACCCCTCCTACGACGGGGTTTGTTTTTCCATAGAGCACGCGGCAGACCTTATATCCGTTTTTGCCAGATACGACAGCGAGGGCGTTGCCATCGGCTTTTTCGACGGCTGCTCCTTCACCGCCGAGGAGGGGAAGCTGACCATAAGGCTTCGTGACGGGCTTGACCCCTGCTACCTTTACAAGGTAAAGGCGGAAAAGTTTTTTGAGGACTGTATAGCCGCCCGCTTTACGGGCAGGGTAAGGGTTTACTTCTCAGGCAACGCCGTTTTCACCTTTGAGTCTGAGGACGTTACCGCCATGGCAAGGAAGGCGTCGCAAATGCTCCGCGAGGCTGAGGCAAGGAGAGAAGAGCAGGAAAAGCGCGAGGAGGAGCAGAAAAAGCGTATTGAAGAGGCACGAAACACACCCAAGGACGTTAGCGTTGACGGCGCCGAGGCAGATACCGCCGTACACGAGGGTGACACCGAGGGGATAATAAGATGCGGCAAGATAGACTTTGACATACGAGAAAAAGAGGTGCTGTACGGCAGAGAGATAAACGGCGCGCCCACCCCCATCTCTGCTCTTAAGCAAAACGCAAAGAACGTTTTCTGCGGCGAGCTTTTCTATGCAGAATCCAAGGAGAACCGAGACGGCACAAAGGTTAACTACCGTTTTTACCTTACTGACCTTGGCGGGTCTGTGCTTGTGCGTGTTTCTGAGGAAATAGAGGGCAGCCTTGGCAAGCTTAAGGCAGGCGCTTGCCTTATGATAGACGGCAAATACTCCTTTGACGAATATGAGGGCGAGTACGTTATCCGCGCCTTCTCTATAAACAAGATAAAAAGGCTTCCCAGGCTGGACACCCACCCCACCCCAAGGGTGGAGCTGCATCTGCACACCACTATGTCTGCCTCCGACGCCCTTTGCCCGCCTGATAAGCTTATTTCCATGGCGGAAAGCTGGAACATGCCTGCCATTGCCGTTACCGACCACGGTAACGCTCAGTCCTACCCCATGATAATGGCGGCTACAAGCAAAAAGCGCGGCGGGCCCTCTCCCGTTAAGCCCATCTACGGCATGGAGGGCTACCTTGTGGACGATACCGCAAGGGCGATATTCAACTACAACGACAAATACAACGGTAAGCTTGCCGATTACAGCTTTATCGTTTTCGACATAGAGACCACGGGCCTTAGCCCCAACACCTGCGGTATCACTCAGATAGGCGCAGTTCTGTTTGAGGGAGGCAAAGTGGTAAAGGAATTTGAAACCTACGTTAACCCTGCCATGCCCATTCCTCAGAACATTACCGAGCTTACGGGGATAACTGACGACATGGTTAAGGATGCACCAAGCGAGGCAGAGGCGGTAAAGGCGTTTCTTGACTTTGCCGAGGGCAGGATGCTTGTTGCCCACAACGCACCCTTTGACACAAGCTTTATACGCCGTGTGGCTAATCAGCACTCACTCACCTTTGAAAACCCGTACCTTGATACGGTGTCTCTTTCCCGTTACCTTAATCCAGAGCTTAAACGGCACAGGCTGGACGTGCTTGCGGAATACTTTAACCTTGGCGAGTTTGACCACCACAGGGCTACGGACGATACAAAGATGCTTTCCGCTATCCTTGGCTGTATGATAGAAAAGCTGAAAAAGCAGGGTATTTACACCACCGACGATATGCTGGAGGCAATGGGTGCCTCCTCCGACCCAAAAAAGGCGAAGGACGTTTTCCATATTTCTATCCTGGTGCTGAACAACACGGGGCTTAAGAATTTGTATAAGCTGATAAGCTACTCCTTCCTGAACTATTTCCACCGCACCCCCCGTATACCCAAGACAGTCCTTGCTCAACACAGAGAAGGGCTTCTTATAGGCACGGCCTGCGAAAGAGGCGAGCTGTATCAGGCGATACTTGAGGACAAAAAGTATGGCGACATACTTAAGATAGCGGATTTTTACGACTATTTTGAGATAATGCCAAACTGCAACAACGCCTTTCTTATCGAGGAAGGCAGAGTGAAGGATGATGAGGCCCTTTGGGACATAAACCGCAAGATAGTTGCCATTGCCAAAAAGCAGGGTAAAAAATGCGTTGCCACGGGCGACGTGCATTTCCTTAACAAAGAGGACGAGATATACCGCAAGGTTATGCTTTGCGTTAAAAAGATGAAGGGCTCTGACCGTGACACGGGTCTTTACCTGCGTACCACCGACGAGATGCTGGAGGAGTTTGCATACCTTGGCAAGCAGACCGCCTTTGACGTGGTAGTTACCAACACAAGAGCCATTGCCGACATGGTGGAGGAAATACTGCCTATACCCGACGGCCAGTACACTCCTGAACTGCCGGGCGCAGTGGAGGACCTTCAGCGCCTTTGCTACGAGGAGGCGGAAAACCGTTTCGGCAACCCTCTGCCCGAGGTGGTGAAGGACCGCCTTGACAGAGAGCTTACCTCTATAATCAAACACGGCTTTGCCTCCCTTTACATGATAGCGGTAAAGCTGGTAAAAAACAGTGAGGAGAACGGGTATCTGGTAGGCTCCAGAGGCTCCGTTGGCTCCTCGGTGGTTGCCTCCCTTTCGGGCATATCGGAGGTTGACCCGTTCCCACCCCATTACCGCTGCCCAAAGTGTAAAAAAAGCATATTTTTCCTTGACGGCTCGGTGGGCAGCGGCTTTGACCTGCCCGACAAGAACTGTCCCGACTGTGGGGAAAAGATGATAAACGACGGCCACGATATCCCCTTTGAGACCTTCCTTGGCTTTAAGGGCGATAAGGCGCCTGATATAGACCTTAACTTCTCCGGCGAGATACAAGGCAAAAGCCATAAGTACACCGAGGTGCTTTTCGGCGCAGAGAACATCTTCCGCGCAGGCACCGTGTCCGGCATAGAAGATAAGACCGCCATCGGCTACGCAAAAAAATGGGCGGAGGAGCATGAGAAGACCCTTTCCAAGGCGGAAATAATGCGCCTTGCAGTGGGGTGCACGGGTGTTAAGCGTACCACGGGTCAGCACCCCGGCGGTATAGTGGTTATCCCCAAGGAGTACGAGATATACGACTTTACCCCCGTTCAGTACCCTGCGGAGAAGGAGTCCAGCGGCGTTGTTACCACCCACTTTGCCTTCTCCTTTCTGCACGATACCCTGCTGAAGCTTGACATGCTGGGGCACGACGTACCTACCATCTACCGCAAGCTTACGGACTACACGGGTATTGACGTGCGAGACGTGCCAATGAACGACAAGGACGTAATGGAGCTGTTCCTTTCCACCAAGCCTCTGGGGGTTACCCCTGCTCAGATAGGCAGTGAAACGGGCACCTTCGGTATGCCGGAGTGCGGCACCCCCTACGTGCGTAAGATGTTGGCTGTTGCGCGCCCTAAGTGCTTTTCCGACCTGCTTCAGATATCAGGCCTTTCCCACGGTACGGGTATATGGCTTGGCAACGGCGAGGACCTTATAAACAACGGCACCTGCACCATTTCCGAGATAATAGGCACCCGTGACAGTATAATGCTGTACCTTATCCAAAAGGGCGTTAACTATCAAAGCGCCTTTAAGATAATGGAGGACGTGCGAAAGGGCAAGGGGGTTAAGCCCGAATACGAGGAGGAAATGCTAGCCTCGAACGTGCCCGAATGGTACATTGAAAGCTGTAAGAAGATAAAATACATGTTCCCCAAGGCCCACGCCGCCGCTTACATGATCGCGGCTTTACGCCTTGGATGGTTCAAGGTACACCGCCCCTTGGAGTTTTATGCGGCGTACTTTACCGTAAAGCAAACGGGCTTTGACGCAGAGCTTATGCTTAACAAGGAGACCGCCGAAAGAGCAAAGGAAGAACTGGAGGCGATAAAGGAGCCCTCTGCCAAGGACAAGGATACCCTTTCCGTTTTGTATCTGGTTAGAGAGATGCTGGCAAGGGATATTGAGTTTTTGCCCGTGGACGTATTTAAGTCCAAGGCCTTTGCCTTTGTTCCCGAAAACGGCAAGATACGTATGCCCCTTGCCGCCCTTAACGGCCTTGGCGATACTGCGGCAGAGAACATATACAAGGCGATACACGAGGAAAACGCCACCACACAAGAGGAGCTTAAGCGTATAGCAGGGCTTACCAAAACGGTTATTGAGGTGCTTAGGAAGACCGGCGCAATGGCAGGTCTGCCCGAGTCTGACCAGCTTACGCTGTTTTAAAATTTTATGGAAAAAGTTTATCTTTATAAAGAAACAGAATACACCGAGCAGTCCATGGACGCCCTTGCAGAGAAGCTCTTTGCTCCCTACGGTGGGGTAAAGGGGCTTTTGAACGGCAAAAAACGGGTGCTTATAAAGCCTAACCTTGTGGCAAAAAAACCCCTTGACACGGGCACAACCACCCATCCGCTTATGCTGAGGGCTATATGCAAGGCACTCCTTGCGGAAGGTGCCGAGGTTACGGTGGCGGAAAGCCACGGCGGTCCCTACACTACGGCAACCGCCAAGGGTCAGTTTAGCGGCTGCGGTATTACCGAGGCGGTAAAGGACCTTGACGTCAGTCTGTATACCGAGGCGGAAAGCGCACATATCTCCTACCCCGACGGGCTTATAGCCAAAAGCTTTGAGGTAATAAAGCCCCTAGCGGAAACGGATTTTATTATCAACCTTTGCAAGCTGAAGACCCACGCTCTTACCACCTATTCGGGGGCGGCAAAGAACACCTTTGGCGCTATCCCCGGTATGCGTAAGTTCGAGCTTCACGCCCGATTTACAGATATTCATCACTTTACACGGATGCTTAACGACCTGCACCTTGCACTGCCCGTTGGCCTTAACGTAGTTGACGGAATACTTGGCATGGAGGGTAACGGCCCCACGGCGGGTATCCCTAAAAAATACGGCTTTGTGGCCGTGGGCAAGAGCGCCTTTCTTACCGACCTTATCTGCGCCGACCTTATAGGGCTGGGCTCCGCAGAGGTGCCGCAGCTTAAGGACGCGGCAGAGCGCTCCCTTTGTCCCAACAAGGGCGGCTACGAGCACACTAACCTTAGCAGGGAGGAATACGAAGGGCTTCGCTGTGCCGACACTACTCTTCCCGACAGCCACTCGGCAGGGGCGGTGTCCTGGATAGCAAGGGTGCAAAGGATGGGCGGCGGCAGAGTGATAAAGCTGTTCCGTCCTAAGCCAAAGGTTAAAAAAAGCCGTTGCGTGGGTTGCGGAAAATGCGCCGAATACTGTCCGGTTCACACCATCGAGATGAAAAAGGGCAAGCCCCGTATCATCCGCGACAAATGTATTCACTGCTTCTGCTGTCAGGAACTTTGCCCCATAAGCGCCATATACATCAAAACAAACAGGATACTTAAAATATGAACGCAGTAACAGAAAAGGCATACGCGAAGCTTAACCTTTCCCTTACCGTTGGCGGCACACTGCCAAACGGCTACCATGCTTTGGAAAGCGTTATGCAAAGCATCAGTCTTCACGACGCCCTGAGGATAGAAAAAAGCGACGGGATAAGGCTTGTGTGCGACAAGCCCTTTATCCCCACAGACGAACGGAACCTTGCCTACAAGGGGGCAGAGCTGTTCTTCCGTGAAAGCGGTATAAAGGGCGGCGCGGCTATCTCCATAACCAAGCGTATCCCCGTTTGCGCGGGGCTTGGCGGCGGCAGCACCGACGCGGCGGCGACCCTGAGAGGGCTTAACCGCCTTTACGGCACCCCTTTTTCCATGGCAGAGCTTACGGCAATGTCTGCCTCTCTCGGCGCCGACGTGCCCTTTTGCATAAGGGGCGGTACGGTCTACGCCACGGGGGTTGGCGACGTTTTGGAGCCGCTTCCCCATCTTCCCATGTTCTACCTGCTTATCTACGACAAAACTCCCCTCTCCACACCTAAGATGTATAAGGCGCTGGACGAGGGAAGGCATGCTTCTCGGACTCTGCCGCAGTAAGACGTGCGGTAATGGACGGGGACGGGCGAGAGGCGGCAAGGCTTGCGGCAAACAGCTTCCTTACCGTTGCAACAGAGGCTTGCCCCATTATAGAAGCCAATATAACCGCACTTTTGGAAACCGGCGCCATCACCGCCACCGTAACGGGCAAGGGCCCTACGGTGTTCGGGGTCTTTGAAAGCAAAGCGGCGGCACTCCTTGCCTCAAAAAAAATAAAGGGCACCTTTGCGGAAAGCGTAAGAGGCGCCGAATAAGTGCAGTTTTTTCTGCCCATACTCCCTAAGGAAAGGAGAAAAGGGCAGATTACATATCTGCGTTGCTTTAATGAAAAAAAGAGTATCAATAATGCAAACCGCTCTTTGCCTTGGGCTTTGTTTACTGGTGGGGGTCTTTTGCGACCTGTTTTTACCCATGTCCGAGGGGAAGGTGTACGACAGCGTTATAAGACTTCACGTCCTTGCAAACTCCTCCTCTGAGGAGGACCAAAGGATAAAATACGGCGTTCGTGATGCTATCCTTGCCGCCGACTGCTTTAAGGGGGCAAAGGACATAAACGCCGCCAAGGAGGACGTGGAGAAAGCGGCAAAACGGGCGGTGGATGCCGCCAACGCCTATCTGGAAAAGGAGGGCACCGACTACCGAGCCACCTACCTTTGGGGGGTGGAAAACTACCCGACCCGTGTGTACGAGGAGATAAAACTACCCTCGGGGGATTATCTTTCCCTTAGGATAGTCCTGGGCGAGGGTGAGGGGGAAAACTGGTGGTGCGTGCTGTTCCCGCCCCTTTGCTTGGGTGCGGCAGAGGCAGACGTTAAAAACGGCAAGGTCTTTGATGCCAAAAGCAAAAAATACATCTTTCGTTTTAAAATACTTGAATGGTTTTCTTAAAAGAGGACGTTTATGACATACAGGATAATAGGCCGCGCGGGTAGCGGTAAAACCCATTATATGATAAGCTGTCTTAAGGAATTGCAGTCTGCGGGAGTGGACTGCCTTTTTTTAGTTCCCGAACAGCAAAGCCTTACGGCAGAGCTTGCCATAGAAAGGGCAGGCGGTGCTGATTTTAATACCGAGGTTTTGAATTTTGAAAGGCTTCCCAACCGTGTTTTCCGCGAGATAGGCTCTCTTGTGACCGACACGGTGGACGGGGCGGGAAAAAGCATACTTATGGCAAGAGCCTGGAACGCCGTAAAGGAAGACCTTTGCCTTTTCCGCCGCCTCAGCCGCGGCGTCCTTGGAGACCTTTGCTCTACCGTAAGCGTTCTTAAGAGGTTGTGCGTAAGTCCATCATACCTTTTGGAGATAGGGAAAAGGCTGGAAAAGGAAAGAGGTGCCGAGGAAGGCCTTATACACAAAATAAAGGACACCGCCCTTATATACGGCAAGTATGAGGAGCTTTTGGGTGATAAGCGTTGCGACGATGACGATCCCCTTACCCGTTTAGCAGTTACAGAGGGGGCGGCGGAGTTTTTCCGCGGGAAGGCTGTCTTTTTGGACGGCATCTATACCTACACCCCTCAACAGTACCGAATTATTGAGTTAATGGCAAAAAACGCCGCCTATCTTTACGTAAGCTTTACCATGGACGAGGACGAAAGCGGCATATTTGACGGGGTGGCTGGATGCGCCCGTAAAATAAAGGAGCTTAGCGGCGGCAACACCAAGGACGTTTTCCTTAGCACCAACCACCGCGTACAAAGCAAAGCCCTTGCCTATGGCGAGGAACGACTTTGGGCAGGAGGAAAGCCCTTTGAGGGGGACTGCAGCGACGTAGATGCAGTGTGCTGTACCGACAGATACGAGGAGGCCCGGTACGCCGCAGGGGTAATACTGTCCCTGTGTGAAAAGGGGCTTCGCTTTAACGAGATAGCCATTGCCCTTCGTAGCCCCGATGCATATCAAGGGATACTGGACACTGCCCTCGCCTCCTATAACGTACCCTTTTATTTCGGCACAAAGGACAGCGCCGCCACAAAGCCTCTTACCGCCGCAGTTCTTGCGCTTCTTGAGATGGCGGCAGGCAGGCTGCCCCTATCGGCGGTTAAAAAATATCTGAAAACCACCTTCTCTGTCCTCTCCGACGAGGACGCAGATATGCTTATCCGCTATGCCGAGCGTTGGAATATACGAGGCAAGGCGTGGATATCGGATAAGGATTGGCTTATGAACCCCAACGGCTACAAGGCCGAAATAAGCGCCGAGGAGGAGGCACTTCTAACAAGGGTAAACGAATCAAGGCGCGCCTTTGCTCTTTCCGTAGGTCCTGTTATAGAGGAGCTTCGCTCTGCCGACCTTACGGTGGAGAAGGCGATACGGCTTATATACGACCATCTTTTGCAGTGCGATGCGGAGAAAAAGCTTGCCGCCGCCGCAGAACGCCTTACGAATACGGGGGACGCCGACGGAGGGATAAAAACCGCCGCTTTGTGGGAGGTAATGGTGGACACCTTTGACCGTCTTTACACCCTTGCGGGGACGGAGGCGACCACTGCCGAGGAGCTTCTTTTGCTTATGGAGGCTCAGTTTTCAGTTACCGATATCGGCGCTATTCCCTCCTATACCGATGCCGTTACCATAGGCGATGCCCGTCTTATGCGTGCCGACGGCATAAAAGCGATGATAATACTGGGGCTTAACGAAGGAGAGTTTCCTGCACTGCCCGTTAAAAGCGGTGTGTTTTCCGCCGCAGACAGCGAGCGTCTTGAGGACTTTGAGCTTTCTCTGCTTCCCGATACGGACAAGGCGGTAAACGAGGAACGGTTCTTCTTTTACAACTGTGCCTCTGCACCATCCCAATATCTGTTTGTAAGCCACGTTTCCGCCGGCGAAAGCAGGCGGTCGCCCCTTTTTGCCGCCGTTTGCGCCATGTTTGGCAAAGGCGAGGGCAGAATTTACGGCGAGGACGAAAGAGACAGGCTCTTTTGTAAAAAGGCGGCGCTTACCACGCTGCCCTACATAAAGAACGCCGCACTTAAGGGGGCTGTACGAAGGGTGCTTTCCGCTGACCCCGAGGCAAGAGCTATCCTTGAGGAGGCACCGCCCTTGCAGGATGAAAGGGCATACGCGGGGGAGGAGCATTTGGAGGTAATGTACCTTTCCTATTCACGGGTGGACTGCTACAACAACTGCGGCTTTGCCTATCTTATGAAATACAAGCTGGCTCTTAAGCCCGACACACGGCTGAAGTTCAACTCCATGGACAGCGGCACCTATCTTCACCACCTTATGGAGATGTATCTTAAAAAGCGCATGGAAACGGGCAAATACGTTTCTGCAGACCGTTCGGAGACCGTCTCGGAGATAAATGCCCTCTCCGAAGCATACATAAAAGCAGTTATGCCCGCGCCCCCCGGCAAGCGCCTTAAAAAGTTGTTTGAAAGGCTAAACAACGCGGCGGTGTTTATGTGCGAGGACATAAATACCGAGTTCGGCAACAGCGACTTTGAGCCCCGTGGCTTTGAGGTGCGTATAGGCTCAGGCGCGGAGGTTGCTCCGCCTAAGCTGATAAGCACGGGTGGGATAGACGTGCGGCTTTCCGGCAGTATAGACCGACTTGATACGGCGGAAATAGACGGAAAACGTTACGTGCGAGTGGTAGACTACAAAAGTTCGCCGCATACCGTAAGCAAAAAGGATATAGAGAACGGCGAGGGGCTTCAGATGCTATCCTATCTTTACGCCTATATAGACGCCGCCGAGGACGACCCTGTTCCCGCAGGGGTCCTTTACCGTAGCTTTGCCTTGCCGGAGGATGGAAAACTGCCATCACAAAAGGGCATGATAAGCAGCGATGCCAAGGTGCTTGATGCGATGGGGCCCGGATTTAAGCAAATGCGAAACAAGCTGACGGAGGAGGAGTTTGCCTCCTTAAAGGAGGACGTTTACAGCCACGTAACCAACACCGCCGACCTTATGGCGGCAGGAGTTATGGACGTAAAGCCCTTTAAAAAGGAAAAGACAGACTGCGAAAACTGTGATTACGGCGAGGCTTGCCGTATGAAAAAGAAGACGGCTAAATTTTGGTAAGGAGGACGGGTATGTATACAAAGGCTCAGCTTTCGGCGATAAACGCCCCAAGCAAGGATATACTTGTATCTGCAGGGGCAGGCAGCGGTAAGACCACCGTCCTTACCCAGCGTATTATGGAAAAAATTGCCGAGGGCAATTGCTCTCTTAAGGATTTTCTTATAGTTACCTTTACAAAGGCATCGGCGGCAGACCTTAGAAAAAAGCTTGGCAAGCGGCTGGAGGAGCTTTCGACGGAGTTTCCCGAAAGGACCCGTTACCGCAAAATGCTTTACGCTCTGCCAAAGGCTGATATCGGCACCATTGACGGCTTTTGTCTTCAGCACGTTAAGCAAAACGCCGCCGCCCTGGGTCTTTACAAGGGGGTGGCTGTGGGTGACGAGGCGCTGTGCGATGCACTGCTTACCGATGCCGCCGACAACCTTATAACAGAGCTTTGCGAGGAGGATGACGAGAGGATAGACCTGCTTCTTGACAACTTTGCAAGCTTTAAGAACGACAACGGGCTTATTTCCACCCTGCGTACCCTATACACAAGCCTTCGTAAGTACCCATTTTACAACGATTGGCTTGACGAGGTCCTTGCCACCCATCAAAAAGAGGCGAAAACGGTGGAAGAAAAGGGCTTTTTCGCCGGTACAAACGGCAAGTCTGTGCAAAGGACCCTTGGCAAGCATTTGTCCTTTGCAAGGAAATGCCTTAACGATATGCACGCCTTTACCGTAACCGACGTAGAGGCGGCCTTTGCAGAGGAGGCAGAGGCGGCGTTCGGGCCCTTAGAGGAGGGGTTTAAGGTAGGCTACGCAGAATACTGCACCGCCGCCGCAGGCTACTCCATAAGAAAAAGGCCCTCCTCCACAGGCAAGGAGTTTACCGCTGCTTACAACCTTTTTAAGGGAGTAATGGACGGCAGAAAGACCTACGTTCGCAATCAAGAAGAACTGAGGGAGGAATATGACCGTACGGGAAAGGTTCTTGCCGCTTTGAGTTTCGTTATGAAAAGGCTTGACGAAGACTACGCCGCCGCAAAGGCTGAGCGTGGGATAATAGACTTTCCCGATGCGGAGCAGCTGTTTTTTAAGCTGCTTTTGGAAAAGACCCCCGAGGGCACGGTAAAAACACCCCTTTGCCGCAGTATATCCGCCCGCTACAAGGAGGTATTTATTGACGAGTATCAGGACGTAAGCCCCTTGCAGGACGCCATATTTACCGCCATCGGCGCAGGAAAGCGCTTTATGGTAGGCGACCTTAAGCAAAGCATTTACGGGTTTAGAGATGCCTACCCCGATATATTTATGGGCTACCGCGACACCTTTGACCCCGTGGAAAAGGACGGGGACAGCGCGGTTATATACCTTAGAGAAAACTTCCGCTGCGATGAAGGGATAATCAATTTCTGTAACTACCTGTTTTTAAAGACCTTTACCAAGGAAAGGGCAGACACGGATTACAGCACCGAGCAGCTTAAAAAGGGCAAGAAATCAGAAGCAAGCCGCCCCGTTTGCATAACTCTTTTGGAGGAGGCAGACGAGGAGCGAGAGGCGGAGCACGTGGCAGAGCAGATAGTTGGCCTTATCTACGAGGGCTACCTGCCAAAGCAGATAGCCGTTATCGCCAGAGAGGTTAAAAGCATAGAAACTGTTTCTGCCGCCCTTGAGAAAAGGGGGGTGCCCTCTGCCGCGGCAAAGACCACGGAGGACCTGCTTAAGCAGCCTGAAATACTCCTTGCCACCTCCCTTATAAAGGTTATAGACAACCCCAACGACGACGTTGCTCTGGCGGCGCTGTTGCGTAGCCCTATCTTCCGCTTCACCGCTGAGGAGCTTGTGCTGATACGCGCCTTTGGCGGACGCGGTGTAAGCTTTTACGCCTGCCTTACCGCCGCCGCAAAGGATGAAGGCAGTCTTGGCACCAAGTGCCGCGGCTTTTTGGAAAAGCTTACGGAATACCGCGCGGTGGCGCTTGTAACCCCTGCCGATGCCTTTATATGGTATTTGTACGAGGACACCCATCTCTTGGCACTTGCACCTGAGGGCAGAGAGTACCGTTACAGAGACAACCTTATTGCCTTTTACGAGATGGCTCGTAGCATGGAGAACGACACCTACAAGGGGATTTCTGCATTTGTTGAGTACATCGGCCGTCTTAACGAGGACGACCGAAGCCCCAAGGTGGCATCGGCGTCGGCGGAGGACGCGGTTTCTCTTATGACCATACACGGCTCCAAGGGGCTGGAGTTTCCCGTGGTTTTTGTCATGGGTACGGGGGCTAAGATAAACAAGCCCGTAAAAGAATCCCTCTCCGTTAACTACCGCAAGGGTGTAAGCGTAAAGCTTACAAAGCAAAAGGAGGGCTGGCGTACCAGCACCGTTTTGCGTAACGCCGCCATAGAGGAGCAAAAAAGCAAGAACATAGCCGAGGAGTACCGTTTGCTTTACGTTGCCTTTACCCGCGCCGAGGAACGGCTTTATATAAGCGCACCCTTGGAAAAAACCGAGGAGATATATATGGAAAAGCAGGGGGTGGACCCTTCCCTGCAGATGGATCTGTTCTTACCCTATCTGATAGGCTTTAAGGACGAAAGCTTTGTTTTTCAAAGGATAAAGGCAGAGGACGAGGTGCCCTGCACCGTTCTTGCCGCCGCCATGGCAAGGGGTATGGCAGAGCCGCCCCTGCCTGCCATCAGGGAAACGCCCCTGCCCCCAAAAAGAATTACCGCAAAATACGCAGTATCTACCGTTAAAAAAATGCCCGACGGGACCCTTGGCACAGATACGGCAAGCCTTGTTACGGGTAAAGTGCCCTTGTTTGCAGGTGGCGGCATAAAGGAAGGCGCCCTTAGAGGCACCGCAACCCACGCCTTTATGCAGTTTGCAGACTACGCCTTAGCGGAAAAGGATGCGGCAGCGGAGGCAGACCGCTTGGTCAGCCGCGGCTTTATCTCTGCTGAGGATAGGAAAAGGCTTGACCTTGACGCCATCAGAGGCTTTTTCGCCTCCGACCTTTACGGGGAAATAAAGGGAGCAAGGAGAGTATACCGGGAGAAACGGTTTACCACCGAGCTTCCGGCCGCCCTTTTCGGGGCAGAGGGCGAGGAGGTGCTGGTGCAGGGTGTTATCGACTGCTTTTTTGAGAACAGCGACGGCACCTTTACCCTTGTGGACTACAAGACCGACGCTTTGAGAGCGGGCGAGGAGGAAAGCCTTTGCCAACGCTACGGGGTACAGCTTTACCTTTACTCGCTGTATATCGAAAGGATAACGGGAAAGAGGGTAAAAGAGGCGTATCTGTATTCTTTGTCTCTTGGCAAAGCAATCCCTTGCCAAACGGAAAAATATGGTGTATAATTACCATAAACAAATAAAAAGGAGAACAGTTATGAAAGGTATAATTAAGCTTATCGCAGTAACCGCCCTTGCAGGCGCAGTGCTTGCTACCGTTGTTTCGGCAACCGAGTCTGCAGAGAAGACTGCTATCAATTACGGCGCTTTTGAAGAAGAAGACCCCTCTCTCATCTATGCTCCCCAGATACTTGCAAAGATGGAAGCAAAGGAGTTTAAGGGCAAGGACGGCACCCTTAAGTACCGTGTTTATGAGTCTCCCGCTTACAAAACCAAGGATGAGTCTACCCCCGCCCTTTTGCTTGTGTTCCTCCACGGCAGCGGCGGCAGCGGTGACGACAACGAACAGCAGATAAAGGACCAAAGAACCATGGTAAACTACTTAGTTAGCGACCTTGGCGACCAACTTTTTGCAGAGATACCCTTTAAGGTAATCGCTCCCCAGTGTCCTTTGAACAGCCAGTGGGCAAAGATAGTTTACGCAAACGGCTCTTACAGCACCGATAATATCCAAATAAGCGAGCCTCTTCAGCTTGTATACGAGCTTGTTACAGACCTTCAGGCAAAGGAAGGCATCACCACCGCAAACACCGTTATCGGCGGTATCTCTATGGGCGGCTACGGCACTTGGGACCTTGCTACCCGTCACCCCGAGATATGCGGCAGCCTTATCCCCATCTGCGGCGCAGGTGACCCCAGCAAGGCTTCTCTTATCAAGGATAAGCGCATCTGGGCGTTCCACAGTGACAACGATACGTCAGTTCCCGTTTCCGGCAGCCGCGATATGATAGCCGCGCTTAAGGAAGCAGGCGCAAAGAACGTGACCTACACCGAGTTTGAAGGCAGAGGCCACAACGCGTGGACCCCCGCTATGACCGAGGTTAAGGACCCCTACCTTCTTGAGTGGTTCTTTGACGGTATAACCTATTCCGTTACCACCGAGCTTGAGGGCGAGGGCGAGATAACCGAAAGCGTTATGGCTGTTAAGGGTGGCGAAACCGTAAAAATTGAGTTTACCCCCGCCGAGGGCTTTGCTCCCGATAAGGTGTACCTTGACGGCAAGGAGGTTAACCCCACCGTACCTCAGGACGGCGCTATGTATATCACCCTTGAAAACGTAAAGGCAAACCACAAGGTAAAGGCAGTGTTTACCAAACCGGAGGAGGAGTCCTCCGTAGACGCCGGCGGTAATGAAGGCAAAAAGGGCTTGCCCCTTCCTGCGGTCATCGCACTTATAGGCGGCGCTGTTGCAGTGGCAACCGCAGTTACCACGGCGATAATTGTCAGCAAAAAGAAGAAAAAATAAAACCCATTTTCGGTTTTAATCAAAAAAAGCTTGCGGCGTTCTGTCGCAAGCTTTTTGTTGGTTAATGGTTGTTTGCTTCCTTTATTTTTTTCATTTGTTTCCATCCTTTCCAAAGCGTATTTTTAGCTTCGTATAGAAGATAGTTAAAAACAAATTTCGTTACAACGCTTGCAAAAATGTTTAAAGCTCTATCAATTCCTTTGTGGAGGCGGCAAGAACTTCACAACCGTCCTCCGTTACCAGCACGGTGTCCTCTATACGCACGCCGTAGGCGCCCTCGATATATATACCGGGCTCCACAGTCATAAGCATGCCTGCCTTTAAAACCGCCTCGCTTTTAGGAGAGCAGGCAGGGCTTTCTTGTATCTCAAGCCCCAAGGAATGGCCCGTTGAATGGGTGAAATACCCCCCATAGCCCTTGG
>JAFQKR010000049.1 GCA_017396825.1 Clostridia bacterium
ATTTCAGCAAGGTCAGCATAATCCCATGCTTCGATCTTCTGTATCTCGTGAGAGGTACGGAAACCATCAAAGAAGTTGAGGAAAGGAACTCGGCTCTTGATAGTAGCAAGGTGTGCTACTGCGCCAAGGTCCATAATTTCCTGAGGGTTGGATTCAGCCATCATAGCAAAACCGGTCTGACGGCATGCGTAAACGTCGGAATGGTCACCGAAGATGTTAAGCGCATGGGAAGCTACGCAACGAGCAGAAACATGGATAACACAAGGAAGAAGCTCGCCTGCGATTTTATACATATTGGGGATCATCAGAAGAAGACCCTGAGAAGCGGTATAGGTAGTGGTCAAAGCGCCTGCTGCGAGAGAACCGTGAACGGCACCTGCTGCGCCTGCTTCAGACTGCATTTCAACTATCTTAACGTTATCGCCGAAAATGTTCTTAGCGGGTTCGCCAAAGATGTTCTTGTTAGATGCAGACCAAGTGTCTGTTACCTCAGCCATGGGGCTGGAGGGAGTAATGGGGTAGATAGCAGCAACCTCGGTAAACGCATAGGAGACATGCGCCGCCGCGGTATTACCATCCATAGAAATTTTTCTTCTTGCCATGAATATACCTCCGTATTTTTTATCTCTTGCATTATAACACTATTTTTTCGTTATGTAAATATCTATTTTGTTTTTTTTGTAGTTTTTTCGTCAAAAAATACTTTCCTGTTTTTCCTTATTATTAGTATATACTCATAAATTGGCATAAAACTATTGCAATATACAAAAAATATGGTATAATTTCATTATAAGGGTAAGTCTTACCTTATCGCGTTAAGGAGGTTTTTATGGTTAACATCGTTTGTTCGGCTGCTGTAACCGGCATTGACGGCTTTGTGGTTACCGTGGAAGCCTCAAATTCCTCAAACCGCGCAGAAAAACTTGAAATTATCGGACTGCCTGACACCGCCGTTCGCGAAGCTGAAGGCCGAGTAAGAGGCGCAGCCAAAAGCTTAAAGCTTGATATGCTACACGGCATAATTACAGTCAACCTAGCTCCGGCTTCAAAGAAGAAGGAGGGTACCGGTTTTGACTTACCTATCTTGCTTTCTGTGCTTAACCACGAAAAAGTTGGTTTTCTTAACCTTGGCGGTAAATGTTTTGTGGGTGAACTTTCACTGACAGGCGAACTAAGACCTGTGCGCGGCGCTCTTTCCATGGCGCTTGCGGCAAAGGAAGCGGGCTTTAAGGAGATTTACGTTCCCGAGCTTAACGGAGCCGAAGCGGCGATCGCCCGTGGAATAGACGTATATCCCGTGAAAACCGTAAAGGAACTTTTGGAACATTTACGCGGAGAGTTGTGTCTCACCCCAAAGAAACTGACGCTTGAGGAAATACAGGCAAACTCCCTTTTAAGCAACTTGGATTTTTGTGACGTCAAAGGACAAGACGAGGCAAAGTTCGCTCTTGAAATAGCCGCAGCAGGTTTTCACAACGTGCTTATGATAGGGCCGCCCGGCTCAGGCAAGAGTATGCTTGCGAAAAGGTTGCCCTCAATTTTGCCAAAGCTTACCTTGAACGATGCTATAGAATGCACAAGAATACATTCTGTTGCGGGGCTTTTGCCGGAAACAGTTCCACTTATAGTGTCACGTCCCTTCCGCGCACCTCATCACACGATATCTGCGGCAGGACTTGCAGGCGGCGGAAAGATACCCATGCCCGGTGAGATATCCTTGGCGCACAACGGCGTTTTATTCCTTGACGAGTTCCCTGAATTTGACAAAAGCGCTACTGAAATACTTCGCCAGCCTTTAGAGGACGGAAGCGTTACGATTACCAGAGTAAGCGGCAGAGTAAGCTACCCCAGTAAGTTTATGCTTGTTGCG
>JAFQKR010000050.1 GCA_017396825.1 Clostridia bacterium
ATTTTTATATATTTTTATATTTTTTCGCTCAAAACGAACCTCGGCTCACAGTACTCAGTACAGCTTTCGCCTCGGTTCGTTTTGTCTGCACTCTTTCTCAGCAGTCTGCCAAGCTGATGACAAGGTTTGTCATCAGCTTGACGGCTGCCATACGGCAGCCGTTTTTAATTACTGAATTACTTTGCGTATTCTACCAATTCAACGGTGTAGCCCTCTGCGCGGAGAGACTCAACAAGACCCGTTTCGGAAAGCACGTGAGCAAGACCCACTGCAAAGAATATGGTTTCATCACCTTCAAGATATTCCTTTGCCTTTTCAACCATTATAGCATCACGGTCAGCAAGAAGCATCTTGTCGTACGCCTTCATGGCGGCAAGCTCCTCTTCCGTTGCATCCTCGGGGTATTCTTCCTCGCGGATGTGCTCAATAAGCCCTTCCTCGTCGCCCTCACACCAAGCGTTAAACAAATCTCTTATGTCGCTGAGATACTCGTGTTTGGTTGCGCTTATGGCGCTCTTAAGAAGGACCTCGTGGATAGCGTCGGTGTAGTTGCCCGCAAGGCCTATATGCTCCTTGGGGTCTTCAACGTCGTATATCTTTATTTCTTTATCGTTTGCTATGGTTATAAGTCTGCGGTCAACGCCGTAGAGAGAGGAAAGGTCGTGCATGGAGCCCTTATACAAGAAACCTATCGTTTCCTCCCAAGCAGCGGGGGTCATGTAATCTGCGTGGTAACCGGATAAGCCGGCTGCCAAAACGTAGGGGCGCGCTTCCTTGTAAAGTTCCTCGTCGATATGGTCGGTGATAAGGGAGTCGTCGGAGTAGTAGTAGCCCTTAAGATATGCCTCAAGCAGCTCCTCGTCCTCTTCCAACGTGTCCTCGTATTTGGGCATATTTACCTCAACTGCCAGAGCGTCCGAGGACTCAAGGGCGTCGTATATCTCCTTGGGGAGGTATGCGGTTCTGCTGTCGCCGATGTGAATGGTGCCGAGAAGATACATTATCTTACCCTCGGCGGAGGTAACCTTGTAGAACAAGGGACGCGCCTTTTCCTCGGGCTCTTCCTCCTCGGGAAGTTCACCGGTTATCTCCTCGTAGGTGGAAACGTTACCTATGGCGTAGGAAACGTTGGCCATTACGCCGGACTTGTAGTCGTGCCCGTCAAGTTTGTGTATGCATTCAAAGTCGATGCCTGCGGCGGTTATGATAAGTGTATCCTTATCAATGCTGATGTAAAGCTCTGCCTTTTCGGTGCTGTATTCGTCTGCAAGTTCGTCAATGGCGTCGCTTGGGCCGAAGAAATACTCACTTACGTAATCTTCACAGCCTTTACCGCCCTCTTCGTTAAGCGTATAACTTATGTACCAATAGCCGCCAAGATCCTTTATCTCGTAGTTTTCGAAAAGGGTCATGTCGGGTTGAAGCAAGGAAAGAGCGTCAGACTTTTCCTTTACAGACTTTAGTATATCTTCCATAGAACTGTTAACGGAGGATTCTTTTCCATCAATAACGGTGGTAAGTTTGCCGTCCTTGTAACTTTGTTCCCCTGAATTGCTTTGGGTTTTATTGCCTTGTATTATTTTTTGATTGAATTTGGTTTTTGTCAAAAAGTCGTCTTTACCCTTGCCGTAGGTGTATATGTTCTCGCTGGACGTCCAACCTATCGTACCGGGCTGAGAGTATATGTCTATACTATAGTCAAAATCAAAGGATATAAGTCTGTGGGTGGCTATATAGGCCATCTCAAGCATATCGATAAGTTCTATGCTGTCAAGTTCGGTTGCTTCCTTCTCGGGAAGTTCTATTTTGTCGTCTTCCTCGGGGGCGGAAAGGGTAACGCTGTATTGGGCGGTGTATTCGGCAGAGCCCTGAGTGTATTCCGCTTTGTATTCGTAAGCGGATATCTCGCCCTTGTCGTCAAGTTTTATTTTGCCCTCGGCAGTCTTAACGGCAGCGTATTCGGGAGCCATCCATGCTTCAATAGCGGTAGCGCCGGAAAGTACCAGCGTGCTTTCGTCCTCGCCGTCAAAGAGAAGAGTCTCGTAAAGCTCCTTGTCAAGAAGCACTACGGGCAAAAGCATTTCCTCTGCCGCTTCTGCTTCCATTTCCTTATAGTAGCAGTCGTCGCCGGAAACGTAAGTGTACTTGCCATCTGCAAAAAACTTTTCGTTCTTCAAAACCTTGTCGTCGACCTCGGTTTTTTCGTTTAAATAAAACTTGCCGTCTATACGAAGAACAGTGGTTTCGGTTTCAACGGTAAAAACGTCCTTACCCGCAGTGCGGATAACGGTGGATTGGATAAGTTGCTTAACGTCCTTCTTGTCTTTAAGCGCGGAAAGGGCGGTGTCATATGCTGCCGCGGCTCTTTCCTCGTCGCTTGCAGAGGACTCCTCTGAACTTACGGATTCCTCGGCGGAAACGTCCTTGCTGTTTTCGTCCTTGCCGCCGTTGCAGGCAACAAAACTAAGGAGCAGGGACAGCGTTAACAAAAGTGAAAGTAACTTTGTGTAAAATTTCATAATTAAGGCCTCCTTCGTTAAAATCGGAGCGTCTCTCCGATAATTCAATAATAACACGAAATCAGGCCCTTGTCAACTAGTTTTGACTAATCAATTCGACGAAAGCGTTCGCCGCAAGGACTGCCGCGTTTTTTGCTTCTGTAATTGTGTTTGCCGCGCTTCCTATTTCTATAAGCATTGCCCCCGGAGACAGCTGCTGGTTGTAGCTTGCTTTGCGTAAATAAACGGGACGTGCAAGAGTAGGGTAGGCGTTAAGGCGGCGCTGGTAGCTCGCAGCAAGGGCAAGGTTATCCTCCCAGCCTGGGTGGTTTGCTCCCGCGTCGTCGGTGCCTATTACAAGCATTACCTGCGCCGTAGGCTCTGCCGTACCGCGGCAAAGGGTCTTGCAGCTTTTACCGTTACGGGCAACGGCATCTCGGTGCAGGTCTATTATGTAGCGTATATTCGGGTGCTTAGACAGCCACGCCCTTGCCCCTGCTCTGGAGGCGGTGTATGCGTTTTCAAAATCCGCCGCGTCATACATAGTCGTGTCGTGGTACACCTCAAGTCCCGCCTCTCTTAGTACTTCGGCAAAAACCTCGCCCACCGCCACCACCGTTTCCGCTTCGTTATGGCTTCTGAAATCTTCCCCCTCGCCGTAATATTCCACACCGTCGGGCAAGTAGGCCTCTGTGCCGTGGGTGTGCAGTATCAGCACCGCGCCTTTTTTTATGTCCTTTGCCTCCTCAATCAGGTCTGCGGTGTAGGAGGTCTCGTTTATTAAGAGCAGGGGTGGCGTGTCCAAAAGCTCGTAACGGGACAGATTTACCGCTTCGACGGCTATCATTCCATCGGGCACGGATAGGGAAGAGGACTCCTCCTTATAAAAACTTTCTTCGGTTGAGTTTTCTTCCTCCGCAGGCATGCTTTCTTCCGGTTCATTCTGTGGAGAAACAGTGTAATAGGGCACGTACAGCCTGCCTACCGCAAGCCTTGCCATGTATTCCGAAAGTGTTTCGGACATCTCCGATGCCGCCGCGGGAATTGCCGTAAGAGATAGGATTATAACCGCGGCGAACAAAATAATAAGCTTTTTCGTTTTCATTTTTATACCTCCTTAAAATAAGAATATGCGCCCTACAATGGCGCATATTCCTCTGCATCTCCGTGGATGGCGGCGTTTATTGCCAAAGCTATTGTTTTTGCCATCACTCGTATCATAACGTCTGCCTCCTTGGGCGCAACAAAAAAGCTTTCAAGCTCCTTTTTGTCACAGCCGCCGCAAAGGTCAATGGCAACGGTGCGGGCGTCCACCACTGTTGGCACTCCAACGCTTATTACGGGACAGCCGAGGGTGGTGGCGGAAAGCTCCTCGCGTCGGTTGTCTACGCCGCTACCGGGCGCTATTCCCACGTTGCTTATCTGTATGGTGGTTCCAAGTCGGTCTACGCTCCGCGCCGCTAATGCGTCTATGGCGATGACGGCCAAGGGGCGTAGTTCGTTCACGGCGCTTTTTACGGTAATCGCGCTTTCGAAACCCGTCTGCCCAAGAACCGAGGGGCAGATAGCCGCCAAATCTCCAAGACCTAAGGCGTCGTAAAGGGGTCTGTTGAGGGTCTTCATGTGGTGAGTTACCACTAAACTGTCGCAAGCCTTGGGCCCTATGGCATCGGGTGTTACCTGCCTGTTGCCAAGCCCCACTACTAAAACCAAAGCGTCCTTATTCTTGGGCAAAAGCCGAAGCAAAAGAGCCTTTACCGCTTCGGCGGCATTTCTTCGGTCATCGCGGCTCTTCAGCCACAGCTTACCTACGTCGGCCGAATAGTATATCCCCGCCTTACAGTGTGACAGACGTTCTCCTTCATTGTCAAGCACCTCCGCTTTGGTCACGACAACGTCAAAAATACGTTCCTCTGTCAGAACAATTCCGTCCTCAACGCCTTGCTCGGCGTTTATTGCGTGACGCTCCAGGGCAAGGTCTGTGCGTATGTCAAGCATAACAATCATCTCCCAAAATAGTATTGCCGCAAATTTGCTTAAAATACAAAATAATCCTTGACAAATGGGTAAGAGTATGATATTATATCTGTTGCTGAATACCTGCGGGTGTAGTTCAATGGCAGAATTCCAGCCTTCCAAGCTGGCCGTGCGGGTTCGATTCCCGTCACCCGCTCCAGTTTGTGTAAATGGGTAATATGTGCTTTTAGCTCAGCCGGATAGAGCATCTGCCTTCTAAGCAGAGGGTCGGGGGTTCGAGTCCCTCAAGGCACGCCAGTTTTGTGGGCGGGAAACCGCCCACAAACACAAAAACAGCATATGGTGGATATAGCTCAGTTGGTTAGAGTATCAGGTTGTGGCCCTGAGGGTCGCCGGTTCGAATCCGGTTATCCACCCCATTTGAAAAATAAACCCAATGTATTACGCATTGGGTTTTCTCATAGAATTATAATAAGCAATTCAAATCGAGGTGTGGCGCAATTGGTAGCGCGCTTGCTTTGGGAGCGTGCCTAGCGGTTAAAGCCGAGATTTTACGAAAGTTCCGAAAAGCCTTTACTTATGCGGACTTTCGCCACTTTCGAGAAACTCAAAAAAGCGTGGATTTTGCGTTTGACCACAGTTTGTCCCACTTCCACGCAAAAGCGAGAAAAATTGAATAGATATCCGGGTGTGGCGCAGCTGGGAGCGCGGGTGGTTTGGGACCATCAGGCCGCAGGTTCGATCCCTGTCACTCGG
>JAFQKR010000051.1 GCA_017396825.1 Clostridia bacterium
CATGGACCTGCACGAGAATAAGCTTACTCTTATACAAAAAACGGCGGCATCGCTTGGTGTTACCATAGTTGAAACCAAGGCACACGACGGAAGAAAGCCCGTGGAGGAGTTTTTTGAAATTGCCGACCGAGTAATATGCGACGTTCCATGCTCAGGCATTGGCGCCATAAAGGGCAGACCCGAGATAAGGTATAAAAGTCTCTTAACGGTAGAAAACCTGATAGATACCCAAAGGGCTATCCTTTCGGGGGCGTGGACGTATCTCAAAAAGGGTGGCAGGCTGGTGTATTCCACCTGCACTATAAATAAGGACGAAAACGAAGGTGTTTTGGTTCCCTTTGCGGAAAAGACGGGAGCGGTGATAGTGGAAATGCGTACCGTTTTGCCTACGGAACCCAACCACGACGGTTTTTACATAGCGGTTTTGGAAAAGGCTTAGATATGACTGATATAAAAAGTATGCTCCTTCCTGAACTGGAGGAGGTAATGTCCTCCCTTGGGCAACCACGTTTCCGCGCAGGTCAGGTTTTTAAGTGGCTTCACTCCGCTTATACGGATTTTGACGGAATGAGCAATTTGCCAAAGGATTTAAGAAACGCTCTTAAAGAAAATTACGAGATACCGGGGGTAGAGATAGAGACAAAGCAGGTCTCTGCCATCGACGGAACCGTAAAATATCTGTTTCGCCTTAACGACGGAGAGTATATAGAAAGCGTTTTTATGCGCTATAAGCACGGTAATACCGTGTGTATTTCCACCCAGGCAGGCTGTCGCATGGGGTGCAAGTTTTGCGCCTCTACTCTTAACGGCCTAAAACGCAACCTTAAAGCCTCTGAGATGCTGTCTCAGATACAGGCGGCAGAAAAGGATACGGGAGAGCGTGTGGGCGGCGTTGTGCTTATGGGAATGGGCGAGCCGCTTGACAACTACGACAACGTGCTTAGGTTTTTAAAACTTGTAAACGATAAAAACGGCCTTAATATAGGCCATAGACACATTTCGCTATCAACCTGCGGCCTTGTAGATAATATCAAAAGGCTTGCAGATGAAAAGTTGCAAATAACCCTTTCCGTGTCGCTTCACGCGCCAAACGACGAGCTTAGAAAGACAATAATGCCTATTGCAAATAAGTACTCGGTGGCAGAGCTTTTGGGTGCGTGCAGGGAATACGAGAAAATAACGGGCAGACGAACGAGCTTTGAGTACGCTCTTATTGCGGGCGTTACCGATACGATGGAGCTGGCTGATGAACTTGGTAAAAAACTAAAGGGCAGTCTTTGCCACGTTAACCTTATTCCGATAAACGAGATAAAGGAAAGGGATTTTAAGCGCGCCTCAAGGGAATCAGCGGCGGCTTTTGTAAAACGTCTTGAGGGCTACGGAATAACGGCAACAGTTCGCAGAAAACTTGGCGCGGATATATCTGCCGCCTGCGGACAGCTTAGAGACGAGCACAACGAACGTAGTTAATACGGGTGAATTGTATGATAAGTTACGGTAAAACAGATAGAGGTAAACTAAGAAAACATAACGAAGACAGCTTCAGCATCTCTGAGGGTGACGATTACGTTTCAGCGGTGGTATGCGACGGAATGGGCGGCGTACACGGCGGAAGCGTTGCAAGTGAACTTGCTATTTGCGTTTATAACGACGTTCTCTTTAAGGAGATTGGCAAGGAATGCTCTCTTACGGGGCAAGCGATAAAGAACGCAATGACCGCGGCAGCGGTGGCGGCTAACCTTGCAGTCATCGAGAGGGCAGCTACCGACGAGGACCTTACAGGTATGGGAACCACACTGGTTGCGTGCTTTATATGGCGCGGAAAGGCCTTTGTAGTTAACGTTGGTGACAGCAGACTTTACCGTATTATCGACGGCGTTTCAGAGCAGGTTACAAAGGATCACTCCTTTGTTCAGTTCTTGCTTGACAGCGGTAAGATAACGGAAAGTGAGGCGATGGTTCATCCGAACCGCAACGTTATAACCCGCGCCCTGGGTGCGGCGCTTTTGGTAGAGCCGGACTTCTTCACGGTTGATGAGCTTGACGGCGTTATGCTTTGCAGCGACGGCCTTATCAATTACTTAGACAAAGAACGGATAGACAGTATATTAAGCTCCGAGCTTTCCGTTAAGAAAAAGGTAAATTCCTTAATTTCTGCCGCAAATAAAGGCGGCGGCGGCGACAATATCACGGTTATACTTCTGATGAAGGAGGAAAACGATGGATAAGTACAAGGATTATGTAGGCAAGGTTCTTGACAAAAGATATAAAATACTTGACGTGGTTGGCGTAGGCGGCATGGCAGTGGTGCTCAAGGCAGAGGATTTGGTTATGAACCGTCTTGTTGCCCTCAAGATACTCAGCTCTGACCTTAACGGGGACAAGGCCATGGAGCAGCGTTTCATTAACGAGTCCAAGGCGGTTGCCATGGCTTCCCATAAGAATATAGTAAGCATATACGACGTGGCTATATTTACCGATATGAAGTATATCGTTATGGAGTTTCTTGACGGTATCACTCTTAAGGAGTATATAGACGGCAAGGGTATACTTTTTTGGAAAGAGGCAACCTTTTATACCATACAAATACTCAGGGCGTTGGAGCACGCTCACAGCAAGGGGATAGTTCACAGAGACATAAAGCCTCAAAATATTATGCTTAACAAATCGGGTGAGATAAAGGTAACGGACTTTGGTATAGCAAAGCTTCCCAACGCCTCCGCCCTTACAGTTGCGGAAAAGGCAATAGGCACCGTTTATTACATCAGCCCCGAGCAGGCAAGCGGCAAACCTACGGATTTCCACGCAGATATATATTCTGTTGGTATATTACTTTACGAAATGGCAACGGGCAGACTGCCTTTTGTGCATGAGAACGCACTTAACGTGGCTATGATGCAGGTCAACAACGTACCCGTTGAGCCTATAAAGGTAAACCCTGCGATACCCGAAGGACTTAATCAGATAATACTTAAGGCTATGGAGAAGGATCCCGGGGCAAGGTTCCCCTCCGCCCACAGCATGCTAAAGGCATTGGAACTTTTGTATAACAATCCTGATCTGGTTTTTACGTCGGGCAGCGTTGAGGCTGCCCTGCCTCCAAACACTGTCAACCTTAACAGCATTGCCACTGCTACAATTGGCGATATAATTCCTTTTGAAGCGGTGGATATGTCCGTGTTCGACGGCAAAAAAGCCGAAAAGCAAAAGGAAAACACGTCCGATAAGAGTGCAGATGGCAAGGGCAAAAAGAAAAAGAAGGGCGAAAAACGCTCTATCTTCTCCTCCTCAAGCCACAGCATGTTCCCGATAATAGCAGGGATATGGTGCGCGCTGATGATAGTTGCCGTTGCCGTTGGTGTGTTCGTTATCAAATCCTATTTTGTACCTACGTTTATTGATAACAGCAACAAGGCGGACGAGGTCTACATTCCCAACCTTGTGGGGAAGATATACGATGACGAGCTTAAGGCAGAACTGTTGGCGGGGGCAGGCAGAGGCGAGGACAACGGTATACAGATCCTTGATGAGAACGTAAGCGTGGTTTACAGCCACAAGCCCAAAAATGAAATATTACAGCAGTCCAAGCACGGCGCGGTAATACGCCCCGATGGCAACAAGTACTACACCGGCCTGACTATCACCATAAGCATGGGGCCCCGTGTAAGTACCTATGAGGACCAGCTTCTTATGACCAAAAGCTACGTTGAAAGCAAGCTTAACTCCTGGGGCGTAGAGGATATTACCGTCGTAAGCGTAGGTCCTGACTATGAAGTGGGTAGCAAGATAAACAAAACGGACCTTGAGTATGCAACGACAAATCAGGTGCTTCGCGTTGAGTATACTGAAACAGGCATCGCTCTTAACCACGGCGACCCAATAGAAGAGGGCAGCAAGATAAGCATATACGTGTTTATCCCCAACAGCGAGGCGAAAATGCCTAACCTTTTAGGTCTCAGTGAGGAAGAGGCTCGCAAGGCTCTCGGCGCGGTAGGTCTTACAGTGGGTGAGGTTACTGAACGTCTCAGTGACGAGGAAAACGGCACAGTAATAGAACAGCCCTACGAGGAGGGCGATGTCCTTCCCGTTGGTACGGTTATTGATTTTGTTGTAAGCAAGCAACGCCCCAAGCTGGTAATGCCAAGCCTTATCGGTCTCACCGTGGATGAGGCGGAAAACGCATTGCTTCGCGCTAACATCAGCGAGTATACCTTTGTATACGAGGAGACCGAGGACGAAGAGCCTGACACCGTTATTGCCCAGTCCTACGAGGAGGGCGAGGAGATACCGGAGGGCGAGATAGTGGAAATAACCGTTTCTCGCTTGCCGGGAGGCAATCTTTCGGATGATACAGGTCTAAACAGCGAAGGCAATGAATAGTATTAATATGATCGAGGGCGTAATAATTAAAGAAAAAAACGGGCTGTATACCGTTTGGACAGACACTGAGACCGTGCAATGCAGAGCAGGAAGCCGTATACGCAAGGGCGGTATAAGGCTTTTGGCAGGAGATAGGGTGGAAGTTGAGCCTAACGGCGACGGAAGCGGCTTTATAACCGCCGCACTTCCGAGACAAAATCATCTTACAAGACCCCACGTGGCAAACGTAGGCGCTTTTGTGATAGTGGTTGCGGCAACCTCCCCCGCCCCTTATCCGTACAATATCGATAAGCTAACGGTAATGGCGGAAAAGGCGGGGATCGAAACGGTTATCGCGATAAACAAGTGCGACCTTCTGAAGGGTGATGACCTTAGGGGTATCTACGAAAAAGCAGGATACAAGTGCTTTGAACTGAGCGCCGCAAGGGGCGCGGGAGTTGACTCTTTGCGTGACTACCTTCAGGGAAAAACGGCGGTTTTTGCAGGAGCTTCAGGCGTTGGTAAGTCCAGTTTGCTTAACGTGCTTTATCCAACTCTTAACGCCGAAACCGGCGAACTTAGCAAAAAGATAGTTCGCGGCAAAAACACTACCAGACATACGGAGTTTTTTGCAGTGGGGCAAAACACCTTTATTGCGGATACCCCCGGCTTTACCATGCTTGACGAGGATAAACTGGGGATAACCGATAAGGAAAAGGTTTTTGACTGCTTTCCTGAATTTGAAAAGTACTTTGGTGAGTGCCGTTTTCGCGGCTGTACTCATCTTAAGGAGGACGGCTGTGCAGTGCTGGCGGCGGTAAAGGATGGGCAAGTGCCGCCCAGCCGACATGAAAGCTACGTAAAGCTGTATAACGCCATTGCCGCCATAAACCGTTACAGTTAAACATAAAAACTAGAAATTAGAGGGGATATATTATGTTCATAGGCGTATATAATCTTGCAAATTTTGTAACCCTGTTGGGGCTTGCCTGCGCGGTAGTTTCGTGCTTTATCGCAGGCAACGGCAGCGACACTGCTTTAAAGATTGCGGTTTGCGTTTTCCTTTTGTCGGGGCTTTGCGATATGTTCGACGGCAGAATTGCCCGTGGGGCAGGTAGCCGTACTCGTAAGGAAAAGGTATTCGGTATACAGATAGACACTGTTTGTGACATGGTTTCCTTCGGTGTTGCTCCCGCAGTGATATGCTATTTCTGCGGCTTTAACAAGTGGTACGACATTTTGGTTTACATAGTTTACGCTGCTTGCGCCGCCATCCGTCTTGCCTATTTCAACACCCAAGCAATAGAGGAGACCCCTGACCTTAACATGAAAGGCTTCACCGGTGTACCCGTCCCCTTTTCCTGTCTGGTTATGCCATTGCTTATGATAGTAAAAACCGTCGTTCCCACCGTGCTTGCGGTAAACGTTATCTTTGATATCATTATGTTTATGGTGGGTATAGCCTTTATACTTAATATTAAGATCAAAAAGCTTAACGTGGCGCAAAGCATAATTCTTATAGTTTGCGAGGTTGCTTTTGTAACACTTATGTTTGTACTTAAATAAATTTAAAAAAGGTATTGATTTTTTGTTTTAGTTGTGGTATACTGCAGTTTGTGAAAAGAAAGATTACTTGTAGGAAGCGAGGGAAGATAAAGTGAGAGAAGGCATCCATCCGAAGCTTAATAAGGTTACCGTTAGATGTGCCTGCGGTGCGGAAATGCAGACAGTGTCCACCAAGAGCGATCTCAAGGTTGATATATGCTCCAAGTGCCACCCGTTCTTCACCGGTAAGCAAAAGTTTGTTGACGCCGGCGGACGTGTTGACAAGTTTAAAAAGAAGTACAATTTGGAGTAAGCAAAGTACGACAAAGCAGCGCATTTATGCGCTGCTTTTTGTTTATACTGTTTTTGGAGGTGTTTGCCTATGGCGACCCAAAACTTAATAATAGAGCAAGGCGAGGAAAAGCAAACCAGGGCAGTGCTGGTATCGCTTTGCACCGGAGACTCTGCCGCTACCGACGTTTCCCTTGACGAGCTTGAAAACCTGCTTGAAACAGCAGGCGGCGTTACCGTAGCAAGAGTAGTACAGAATATGGAAAAGCCCAACGCAAAGACCTATATCGGCTCAGGTAAGGCAAAGGAGATAGCAGACTTTGTGGAGAACGACGGTGATATAGACCTTGTAGTTTTCGATAACGAGCTTTCCCCCTCTCAGATAGCAAACCTTGAGGAGCTTACGGGGGTAAGGGTAATCGACCGCACAATGCTTATCCTTGATATATTTGCTCTCCACGCTGTAACCGGCGAGGGCAAGCTGCAGGTAGAGATTGCCTGCCTCCGTTATACAGCACCCCGTCTCACAGGTAAGGGCAAGGACCTTAGCCGTTTGGGCGGCGGCATAGGTACAAGAGGCCCCGGTGAAAGCAAACTGGAAAGCGACCGCCGTCACCTTAAGCGCCGCATTGCCGCCTTGGAGGAGGAGCTTCAGGAGATGGAGCGTACCCGTGTAACTCAGCGCGCCGCCAGGGACAAAAAGCAAATAAAAAACGCCGCCATAGTGGGCTACACCAACAGCGGCAAATCGACTCTGCTCAACTACCTTACCAATGCGGGGATATTGGCGGAAAACAAGCTTTTCGCTACCCTTGACCCCACAACCCGTCTTTTAACTACGGAAAACGGCGTGGAGCTGCTTCTTACCGATACGGTAGGCTTTATCGACAGACTGCCACACCATTTGGTAAAGGCGTTTAAATCCACCCTTGACGAGCTTAGGTACGCGGATATAATTATCCACCTTACCGATGGCAGCGAGGACCCTGACGAGATACGCCGCAAGGCGGCAGTTACCGACTCTCTTATAGAGGAGCTTTGCGGTGGCGACAAGCCCATTCTCCGCGTTTATAACAAGATGGACAAAAAAGCGGAGGACGACTTCGTGCCTGCGGGGGTAATAGAGATATCCGCCAGAACGGGGAACGGCGTTACGGAGCTTATTTCTGCCCTAGAGGAAGAGGTGCGGGGAGGCAGGCGCAAGACCGTATTCCGTTTTCCTGCTCGGGATGCAGGCAAAATATCGGCTCTCTACGCCTTTGCGGAGATAGAGGATACCATTTATAACGACGACGGAAGCGTTACCGTGACCGCATACTGCGAGGCGAAGGAAGTAGGCAGACTTGAAAAGTATATAGAGCAATAAAAATAAATGGGCTGGAAAACCAGCCCATTTATTTTTATACTTTTAAAGTCCTGCATCGTGTTTTAGTATAATGCCGGCATCAAGGTCATCTATCACACGGTCACAATTTACGTCACCAAATCTGTTTACTATAATAACCTCAAGATCCATGATAGAAAAATGGGAGGGATCGTAGAACTTGGTGGGGAATATGCCGCTACATATTTTAAGTACCTCAAGCACGTCCTCTGAGGAAATCAACCCTTGGTCGTAGGCGATATCCAAGTAGCAAAACTCGCCGTCTTTATATACGTGTAAGCGAAAATATTCGTGGTACTCCACAAGATAGCCGCCAATATCAGCGTACATTTCGGCACCTACATCCTGCTGTCCTTCTACTTCTATCCAAAAGACCTCGCAATCCCCGTATACACCGTAGGATTCAATGGCTGTAACATCGTCTGCCGTAAGGTTTTTGTGGGTTTTTATAAAATCGGCTGTTATTTCGGTTAGTCGCTCACCCTCAAGAGGTATTCCCACGGGACTCTTGTTTTTAAACTCGGTAAGAAGCCCCGCATCGTATTTAAGTATCAAAGCCGCGTCAAGGTTGTCTATCAATCCGTCACCGTTTACGTCCCCGTTAAGCTCAAGCATATATTGCTCTATACCTATCTCGTCGTCTACGGCGGTTACCGGGATTGCCGTCATGGACAAAATAAGCACAGCCGTTATCAATATTTTAATAGTGTTTTTCATAATATCCCTCCGTGTAAATATGTGTCATTGGTGACTTTCCAAACGAATTCTTAGATGTTCATTATGTTCACACCTCCTTTGTGATGTTAAAACGCAGAATACTGTAAATTTTTCTCTACACTGTATATATGTCAAAAAATCCAAAAACGTCTATAAAAAAATTGAAAAAACTTTCAAAAAATATATTTTATCGTGGTCTGCGACGATTTTTGATCACCAAAATGTTGTTTTTTGGTTTTAATACGGTTAATGGTATGTTTTATATAAACAAAAGAGGGCTGAAAAAACAAAGTTTTTCACAGCCCTCTTGTATTCAGTTATTGCCGTAAAGCTCAACGCAATCTGTGTCGTCGGTTTCCTCAAAGCGTACCGAAACTATCTCCTCTCGGGAGGTGGGCACGTTTTTTCCAACGTAGTCGGGCTTTATGGGAAGCTCCCTATGGCCTCTGTCCACCAAAGCGGCAAGCTGTATGGAGGCAGGTCTGCCGCGGGTGATGATGGCGTCCATAGCCGCCCGCACTGTTCTGCCGGTAAAAATAACGTCGTCAACCAGCACCACGTTCATATCCCTTACGTCAAAGGGGATATCTGTTTCGGATATCACGGGTATGTCTGTAAAGTTGTCGATATCGTCACGGTAAAGGGAAATATTAAGGGTGCCGCAAAGGACCTCCTTACCCTCAATATCCTTTATGTTATCCGCAAGGCGCTTTGCCATAGGTACGCCGCGGCTGTGTATACCGATAAGGCAAACCCCGTCGCAACCGCGGTTGCGCTCCAATATCTCGTGTGACATTCGTTTAAGTGAACGTTGCATAGCCGCATCATTCATTATAATGGCCTTTAAGTTCATACCGTGGCCCCTTATTTGTGGAAAAGACGGTTGGTTTGATAAGTAGGCTCGCAGGTGAGGTTGATGCCCAAACGGCGGTAAATATCCTCGTCCACCTGAGAGAGTATAACGGTGGAGTGCGCCTCACTGCCGCGAAGAAGCCCCAATGCGTCTGCCGCCTGACGGGAAACCTCGTTTGCGGTAGCGCTTATGGTGAGGGCTATAAGAAGTTCGTCGGTGTGCAGTCTTGGGTTCTTGTTGCCAAGATGCCCCACCTTTAGCCCTTGGATGGGCTCTATAACCTCAGGCCTTATAAGAAGCTGGCTCTCGTCAATGCCTGCCGCCGCCTTAACTGCGTTAAGAAGTGCGGCGCTGGCGGCACCGAGAAGTTCTGACGTCTTGCCGGTAACTATTCTGCCGTCCTTAAGCTTTATAGCTACCGCAGGTTGACCCTCGGTCTCCTCAGAACGGCGGATAGCGGCGGGCACCACTGCGCGGTCGTTAACGGTAATGCCTGCCTGACGCATTATAACCTCTATTTTCTGAACGGCGTTGCCGTTGTCGTTGCCCTTTTTCTTTTCGCAAAGGGCGGCAAAGTAACGCCTTACTATCTCCTCCTTGGCGGCGGATATAACTGCGTCGTCATCGTCAATACAAAAGCCAACCATATTAACGCCCATATCCGTGGGAGACTTATAGGGGCTTTTACCCTCAATGCTCTCAAAAATAGCGTTTAGAACGGGGAAAACCTCCACGTCTCTGTTGTAGTTAACGGAGGTAACGCCGTATGCCTCCAAATGGAAGGGGTCTATCATATTAACGTCGTTAAGGTCGGCAGTTGCCGCCTCGTAGGCGAGATTAACAGGGTGCTTAAGGGGCAGATTCCAAACGGGGAAGGTCTCAAACTTTGCGTATCCTGCTTTGATACCGCGCTTGTATTCGTGATAAAGCTGAGAAAGGCAGGTTGCCATCTTACCGCTGCCGGGGCCGGGTGCGGTAACCACTACCAGTGGACGGGAGGTTTCAATATATTCGTTGTTGCCAAACCCCTCGTCGCTTACTATGTAAGAAACGTTATTGGGGTAGCCGTCGATGGGGTAGTGGAGATAAACCCTTATACCAAACTGCTCCATACGGTTTTTAAAAGCGTTAGCCGCAGGCTGGCAAGCGTACTTGGATATAACAACGCTGCCAACGAACAGCCCCATATCTCTGAATGCGTCGATAAGCCTTAGCACGTCTGCAGTGTAGCTTATGCCAATGTCAGAGCGCGCCTTGCTTTTTTCTATATCGTCAGCGCTGATAACGATGACCATTTCAACGTCCTCAGCCATACTGCGAAGCATTTGAATTTTAGAGTCGGGAACAAAGCCCGGCAAAACGCGGGAGGCGTGATAGTCGTCAAAAAGCTTGCCGCCAAACTCCAGATAAAGCTTGCCGCCAAACTCCTTTATACGTTTGCTTATGTTCTCAGATTGCTTTTTTATATAAAGCTCATTATTAAAGCCGGTTGTTGCCATAACAAAAACCTCCCTTTCGCAATACGTTATCAGTTTAACAAAATTTGCCGCCTTTTGCAAGGGGATTTTGATATTTTAATACGTAATTCGCTATTTTTTATCCCCGGGCTTTTTATTGACTTTTGGTATTGTTTGTATATAATAATAGTATAGTCTTTTTGGAGGCGCTTTATGAAATACAAAAAAACGCTAACGGACCTTGCCCTTATTGTAATCGGTACCTTTCTTTACGCCTTTGGTATAGCCCTGTTTCTTGACCCTAACCAGCTTACTCCCGCGGGGGTTTCGGGCTTGGCCTTGGTTATAAATCATCTTTTTGAGCAAGCCCTTGGCTCGTCTCCCGTAACCGCCGGTACTATAATTATAGTACTAAATATTCCCATAATGCTTCTGGGTATATGGAAGTTTGGGGGTAAGTTTTTTGTTACCACTATAATCGCTACCGCTCTTTCGTCGGTGTTTATAGACGCCCTTCAGATTTACGGTAAGGCTCTTACGGAGGACCTTCTTTTGGCAAGCGTTCTTGGCGGCGCCTTCATGTCTCTCGGTATGGGGCTTGTGTTCCGCGCAGGGGCTACAACGGGCGGTTCTGATATTATAGTAAGGCTGCTACGCACCAAGTTCAGACATATAAAAACAGGCGTTATGTTTTGGTTTATAGATGGCGTAGTGGTGCTTCTCTCCGCCATGGCCTTTGGTAAGGTGGAGGTCTTGCTTTATGCGGTTATCACCCTTACGGTGCAGACCGTTGTTATGGATACGGTGCTTTACGGCTCTGACAGCGCAAAGCTTATATATATCGTAAGCGACAAGCAGGAGGAGATATCTGCGTTTCTACTTACTAAGTTGGAGGCCGGCGTTACTCTTATCAACGCGACGGGCGCCTATACGGGTAATAAAAAGAAGGTAGTAATGTGCGTTGTAAAAAAGCAACAGCTTCCTGCAGTGCGTACCTTTGTGTGCGATACCGACCCAACAGCGTTTATGATAGTAACAAAGGCGACCGAGATATTTGGTGAGGGCTTTAAGGCCCACACTACAGAAGAACTGTAAAAAGTCCCGCCCGCAAAAAACGTTTAAGACGAAAAGTTTTTTATTACAAGTTAAAAATCAGGGAGAAGCCACGGCTTCTCCCTCAGACCGCTGACAAAGGCACAGAACACGAAAAAGACATAAAATTTGCTCTCATAAAGAAGAGAATCCGAGAAGTTAATCCTCGGATTCTCTTTGATTTTTTCTATTTTTTCGTTCAAAACGAACCTCGGCTCACAG